>CAYSVD010000216.1:0-49806 GCA_964434395.1 uncultured Pseudohongiella sp.
GAACATTCACCCCTTGCGCCGTCCATTCGCAACGACTGCGTCCGGCGCGGCCCGATTTTGCCGTTTTTCATCCCCGCCGGTCAATTGTTTGCGGCCCTGTGTTGGGTCCTGTCGCGGCCCGCGCGGCGGCTACTCCGCTCCCAGAACCTCGGCGGGCCGAACGGCCGCCGCCCGCCGCGCCGGGTACAGGGTCGCCAGCAGGGACAGCAGCATCACGCCGGCCGCCACTGCGGCGACGTCGGCGCCGCTGAGCTCGGACGGCAGATAGTCGATGGGGTAGACCTCGGCGTTCAGCAGCTCGATGGAGAAGCGTCGTTCGATCCAAGCGGCCAAGCCGCCGACGTGCAGCGCCCCGGCGGCGCCGAGCGCGGCGCCGGCGCCGACGCCGACGGCGCCGATCAGGCAGCCCTGCCAGATGAAGATCCGGTTGACGGCGCCGGGCGACGCCCCCAGCGCGCGCAGGATGGCGATGTCCCCCCGCTTGTCCCGGACGATCATGACGAGGCTCACGACCAGGTTGAACGCCGCCACGCCCGCCAGCAGCCACAGCATCAGGCCGATGATCGACCGGGAAAACCGTATGTTGCTGTACATGGCGCCCAGCCGCCGCGTCCAGCTTTCGACCGTCGCGGTCGCCGGCAGCCGGGGGATCAGCTCGGCGCCCGCCCGGTCGGCCTGCAGCACGTCCGTCACGCGAAGGCGCAGGCTGTTGAAGGCGCCGCGCGGCCGGAACAGGGCGCGGGCCGCCCGCGGCGCGATGACGGCCAGTTCGCCGTCCAGCTCGTCGGCGCCCGCCCTGAAGATGCCGACGACCTGGAAACGCCGGAACGTCGCCCGGGGAGAGAGGGGGTTCAGCGCGACGGTCGGCGCGTACAGCGTCACGGACCCGCCCGCCTCCGCCCCCAGCCGTTCGGCCAGGCGCGCGCCGAGGACGATGCCCCAGCGGGACTCGGCCAGCGCGCCCAGGCTCCCGGAGAGCATGAACCGGTCGACGGGAAACAGCGCCGGATCCAGCGTCGGATCGATGGCGACCACCTGGACCGCCTTGCCGCCCCCTTCCCCGGCCGCCACCGCCGCCGTCCGGATCGTCGGCGCGGCCGACTCCACCAGCGGATGCTCCAGCGCCGCCGTCGCGATGTCCCGCCACTGCTCCTCGTCGAGGCCTTCTTCGGACGCGATCACCAGATGCGGGACGACGCCGAGGATGCTCTCGCGCATCTCCCGGTCGAAGCCGTTCATCACCGACAGCACGGTGATCAGCGCGGCCGCGCCGAAGGCGATGCCGGCCACCGCGACGGCGGACATGAACGACACCAGATGGCTGCGCCGCCCGACGCTGACGTAGCGGACGGCGATCCGACGCGCCAGCGCCCCGCCCCCCTCACTCATGGAGCGCGCCGTCCTTCAGCAGCAGCTTGCGCCGCATGGAGTCCGCCAGCCGCTCGTCGTGCGTGACCGCCACGAGGCTGGTCGCCTCGGCCGCGTTCAGCGCCAGGATCAAGTCCTGGACCTCCAGCGCGGTCCGGCGGTCGAGGTTGCCGGTGGGCTCGTCCAGCAGCACGCAGCGCGGCCCGGTCACCAGGGCCCGGGCGACCGCGACCCGCTGGCGCTCGCCGCCGGACAGCTCCGCCGGCCTGTGATGCTGCCGGTCCTTCAGCCCGACCCGCTCCAGCATCGCCGCGCTCCTGTCGGCGGCATCGGCGCGGGCCGCGCCCGCGATCCACAGCGGCATGCACACGTTCTCCAGCGCCGAAAACTCGCCCAGCAGGTGGTGGAACTGGTACACGAAGCCCAGATGCCTGTTCCTGAAGCGCCCCCGCTCGGCCTCGCTCATCGCGGCCAGATCTTTTCCGGCCACTTCGACGGAGCCGCCGGTGGGAAGGTCCAGGCCGCCCAGCAGGTTGAGCAGCGTGGTCTTGCCGGAGCCGGAGCTGCCGACGATGGCGATCCGGTCGCCGGCGGCGACGTCGAGGTCCACGCCGCGCAGCACGCGGACCTCCTGGGGCCCTTGGGTGTAGGTCTTCTCCAGACGCAGGCAACGGACGACGCTGGGGGCGGACATGGTCAGGCGCGCCGCAGCGCGGCCGCGGGCGGCGTCCGGCTCGCCCGCCAGGCCGGGTAGAGGGTGGCGAGAAAGCTGATCAGCAGGGCGGCGGCGCACGCCAGCAGCGCCTCGCCCGGCTCGACCCGCGTCCGGAGGTGGGAGACGAGGTGGATGTCGGCGCCCGCGAACAGCGCGTTGAGCGCCCGTTCCAGCAACAGGCTCAGCGCGGCGAGGTTTTCCGCCAGGACGACGCCGGCCGCGGCGCCGGTCGCGACGCCGGCCAGTCCCGCCACCAGCCCCATGGTCACGAACACTCCCATGACGGCCGGACGGCCGGCGCCGACGGTGCGCAGGATCGCGATGTCCGCGCCCTTGTCGGAGACGGTCATGACCAAGGTCGAGATGATGTTCACCGCGCCCACCGCGACGATCGTCAGCAGCATGAACGCGGTGACGGTCTTTTCGATGTTCAGGGCGTTGAACAGGCCGGCCTGCGTCTCGTCCCACGCGCGGATCCGCAGCGCCGGCCGGTCGGCGAAGGCCCGGGCCGTCGCCTCCCGCGCCCGGAACACGTCGTCCGCCCTGACCCGCAGCGCCGGCGCGGCGCCGGGATCCCGGGCGAACACGGACCGCGCGGTGGCCAGGTCGGTCAGCGCGATGTCGCCGTTGCCGTAGATGCCGAAGTCGGCCGCGCCGATCACCCGCAGCCCCGCCCGGTCCGACAGGTCGCGGGCGAGCAGGCTGGCCAGCGGCATCGCGCCGAGCGTCTCGCCGTCGGGGACGCCCAGGACGGCCGCCAGCCGGACGCCGAGGATGACGCCGCCCGCCGTCTCGTCCAGCCGCTCCATCAGGGCGCCGAAGCGGGGGCCGCCGTCCGCGACCGCCGGCTCCAGCGCCGGGTCCACGCCCCGCAGGCGGACGAACGCGTCCCGCCCCTGCCAGCGCAGGATCGCCTCCCCCTCGATGAAGGGCGCCAGCGCCGCCACCCCCTCGGCCGCCCCGGCGCGCTCGACCAGCAGCGGCCAATCGTTTTCGATCCCCGGGCCGGACACGACGGCGTGGGGCACGGACTTGAGCGCTTCCCCGCGCAAGACGGCGATGGAGCCGTTGATGACGGACAGGGCCACGATCAGTACCGCCACCCCCAGGCTGATGCCCAACATGGACGCCAGGGACACGAAGGACAGCAGGAGGTTGCTCTTGCGGGCCAGCGAGTAGCGCAGCCCGATGCGGATGGGGTACGGGACGTCCATGCCATGCGATTTTGGCCTTTTGGGCCGCGATATTCCACTCGCCGGGCCGCCGGATGGGCCGGCCCCCCGGTGGATCCGGGACCGGCGCCCCGCCCCGCCGGGCGGTTTTCGGCGGAATTTCACGGATTTGCGTGGTTTTGCGCTGTTGCGGATTTTGCACAGTTGCGGATTTTGCGCAGTTGCGGATTTTGCGCTGTTGCGGATTTTGCGCTTGTTTTGGGCTCCGGAGGCTGGTAGGATGCCCCCGTCGCCCGTCCCGAAAGGCGCGGGCGGCGGAACATGCGAGTTGCGCCGCGGCGAGAGGATCCCGCGGACGGGCGCTGGTGCGCCGGGGCGGAACCATCCGTCCCGAACGCGCCGGCAACGGTCAGGCGGCAGGGCGGGCGTGAGCAGACGACACCCGCGACTCGGACTTTTGCGGACCGCAGGCGCATGGCGCCGGGCCCCGCGCCGCTGGCCATCATCGCCGCGTCGAACGCGACGCGGCCCATTTGGGTACGACAGCGATCAGGACGTATTGATTCGACGGTCCCAGGGAATGCGATTTCATCGCCGGCTCCCGACCGGAGCCGGGCCGCGCGGACGCGCGGCGGACAACGCGAGACCGGGCTTTCCATGACGGGAAAGCCGCAGGCCGACCGGGCCTGCCGCGCTCGCGGACCGGATTTTCGGCGCCGGCGCGGCCGGCGCCGGTTCCGTCACGACAGATTGATCTTTTCCCTGACGCCCGCCGGGTGCGTCGGCGCGTCCCCGGATGCCGGTCTCCGGCGTCCGCCGGGAGGGCGTCCGCCCCGCCGGTCCTGCGTTCGCCGTCTCCCGACAGACAAAGGGAAAGCGAACCATCATGAAGAGAATACTGATCAACGCGACTCAGGAGGAGGAGTTGCGGGTCGCGCTGGTGGACGGCCAGCGGCTTTACGACCTCGACATCGAGTACCGCGGGCGCGGCCAGAAGAAAGGCAACGTCTACAAGGGCAAGGTCACCCGCGTCGAACCCAGCCTGGAGGCGGCCTTCGTCAACTTCGGCACCCAGCGCCACGGCTTCCTGCCCCTGAAGGACATCGCGCCCGAGTACCGCGCCGCCGGAGCGGACAAGGCCCGGCCGGTGAAGGAGGGGGCCGAGCTGGTCGTCCAGGTGGAGAAGGAGGAGCGGGGAACCAAAGGGGCGGCGCTCACCACCTTCGTCAGCCTCGCCGGACGCTATCTGGTGCTGATGCCGAACAACCCGGGCGCCGGCGGCGTGTCCCGCCGCGCGGACGACGAGGAGCGCGCGGCGATCAAGGAGGCCATGCGCAGTCTCAACATCCCGGACGACATGGGCCTGATCGTGCGCACCGCCGGAGTCGGCAAAAGCCATGAGGAGCTCCAGTGGGATCTGGACTACTTGGTGGCCCTGTGGGACTCGATCCGGGACGCCTCGGCGCAGAAGTCCGCGCCCTTCCTCATCTTCCAGGAAAGCAACGTCGTCATCCGCACGATCCGGGACTACCTGCGCAAGGACGTGGGCGAGGTGTTGCTGGACACCCGGGAAGCCTACGAGGAGGCCATCGAGTTCATCCGGCAGGTGATGCCCCAGTACGAGAGCCGGATCAAGCTCTATTCCGAGCCCCAGCCGCTGTTCAGCCGCTTCCAGATCGAAAGCCAGATCGAAAGCGCCTTCGAGCGGAAGGTGAGGTTGCCCTCGGGCGGCGCGGTGGTCATCGATCCCACCGAGGCGCTAGTCTCCATCGACATCAACTCCGCCCGGGCCACCGGCGGGGCCGGCATCGAGGAGACGGCCCTGGCCACCAACCTGGAGGCCGCCGACGAGGTCGCCCGCCAGCTGCGTCTGCGCGACATGGGCGGGCTGGTGGTCATCGACTTTATCGACATGGGCTCCACCCGCAACCAGCGGGAGGTGGAGAACCAGCTGCGCAAGGCGTTGATGCCGGACCGCGCGCGCGTACAGGTCGGCCGCATCTCGCGCTTCGGCCTGCTGGAGATGTCCCGCCAGCGCCTGAGCCAGTCCCTCGAGGAGGCCAGCGCGGTCGTCTGCCCCCGGTGCAACGGCCAAGGCTCGATCCGGAACGTGAAGTCCCTGTCCCTGTCGATCCTGCGCATCCTGCGCGAGGAGGCGGAGAAGGACAAGTGCCTGAAACTGTCGGCGAAAGTGCCGCTGGCGGTGTCGTCCTACCTGCTCAATGAACAGCGGGCGGCGGTGGCGGAGATCGAGGAATTGGGCAAGGCCCGGCTGGTGATCGTCCCCAGCTCCGACATGGAAACGCCCCACTACGAGATCACCGGCGTCAACCGCAAAGGGGAAAGCTACGAGGTGGATTTCAGCGCCGAAGCGGCGCCGCCCGCGAAAAGCGCGCCGGCGCAGGAGGCCGCCGTGCAGAAGCCCTCGCTCGGCCGCCCCCCGCTCGGGGCCGACGCCGGCGGGAAGGAGAAGGAGGAGAAGAGAAAGGTAAAGAAGAAGAAAAAGGGCTTTTTCGCCTGGCTGTCGGGACTGTTCGGCGGCTCCGGCGGGGAAAGCCGGGAGCCCGCCTCCCAGCCGCGGCAGGGCCGGCAGGGACAGCAACGCCGCCCGCAGCAGCAACGCGACGGCCAGAAAGCCCGCGGCGGACAGCGCCGGGGCGGCCAGCAAAACCGGCAGGGCCAACAAGGGCGACAGGGGCAACAGGGAGAGCGGAAGTCCAAGGGGGCGCAAGGCGAGCAGCGCGACGGCCAAAGGGCCCGCGGCGGACAGCGCCGCCGCAGGCCGGGACAGGGCGAAGGCGATCAGTCGAGGAGGTTCCGAGGCGACGGTCAGGACCAGCGCCCGCATCAGGAACGGGGCCAGCGTCCGCGCCAGGAACAGGACCAGCGCCCGCATCAGGAGCGGGGCCAGCATCCGCGCCAGGAGCGGGACCAGCGCCCGCATCAGGAACGGGGCCAGCGTCCGCGCCAGGAAGAACAGGAGGGCGCGAGCTCCGTCCGGGACGACGCGGGCATCGCGCGGGACGATGCGAAGGCCGCCCAGGCCGGAGCGCGCGCCCAGCGGCGTCCAGCGGGCAGCCGGCCGCGCAACACCACGCGGCGCCAACGCGGACCGCGTCAGGATGCGCCCGGCGCCGCCGGCGAGGCGCCGCCGGCGGCCGCTCCGGAAGGACGGGGTCCGGCCCCGGACGCGAGCGGTTTTTCTACGCCGCGGGAAACGGCGACTCCGTCCGGGCCGCCGCTGGATTCCATGCCGCCGCCGTGGGGCGAGGCGCCGCCTGCGGGCGGACGGACCTCGAGCGGTCCCAGGCGGTCCGGGCCGGAGCCGGCGGCGCGGGGCGGCGCGCCGGCCTCGGACGGTCCCGGACAGGCGCGCCGCTCCGAACCGGCGGGGGAACGGCGGGAGCCGGTCTCCGCGGCCAGGCCGGAACCGGCGGAACGGCCCGCGCCGCGGCCGGAGCCGCCGCGGGAGGGCGCGCCTGCCGGCGCGCGGGCATCGAACGATCCCCGACGGTCGCGCGGCTCCGAACCGATGCGGGAACGGCAGGAACCGCCCCCCGCGGCCCGACCGGAACCGGCGGAACAGCCCGCGCCGCGGCCGACGCCGCCGCGGGAGGGCGCGCCGGCCGACGCGACGGCATCGAACGGGCCCGGGCAAAGGGGCGACTCCGGGGCCGCGCGGGAACGGCGGGAGGAAAGACGGGATCCGGCCCTTGCGGCCCCGCAGCCTTCCGCGCCCCCGCGGGCGCCGGCCGCGCCTCCGCCCGCGGGCCGCGCGCCGAACGACCCACGGCTCCGGCGGAACCAGGAATAACGGGAACGGAACCGCGCCGCGGGGGGCCGGCGCATCCCGGCCCCGGGGCGCTACAGGGCCGCTTCGAGTTCCGGCAGCGCCTGGAACAGGTCGGCCACCAGCCCGTAGTCGGCCACCTGGAAGATCGGCGCCTCCTCGTCCTTGTTGATGGCGACGATCACCTTGCTGTCCTTCATGCCCGCCAGATGCTGGATCGCGCCGGAGATGCCGACCGCGATGTACAGCTCCGGCGCGACGATCTTGCCGGTCTGCCCCACCTGGTAGTCGTTCGGCACGAAGCCGGCGTCGACCGCCGCTCGGGACGCCCCGATGGCGGCGCCGAGCTTGTCGGCCACCTTCTCCAGCAACGCGAAATTCCCGCCGTCCTGCATGCCGCGCCCGCCGGATATGACGACGGCGGCGGCGGTCAACTCCGGCCGCTCGGAACGCGAAAGCTGCTCGCCCGCGAACGTCGACAGGGTCTGCTCGAAGGCGCGGTCCGTCTCCTCGATGGGCGCGCCGCCGCCCTGCCCGGCCTCGTCGAAGGCCGTGGCCCTGACCGTGATCACCTTGACCGGGTCCGAGGTCCGCACGGTCGCCATGGCGTTGCCGGCGTAGATCGGCCGCACGAAGGTGTCCTCGCCCTTCACCTCGACGATGTCCGAGATCTGGCCCACTCCCAGCAGGGCGGCGACCCGGGGCAGCAGGTTCTTGCCGGTGGTGGTGGCCGCGGCCAGGATGTGGGTGCGGTCCCCGCCCAACTCCGCCGCCAGCGGCGCGACCGCCTCGGGCAGTTGATGCGCGTAGCAGGCGTGGTCGGCCAGCACCACCTTGGCCACCCCGTCGACGGCCGCCGCGGCCTCCGCCGCCGCCCGGCATTCGCGGCCGGCCACCAGCACCGCGATGTCGCCGCCGATGGCGGCGGCGGCGGAGACGGCGCTGCGGGTCGCCGGCTTCAGCGAGACGTTGTCGTGATCGGCGACGACCAGGATGCCCATGTCAGATCACCCTGGCCTCGTTCTTCAGCTTGTCCACCAGTTCCGCGACGGACCCCACCCGGACGCCGGCGCTCCGCTCCGGCGGCGGCGCCACGCCCAGGATCTCGATGCCGGAGGCGACGTCCACCCCCAGGTCGGACGGCGTCATGACGTCGATGTTTTTCTTGCGGGCCTGCATGATGTTCGGCAGGGAGGCGTAGCGCGGCTCGTTGAGCCGCAGGTCCGTGGTGACCACGGCGGGAAGTTCCAGCAGCACGGTCTGCTCGCCGCCGTCGATCTCCCGGGTGACTTCGATCTTGCCGTCCTTCAACTCCGCCTTGCAGGCGAAGGTGCCCTGGGGCCAGCCGCACAGGGCGGCCAGCATCTGCCCGACTTGGTTGTTGTCCGAGTCGATGGATTGCTTGCCGAGGATGACGAGGCCGATCTCCTCCCGCTCGACGATCGCCTTGAGCAGCCGGGCCGCGGCCAGGGGCTGGACCGTCCCCTCCGCCTCCACCAGGACGCCGCGGTCCGCGCCGAGGGCGAGCGCCGTGCGCAACTGCTCCCGGCAGGGGTCGCCGCCGATCGACACGGCGACGACCTCCCGCGCCGTCCCGGCCTCCTTCATGCGGACCGCCTGCTCGACGGCGATCTCGCAGAAGGGGTTGACGGCCATCTTGGCGCCGTCGAGGTCGACCCCGCCGCCGTCGGCCCGGACCCGGACCTTCACGTAGGGATCCAGGACGCGCTTGACTCCGACCAGAATTTTCAATGCGCCTCCGATGCGGATGCGGCGGCGCGGGCTTCAACTCCCGCGACGGACGCGACAGTGTACCGCCGAAGCCGGCGGCGGTAAAGCGCACAGCTCGCCCATGTCGGCGCGCAACACAGCCATTTCGGACCGCATATCACCGGCGAGGTCGAAAAAACCGATAACGATGGTCGCCAATAGCGCCAGTGCCGCGAGTCCTATTCCCATCACGGACTGGAACACAGGGTCTTTCAGCGCCTTCCTAAAACTCATGGCTCATCTCCTCGAAAACATCCCGCCGCCTGTCCAACGGCCCGCACGGGACGTCCCCCCGTCCACCCGATCTCCGAAGAGCCGTAAGCGGCGACGGAGAGAATGTCAAATGTCCCATTACTCTAATGTCCCAGTACTTCAATCCCAGCACTCCAATCCCTCCGGTCGGGGATCCCGGCCCGGCCCGGTTCAGCCGTCCGGCCGCCCCGCATCCAGCCCGCCGGCCTTCCCGCGGCCGCCCTCCCGCGACGGGGCGTCCTCCTCCTCCGTCCCGCCGTCCAAGGGGAAGAATGCGCCCCGGCTCCACACGCCCGGCCTGCCTCCCGCCTCCTCCGCCAGCGCCGCCAGCCGGTAGAACACGGGGCGCGCGATCAAGCCGGTCAGGCCGGCGCGCACATGCGCGACCGGGCGCGGCGCGCCGCCGGTCCCGGCCACCGCATCGCCGTCGAGCCGGGTCCGTCCGGCGGCGAAGCGCTCGCCGACGCCGGTCTCGAAGCGGATGACCCGCTCCCGCCCCTCCCCGGCGACCTCCATGCCGGTGACGAGGAAGGGACAGTCCTCCACCCGGATGCCGAGTTTTTCCGTCGGCGTCACCAGGCAGTGGCGCCCGTCGTCCTCCAGCCGCAACACGGAGGCGAACAGCCGGACCATGGCCGGGCGGCGGATGGGTCCGCCCTCGTGCACCCAGACGCCGTCGCGCCGGATCACCAGATCGATGTCGCCGCAGAACGGCGGATCCCACAGATGCACCGGGGCCGGCTTCATGCCGCCAGCCTGCGAGACCAGGGCGAAGAGCTCCGGAGCGCCGCCGCGCGCGTCCTGTCCGCCGTCCATGGCGCGAGCATAGCCGCCGCGGACGGCGCGGTGCAACGGCGGCCCTTAGGAGGTACACTTATGCGCCGCCGCCGAAGGTTCCGCCCCGTGTCCGCCCTGATCGCCCGCCCGATGTTCCCGGAGTTGCTCGCCCGCGGCGTCCCGTTGCTGGACGTGCGCGCCCCGGTCGAGTTCCGGCGGGGCGCGCTCCCGGCGGCGGCCTGCCTGCCGCTGCTGAGCGACGCCGAGCGGGAGGCGGTGGGACGGCGCCACCGCGCCGCCGGCGGCCCGGCGGCCGTCGCGCTGGGGCGCGAGCTGGTCCGCGGCCCGGTCCGGGCCGAGCGCGTCGAGCGCTGGCTGGCCTGGCTGGCGGACCGTCCCGAGGCATGCCTGTACTGCCACCGCGGCGGCATGCGCTCGGCCGTCGCGCAACAATGGCTGGGCGAGGCCGGCAGGCCGGCGCCGCGGATCGAGGGCGGGTACAAGGCCCTGCGCCGCTTCCTGCTCGAGACCCTGGAGCGGACCGAGCGCGACTGGCGCTTCCTGGTGCTGGGGGGGCGGACCGGATCCGGCAAGACCCGCCTGCTGGCGCGCCTGCCGGTGCGCGTGGACCTGGAGGTCCGCGCCAACCACCGCGGCTCCGCCTTCGGCGCGCGCGCCGGGGGGCAGCCCGGGCAGGCGGACTTCGAGAACCTGCTGGCCTGCGACCTGTTGCGGCTCGACCGCCGGCGGCGGATCGCCATCGAAGACGAAAGCCGCGCCATCGGCTCGCTCGCCGTGCCCGGGGCGCTGCACCGCCGGATGCAGCGCTCGCCGCTCGCGGTCATCGAGGAGCCGCTGGAGCGGCGGGTCGACGTCATCTTCGAGGACTACATCCGCACGGACCGTCCGGAACACTGGCGCGAGGGGGCCGCCGCCGAGCGCTTCGCCGGGCGCCTGACCGGCGCCTTGGAGCGCATCCGCGGGCGCCTGGGCGGCGAGCGGTACGCCGCCGTTGCGGCTCTCATGCGCAAGGCGCTGGAGCGGCAACGGGCTGGCGAAGGCATCGACGGCCACCGCGCGTGGATCCGGCGGTTGCTGGTCCAGTACTACGACCCGATGTACGAGCACCAGCTCGGGAAAAAGCTCGGACGGGTGGCGTTCCGCGGCGGCGGCGAGGAATTCCTGCGCTGGGCCGCCGCTGGCCGCCGTGCGGCCGCCTGACGCCATGGCCGGCACCGTCGACCGCTATCCCGTCGAGGTCGTCCGCGCCGAGCTGGCCGGTGGTGCTGCGGTACTGGTTCCCAACACCCGGATCCTCGACGCGATCGAGGGCGTCGTCTCCGCGCGCTTCGATGCCGGGGCGGTGCGCGCTCCCGCCGTGTTCTTCATCGACGACTGGATCCGCCGGACGTGGAAGCGGGCCGCCGACGCGGGGATCGCCCCTTACTGCGAGCTCCGGCCGCTCGATGCCGAGGAGGAGGCGCTCATGTGGCTCGAGCGCATCAACGAGGAGCTGGACTCCACCCCCCTGCTGGACCCGGAAGAGACGGCCGCCATCGCCGGCCGCGCCTATCGCGACATGCGGCTGTGGCGGTTGGATCAAGCTCGGATTCTGGCCCACGACGCCGCGCCCGACGTCGGCAAGTTCCTCCGCTGGGCCGAGAACTTCCGCCGGCTGTGTCAGAAAAAGGGAGTGATCGGCCTGAGCGACGCCATCGCGCGGATGGCCCGGGAGATGGATCGCGACAACCCGCCCCCGTTGCCGAAGCGGCTGACGTTGCTGGACTTCCGGCATCCGCCGCCGCTGTACGACTTGCTGTTCGAATGCTTGGCCGGGGCGACGGAACTGCGTCGCGAGACCACGCTCACGACGGAGTCGCCCGCCGCCTCCCGGCGCACTTTCCCCGATCCCCAGGCCGAGTTCGTCGCCTGCGCCCGCTGGGCGCGTCGCGTCGCCGAGGCCGAGCCATACGCCCACATCGGCATCATCATCGCCGGCGGGTCGGAAAAGGATCGTTGGCGGGAGTTCGAGCGCACGCTGGCTGGCGAGCTGGCGTCGGAGAGCGGGCTGGACCTGTCTTCGGGCCGGCGTCCATTCAATAGCTCGCACGCCGGCCGGCAACTGCTGGAGGAGGCGCCGGTCCACGACGCTTTCCTGCTGCTGGGACTCGCCCGCGAGGAGCAGTCCAGCGACGATTTGTGCCGCCTGCTCCGCTCCCCTTTCGTCCTGCCCGGCGCGGCGACCGACAGCCGCCTGAAGATGGAGCACCACATGCGCCGGGGGTTCGCGAGCCGCTGCCGGCTGAGCGACTTCATCCTCCAACTGGGGCGCATGGACGAGCCCCGGCACCGCCCGCGACTGCTGACGGCCCTGCGGGCCGCACGTCCGCAGCGCCGCCGCATGCAGGGGCCGGCCTCGCCGCTGGAATGGACGCGGCGCTTCATCGCGGTCCTGGATGCATTCGGCTGGCCGGGCGCACCGGGGGGCGAGCGAACGATCGCCGCGCTGAAGCTGTGGAGCGGCGCGCTGGAGACTCTGGCCCGCTCCGCCGCCGTCTCCGAGCGGATCGACCGGGAGGCCGCCCTGCGCCGCCTGCGCGCCATCTGCAGCCGCACCTCAGTCAGGCCCCGGTTCAACCCCTTCCTGCCGGTGTCCGTCTACACCATGACCGAGGCGGTCGGCCTGCGCTTCGACCACGTCTGGTTGCTCAACTTCAACGACCAGGTCTGGCCCGAACCTCCCTCCCCCTCCCCGTTCCTGCCTTGGACGCTGCAGCGGGACGCGCGGATGCCCGGCAGCAGCGGAGCGCTGCAGCTGGAACTGGCCGAACAGGATTTCGACACCCTGCGGCGCGCCACGAAAGGCGAGCTCATCGCCAGCTTCCACCAGGCGGACGAGGAGCAGGAGCAGGAGCTGCGGCTCAGCGCCTTCGCCACTGACTTTCCCGAAAGCGTCGCGACCGACGAGGCCGCGACGGAACGGAGCGAACAACGCCACCGGTTGGAGTTGGCGGAGGACCGGATCGAGTTCCCCCTGCCCGAGTCGCCTGAGATCGAGGTGGGCGGCCACCGAGTGCTCAGCGATCAGTCGGCCTGCCCCTTCCGCGCCTTCGTCCGGCACCGGCTGAAGGCGCCGAAAATGGAGGATTTTCCATCCGGCCTCACCATGAAGACCAAGGGCACCATCATCCACGATGCCCTGAACCGGCTGTTCGGCCGAATCAACGGCAGCGAGGCGCTGGCCGAGCTGGACGACCGGGCGGCTGTGCGGCTGTGCGTGGATGCGGCCCGCAAGGCCGTTGAGAAGGGAATGAAAGGCGCCGGGCGCTTCGGCGGCGCCAAGCTCCGGGACAAGCTCCAGGACATGGAGGCGAAGCGCGTCGCCGAGTTGTTGCGCCGCTTCCTCGAGCTGGAGCGCAAGCGCCCGGGCTTCAAGGTGATCGCGCGCGAGCAGAAGCGGTTGTGGCGGCATGCGGGTATGGTCTTCAGACCGGTCGTCGATCGGATCGATCGACTGGCCGACGGCGACATCGTCGTGATTGATTACAAGACCGGCAGGGACTCGCCCGCCGCCAGTGGCTGGCTTGCGGAGCGCCCGGAGGACATACAGATGCTCCTGTACTGCACGGCGGTCGCCGAGGGTTCGCCCGAACCCGAGGAGGTCCGCGCACTGATCATCGTCCAGATCCACATCGAGCAGATCGGCTATTCCGGGCTGGCCGCGGCCGCCACCGACAACCTGCCGCCCTCAGCGAAGGTGAAGCCGTTGAGGTCGGTCGAGGAGCTAGCGGCCGCGACGCGGCGGGTGGCGGACGAGTTCCGGCGGGGCGTGGCCCGGGTCGATCCGGTCCGCGACGCCTGCAAGTTCTGCGGCTTGCGGCCGCTGTGCCGGGTGCGGGAGCCCCTCGACGCGCCCTGGGACGAGGAACCGTGAGCGAGCATCTACGGGATCAGCGGGAGCGCGATCGCGCGCCGAACCCCGGCCGTTCTTTTATCGTGCAGGCTCCGGCGGGATCCGGCAAGACCGAACTGCTGGTGTTGCGGTTTCTCAAGATGCTGGCTCTATGCCGGGAGCCGGAGGAGGTGCTCGCCATCACCTTCACCCGCAAGGCGGCCAGCGAGATGCGCCGCCGCATCGTGAACACGCTGGTCCAAGAGAGCGATGGGGGCGCGGCCGACGTGGCGTCTGACCCCCCCCTCGAAGCGCAACGCCGCGAGGCCGCCGACGCGGTGCTCATCCAAAATGCGAAAATGGGCTGGGATCTGCTGCGCAATCCGGGACGCCTGCGGATCCAGACCATCGACGGCTTCTGTCGGTACCTGGCCAACCGGCTGCCGGTGCTGTCTCGGGTCGGCGGCGGCCTCAACATAAGCAAGGACGTAAGCGATTGCTTCGCCGACGCCGTCGCCAACACTCTGGGAAGGCTGGGGTCGGGATCCGCCCCGGACAGGGACGTCGAGCGGCTTCTGCGGCACTTGGACAACGATTTCGACCGAGCGAAGAAACTGTTGGTCGACTTGCTGCAACGGCGGGAGCAGTGGCTTCCCTACGTCATGAAAACGAGCGAGTCCGGCGACGAGGCGAAGCGGTGCTCCAAGGAGTTCGTAAGCGATCTGGTCGGTGACGTCCTTGACAAGGCCCGCCGACTGGTCGGCCCCTGGGAGGCGAAGTTGGTCCCGCTGTGCAACTTCGCCGCATGGAACCTGCGCAGAAATCCCAATCAAACGGGTCTGCAAAACGACCCGGAGGCATGGCCGGAGGAACTGGTCGCATTGCCGGAGGCGCGGCCCGGGGACCTGCCCCGCTGGAAGTTCTTGGCGAACCTGTTGCTTAAAAAGGTCCAGCAAAAGGACTTGCTACAGGGCCCGCCAAAGGACTCGTTGCGGCGGCAGGTCAATGTAAAAAACGGCTTTCCGCCCGGCGCCAAGGAGGGCGATGCGATGTTGAGAACGTTGATGACGCAGCGCAAAAAGGAAATGGACGGACTGCTCAAATCGCTGGCCGAGGGGTTGCCAGCCGATAAGGACAAATATGCGATGATCAAATCGTTGCAGGATGTCCAATGTTCGCCCTCGCCCGCCAGCCCGTCCGTCGGCCAGTGGCGGCTTCTCGTCTCGTTGCTTCGCATTCTGAAGCACCTGAGCGCACAACTGCTGGTCGCGTTCCGGAAGCGCCGCGTCGTCGACCACACCCAGATCGCCATCTCGGCCCGGGATGCGCTGGGCCAGCCGCAGGAGCCCACAGAAGCCGCCCTGCTGCTCGACTATAGTATCCGCCATATCCTGATCGACGAGTTCCAGGACACATCTCAACTGCAGCTGGACATCCTCGAATTGCTGATCCAAGGCTGGCAGGCGAACGACGGCCGCACGCTGTTTCTGGTGGGCGACCCCATGCAGTCCTGCTACAGCTTCCGCAATGCCAACGTGGGCATCTACTTGGGCGTTCGCGAGCGCGGCAGCCTGTCCGAAGTCGAACTGAAGCCGCTGACCCTCAGCAGCAACTTCCGGTCTCGGCAGGGCATCGTCGAATGGGCCAACGATGTGTTCAAAGGCTCCTTCCCCGCCGAGCCGGACAGTTTCCGCGGCGCAGTGCCCTACTCGAAATCCCATGTGGCATCGCTGATCGATGGGGAGCGTGCGGCCTGCGGGGAGCCTGCGGTCGCCGTCACCCTGATCCCTTACGACCAGGATGGCGGGAGCGGCCTGGAGAAAACCGATACCGAGAAGAAGATGGACGCCGAGCGAAAGGAGGCCGACCTGGTGGTCGAGCGGATACAGCATCTGCGAAACAGCGAACCGCACGACAGCATCGCCGTGCTGGTGCGCAGCCGCAAACACCTGAACACCATCACGCCGAAGTTACGAGATGCAGGGATCGATTGGCGCTCCAACGATATCGACAAGTTGGCGGAGCTGCCGGTCATTGACGACTTGCTGTCGCTGTCCCGGGCCGTCCTCAACCCCGGCGACCACGTGGCCTGGCTGGCCCTGCTGCGAGCGCCTTGGTGCGGGCTGGACGTGGCGGACCTGCATGCCGTCGCGGAGACCGCCCGCGGCGGGAGCGTCCCCGCGGCGCTGTTGCGGGAGGAAGGCATCGAAGCGCTGTCGGCGGGTGGCCGCCAGCGCCTGGCTGGTCTGAAGCCAGTGGTCGAGTTCCTAACGGCGACGCGCTTTCGCGGAACTCTGCGGCGCACGGTGGAGGCCTGCTGGACTCTGCTGCACGGGGCCGACTGCTGCGACAATGAGGTGGAGCGCGACAGCGCGGACATGTTCTTCGGCTTGCTGGAGCGGCACGAGCGCGGCGGCGGCATCGACAACTTCTACCGCTTCGAGGAGACCGTACGGGAAGCCTATGCTCCGTCGCGAGGCGCCGACTCCGACGTGCAATTGCTGACCATGCATAAAGCCAAGGGGCTCGAGTTCGATCATGTGCTGTTGCCGGGATTGGCGCAGGAGACCAAAAGCAGCCGCAAACCTCTGTTGCTGTGGGGCGAGCGCCAGAACGCACACAGCGAGCAACGGCTCCTGATGGCGGCGCCGGGCGCCGCCGGAAAGGAAAGGGATCCGCTCTACGAGTGGCTGTACCGCGAGCGCGCCGAGCGCAAGCAACTGGAGAACACGCGCCTCCTATACATCGCGGTGACCCGGGCGAGGCGCTCGGTCCGGCTGTACGCGACGCTGGAGAGCACCAAATCTGACGCCAAATCTGACGCCAAATCTGACATCGAACCTGACGCCAAGGCCCCGTCGAGGTACAGCCTGCTGAGCCGCATCTGGGAGGAGATCAAGGACCGGGACGAGGTGGAACGGTTGCGGGTGGAGCGGCTCCCCGAAGGCGCCGAGGACAGGGAGGGCCGTCCGCCGGCGGGCCCCACCCTCATCCGGCGCTTCGTCCTGCCGCTGGCGCTGACGGCCGCGCAGGCCTGCGCCGTCGATGCCCAGTCGCCCGTCCCCGGCGCCCCGCCCGCCTCCGCCAGCGGCCGGCCCGGCCCGCCGGACCGCTACGCCACGGTCCAGGACATCGAGGGCGCGCTGATCCACCGTTGCCTCGAGGCCTACGTCCGTTGTCCGGACCAAACTCGCTTCTTCGACCGGATCGAGGGCATGCGCGCCATGTGGCGCCTGGAGATCGGCCGTGAGCGCCTCGACGGCGAGGAGGTGGAGCGCTCGGTCGATTTCATCGAGAAGTCCGTGCGCAAGACCGTCGGCGCCCCGGAGCTGGCGTGGATCTTCGACCCGGAGCTGGAGGACAGCCAGTGCGAACTCAAGATGCTGCGGACTGGCAATGCCAGCATCGAGCGCTCCGTCATCGACCGGACGTTCATCGACGGCCACGGCGCGCGCTGGATCATCGACTACAAGACGGCGCGGCCGCCGCCATCGGGAGGGGTGGAGGACTTCGTCCAAGCCCAGCGCCAGCTGCACCGGGGGCAGCTGGCGCGCTACCGCTCGCTGTTCGACGGCGAAGTCCGCGTAGCGATCCTCCTCACCGCGTTGCCGCGGCTGGTCGAGCTGGATGCGGCCGAGCTGGATGCCGGAGCGGCGGACTGAGGGCGCGCTACTCGTCCGCCGGGTCCACGGCGTGGATGCCGGGCGCGTTGCGCAGGTAGCCCCGGTAGTCCATGCCGCAGCCGAACAGGTAGCGGTCCCCGGCCTCGAGGCCCACGAAGTCCCCGGACGGGATCCCGGGCGGCCGGCGCCGCCGCTTGCGCACCAGCACGGCCGTCAGCATCCGCGCCGCGCCCTCCCGCATCAGGTGGTCGCGCAGGGCGGCCAGCGTCAGGCCATCGTCCAGGACGTCGTCGACCGCCAGCACCGTCCGCCCGGCCGGCGCGATGCCCGGCCGCCGCTCCCAAGCCAGTTCGCCGCCTCGGGTGGCGCCGCGGTAGCGCGTTAGGTGCGCGTAGTCGAGCTGCAGCGGGAAGTGCAGGCGGGTCGCCAGCCTGCCGCACACGACGACGCCGCCGGTCATGACGCACAGCAGGACCGGGTTCAGCCCGGACAGCTCCTTCGAGATCGCCGCCGCCATGCGGTCCAGCGCCCGCTCCACCTCCCGCTCCGAGTGCAGGAGGCTGGCCCGTCCGGCGACGGCGGCGGCCCGCTCCGGCGTCATCTCGGGCGCCGCGGGCCGCGCTCCGCTCATGAGCCGGGATCCGGCTCGGGCGCGACCGCCCCCTCGATGGTCCGGGTCGGGAAGGCGAAGTCGGCGCCGCAGGCGTGCACGATCTCGATGATGCGCAGCATCACGTCCTGCTTGATCCCGTGGAAGCGGACCCAGTCGGTGGTCTTGGTGAAGGTGTAGACGAAGAAGTCCAGCGAGGACTCGGCGTAGGCGTTGAAGTTGACGATCAGCGTCTGGCCGGGGTCGATGTCCTCGTGCCGCTCCAGCATCTCCCTGACCCGTCCGACGATGTCGCCCATCTTGTCCGCGTCCTGGTAGCGGATGCCGATCGTCTCGTAGATGCGGCGATTGGTCATGCGGGAGGGGTTCTCCAGCGACAGCTTGGTGAAGACGGAGTTCGGAATGTACAACGGGCGCTTGTCGAAGGTCCGCACCACCGTCAGGCGCCAGCCGATGGACTCGACCGTACCCTCGATCTCCCGGTCCGGCGAGCGGATCCAGTCGCCGATCGCGAACGGCCTGTCCAAGTAGATCATCAGGCCGCCGAAGAAATTGGACAGCAGGTCTTGGGCGGCGAAGCCGACGGCGATGCCGCCGATGCCGCCGAAGGCCAGCAACGCCGTGATCTCGATGCCGAGCGTCGGCAACGCGATCAGTGCGCCGGAGATGACGGCGGACAGGCGCAGCAGCTTGGCGACGGCGTTCAGCGTGGTGGGGTCGAGCCGGTTCTTGTCCGGCACCTTGCCCGCGCGGATGTCGTTCTCGAAGTAGGTCTCGGCCAGGGTGATGAAGCGCACCAGGAACAGGGTGATCAGGGCGATGAAGGCGAGCCGGCGGACCAGGCCGAGGTTGTCCGGGCTGAACAGCGCGGTCTGGAAGTGGCCCTCGCTGATCTCGACGGCCCAGATCAGGCCCAGGACCAGGATGAGCCAGCTGAGCGGCGCCCGCGCCGCCTCGAGCAGGGCGTCGTCCCAGCGGTTCGCGGTCTTCTCCAGATGGCGTCCCGCCGTCTTCATGATCCGCATGGCCGCGAAGCGGACCAGCAACGTCAGGGTGACGGCGGCGAACACCTTGACCGCCCAGCCGATCTCGCCCAGCGAATCCAGCGCCAGCAGCTCTTCCATCGAATCTCCTCCCGTTTCAATCGGTTGGGTCGACCAGCGGCCGGATCGCCGCCGTCGCCCGCGCCCACCGTTCCCCCGCGCGCGGGTCCGCCTCCGCGGGGACGCCCCGCAACGCGCCCAGCCGCCCGTCCGGGCAGCCGCGCCGTTCGAGGAGGTCCGCCGCCGCCAGCGCCCCGGCCCGGTCGTTGCAGACCATGATCGCGTCGCAGCCCGCCTCCAGCGCCCGCTCGGCGCGCCGCTCGGCGCGCCGCTCGGCGTCCCCGGCGGCTCGGGCGGCGGCCATGGACAGGTCGTCGCTGAGCACCACCCCCCGCCAGCCGAGTTCTCCGCGCAGCTTCCCGGCGATCCAGGTGCCGGAGAAAGTCGCGATCTCCCCGTCCAGCGCCGGGTACGCCACATGCGCCGTCATGACCGCGTCCAGCGCGTCCAGGCACTCCGCGAACACCCGGCCGTCGGCGGCCATCAGCTCGTCCGCGGTCCGCCCGTCCACCGGCAGTTCCGTGTGCGAGTCCGCCGCCACCCGGCCGTGGCCGGGCCAGTGCTTGCCGGTCGCCCGCATGCCAGCCTCATGCATGCCCGCGATGTAGGCCCGGCCCAGCGCGACGGCCGCATCCGGCTCGCGGGCGAAGGCCCGCCGCCCGATCACCGGGCTGTCGGGGCTGTGCAGGTCGAGCACCGGAGCCAGGCTGAGGTCGACGCCGTGATGGAGCGTCTCCGCGGCCATGACCCAGGCGCACTCCCGGGCCAGCGCCAAGCCCCGCTCCGGATCCCGCGCGTGGACGGCCTCGAGGCTGTTGAGCGCGGGCAGCCGGACGAAGCCGTCCCGGAAGCGCTGCACCGCCCCGCCCTCCTGGTCCGCGGCGATGAGCAGGTCCGGCGCCGCCTCCCGGATCGCCTGCGTCAGCTCCTTGAGCTGGGCCGGCGAGGCGAAATTCCGGGCGAACAGAACCACCCCTCCGACCGCTGGCCGGCGCAGCAACTCGCGCTCTCCGTCCGCGAGGGAGAGCCCCTCGAGGTCCAGCATCAGCGCCCCGGAAGCGCCTCCGTCGTCGTTCATGGTTCTGGCCCCCTCCGGAACGCCCCGATTATCGCAGATGCGCCGGAAACGGGCAAAAACCGCCCCAAACCGCTTCGAAACCGCCCGGAATCCGGCGCTTTGAGGGGGGGATCTCGAAAAAATCGGAAAAAAACCGAAAAAATGCCAAAAAACGCACAAAAACCCTTGCATCAGCCGGTTTTTATGTACAGAATGACAATCGGACATTCCATACATTTGTACTTATGTGTAATGTCCCTCGTCCCCCACCGTCGACTAGGAGAAGCGAGATGGACAGATTGACGATCCGCCAGGCGCAGATACTGCGCTTCATCAAGGATTTCTCGGCGAAACACGGATTCCCCCCCACCCGTCTGGAGATCTGCAAGAAGATGGGGTACCGCTCGCCCAACGCGGCCGAGGAGCATCTTCGGGCGCTGGAGCGCAAGGGGGCGCTGAAGATCCTCCGCCACACCGCCCGCGGCATCCGCCCGCTGGACGCCGGGCCCGTCGGCATTCCCGTCGTCGGCCTGGTGGCGGCCGGCAGCCCGGTGCTGGCGGACGAGTGCATCAAGGACTACCACGACATCGCCCCGGGGATCTTCTCCCCGGCCGCCGACTATCTGCTGACGGTCCGGGGCGACAGCATGGTCGATGCGGGGATCTACGAGGGCGACCTGCTGGTCGTCCACAAGACGGACAGGGCCCGCAACGGCGACATCATCGTGGCCCGGGTGGACGACGAGGTCACCGTCAAGCGCCTGAAGTGCAGGAAGGGAAGCTACAAGGTGCAGCTGATCGCGGAAAACCCCAGCTATGCGCCCATCAACGTCGACCTGCGCAGCGCCGACTTCAACATCGAGGGGATCAGCGTCGGCGTGATCCGCCGGTTCCACTGACCGGCGGCGGCGGAAAGGCTCGCCCGGTTTCCGCAGGCGGGGGAATCGGGTAGGATCCGCTCCGGTCGCGTCGGGCGGATGTTGCCGTGCGCCGATCGCGGGCCGCGCGGGTCCGCCTTGCCCGGACGGCGGCGAAGGCGAAGCCGCGGTCGGCAGGAGAACCGAACGCCGCGGCTCCTACGCGGGCGGAACATCCCGCGGCGCATGCCGGTCAGGCTGGAGCGAATGACTTGGAGAGACTGACGACCCGCCAGGCGCAGATACTGCGCTTCATCAGGGGACACATGGCGAAGGCCGGGTATCCCCCCACCCGTCTGGAGATCTGCCAGAAGATGGGTTACCGCTCTCCCAACGCGGCCGAGGAGCACCTTCGGGCGCTGGAGAGGAAAGGAGCGCTGAAGATCCTCCGCGGCGTCGCCCGGGGCATCCGTCCGCTGGACACCAAGCCCGCCGGCCTCGCCGTCGTCGGCAGGGTGGCCGCCGGCCGGCCGGTGCTGGCGGACAGGTTCATCAAGGACTACCAAATGATCGCCCCCGCGCTCTTCTCCCCGGCCGCCGACTACCTGCTGACGGTCGGGGACGACGGCATGAGCGATGCGGCGATCCGCAAGGGCGACCTGCTGGCCGTCCACATGACGGGCAGGGTCCGCGACGGCGACATCGTCGCGGCCCGGGTCGACGGCAAGGTCGCCGTCCGGCGCCTCAGGCGCAAGCGGACGGGCTACAAGGCGCTGCTGGTCGCGGAAAGCCCCGGCGGCGCGTCCGTCGATGTCGACCTGCGGGCGGAGGGCTTCGGCATCGAGGGGATCGGCGTCGGCGTGATCCGGCAGCTGCAGTGACGCGGGACGCGAGCCCGCGTCCGGTGGGAACCGCACGGTCCGCGGCATGGCGAGCCGAAGGCTCATGAGCGAGGTGTCGTAGGATGAACGGTCCCGCCGCCTTGGAGCTGGGTCTTGGTTTCGAGTCCGTCGCGGATCGGAGAGACGCGTTTCTCAACACGCTGAAAAGCTCCGGGAAATTGGACTACAAGCGGTATACGCGGTCGCCGTTGCGTTATGCGGGCGGCAAGAGTCTCGCCGTCGGCTTGGTGATCGAGAAACTGCCGGACGACATTGAAAGGATCGCATCGCCGTTCGTCGGCGGAGGAGCGGTGGAGATCGCCTGCGCGAAGGAGCTGGAGATCGAAGTTTCCGCATACGACGTATTCGACGTCTTGTGCGCGTACTGGCATGTCCAGCTGACCGCCCCGAAGGCCTTGGCGAAAAAACTGCGCGCCTTCGCACCCGACAGGGACACCTTCGCATCGGTGAAGAAAAGGCTGGAAAGGCATTGGAGAGACGGCGAGCCGTTGCCGGATGAGGACCTGGCGGCGCATTACTACTTCAACTCCAACACCTCGTACGGACCGCATTTCCTAGGATGGCCTTCGGACATCTACCTGAACGACGCGCGCTACTCCAAGATGGTGAGCAAGGTCGAAAACTTTTCGGCGCCGGGCATGTCGGTCGAGTGCGCGGACTTCGAAACATCCATCGGACGGCACAAAAGCGATTTCCTCTATTGCGATCCGCCCTATTACCTGGAGGAGGGAGACACCTTCTGCGGCATGTACCCCCACCGGAATTTTCCCATACACCACAAGGGCTTCAGGCATGGCGAATTAAGAGATTTGTTGCTGGCGCACAAGAGCGGCTTTATTCTTTCTTACAACGACTGCCCTGTGATACGCGATTGGTATTCCGATTGCAATGTCGAAGCGCCGGTCTGGCAGTACACGTTCGGGCAAGGCGACACGAGAATCGGCAAGAACCGCCGCGAGAGCAACAACGGATCCCACGTGAAGAAATCCCATGAGCTTTTGATATGGAGATATGCCGATGAATGCGGCTAAGGCTGCCGCATGAGGACATTCAAACCGGAAAGGCATGGGCTACAAGTCTGCGTAGGTATGGCTGTCGAAGTCTGAGGAAAGGCTCTCTAATGTCTCCGCAGGGGACAGGGGCGGTTGCCGAAAATGCGATGCCGCGCCTTTCACGCCATCCTGTTGCGGCATTGCAACGGCAAGCTGCGGATCGAAAAATCAAGTCAATTGAGTTCAGCGTCGTCAATCTCATTTCCAGACGCGCTTTTTGGGCGCTTTCCTTCGCCGCACGGTTTTAGGCTCCGCCTTCGCCGCGACCCAGGAGCCGTCCCTGTAATGCGCCCGCCATCCCGTGGGTTTGCCGTCGCGTTCGCCGCGGACGTACTGCTCGCCGGCTTTCCGGTCCATCCGCACCACCGTCTTGTGCCCTTGGTCGTCCTCGGCCGGCGCGTCGGGCAGGTGGGCGTACTTGTCGGGCAGCCTGTCCCGGACGGAGCGCAGCTCCTCCACCAGCACCCCGCGCGCCTCCCGGTGGCGGGGGTACTTGCTCGCCCCCAGGAACAGCCCGGTCGCTCCGTCGCGCAGCACGAAATGATCGTCGAAATTCTCGCAGGCGAGCTCCGGCATGGGGATGGGGTCCATCTTCGGAGGCGCCGGCCGGCCGTCGCGCAGCAGTTTCCTGGCGTTGCGGCATCCGTCGCCGGTGCATCCGAAGTACTTGCCGTAGGGACCGACCTTGAGCCGCATCTCCGCGCCGCACTTGTCGCAGTCGAGGGTCGGGCCCTCGTAGCCCCGGATCTTGAACTTCCCCTGCTCGACCTCGAAACCCGGACAGGCGGGGTTGTCGCCGCAGATGTGCAGCTTGCGGGTCTCGTCCACCAGGTAGCCGTCCATCGCCGTGTTGCAATGCGGACAGCGGCGTTTCGCCCGGAGCAGCGCGCTTTCCGCCGCCTCCGCCTCCTCGACGCTGTCCGCCCGGACCGCCTCGTCGCCCGGCGCCAGGTTGATGGTGCGCCCGCACCGCTCCGCCTTGGGCAGGGAGTAGCCGGAGCAGCCGAGGAAGACGCCGGTGGCCGCTATCCTGACCTGCATGGTCCGGCCGCAGTCGGGGCATTCGATATCGGTGTCGGTGGGCGGGTTGGCCCGCTTCCCCTCCCAGTCCTCCTCCGCCTGGACCAGCTGTTTGGAGAATTTCCGGTAGAAGCCGTCGAGCAGTTCTTTCCAGCCGATGTTGCCGTCGGCGACCTCGTCCAGTTCCTTCTCCATCCTGGCGGTGAACTCGTAATCCATCAGGTTGCCGAAACTCTCGATCAGCAGCCTCGATACCACGTCGCCTATCTTCAGGGCGCGGAAGCGCCTGCCCTCCGCCTTGACGTATCCCCGCTCCTGGATCGTGGATATGATCGATGCGTACGTGGACGGCCGCCCGATGGCCCGCTTCTCCAGTTCCTTGACCAGGCTGGCCTCCGTGAAGCGGGGGGGCGGACGGGTGAAATGCTGGGCGGGGTCGAGCGCCAGCAGCTTCAGCGGCTCGTTTTCCTTGACCGCCGGCAGGACTACGTCCTCTCCGGCGGAGGGGAGAACCTTGAGGTACCCGTCGAACTGCATGATGCGCCCGGTGGCGCGCAGCTCGAAATCCCCGGCGGCGACGGAGATCCGGCTGCTCAGGTATCGCGCGGGCGGCATCTGGCAGGCGACGAAATACCGCCGGATCAGGTCGTACAGCCGCGCGGCGTCGGCTTCCGCGTCCTTGAGGTCGCCGGCCCGGACGGTCACGTCCGTCGGGCGGACGGCCTCGTGCGCCTCCTGCGCCCCCTTCTTCGCGGCGTACTTTGGAGCCTTCTCGGGCAGGTAGTCCTCGCCGAAGCTCCGCCGGATGAACTTCCGGCAGGCGGCGACCGAGTCCTCGCTGAGCTGGGTCGAGTCCGTGCGCATGTAGGTGATGTGCCCGGCCTCGTAAAGGCGTTGCGCCATCTGCATGGTTTTCTTGACGCCGAAGCCAAGGCGGTTGCTGGCGGCCTGCTGGAGCGTCGAGGTGATGAGCGGCGGCGGCGGGTTGGATCGGGTCTGGCGGTCCTGACGGTCCGACACCCGGTACTTCGCCTCCCCAAGGGCCGCGACCGCCCTTTCGGCCTGCTCCCGGCCGCCCGGACGAAAGGCCTTGCCCTTCTCCCGCGCGACCTGGCAGCGCAGCGTCTCCCCGCCCCCGGTCTCCAGGTCCGCGAACACCTCCCAGTATTCCTCCGGCAAGAAGCTGCCGATTTCGCGCTCCCGTTCGACCACGAGCCGCACGGCCACCGACTGCACACGGCCGGCCGACAGGTTGCGCGCCACGTTCTCCCACAGCAGCGGCGAGAGCATGAAGCCCACCACCCGGTCGAGGAACCGGCGCGCCTGTTGGGCCTCCACATAGCGCATGTCGAGCTTCCCGGGACTGGCGAAGGACTCGTCGATGGCCCGCTGGGTGATCTCGTTGAACACCACGCGCCGGTACCTGTCCGGGTCGCCCCCGATGACCTCCCGCAGGTGCCAGGCGATGGCCTCCCCTTCCCTGTCGAGGTCGGTGGCGAGATAGATGGCGTCCGCGTTCCGGGCGAGGCCCTGCAGCTCCTTCACGACCTTCGTCTTGCCGGGAATCGTCTCGTACTTCGCCGCCCAGCCCTTTTCCGGGTCGACGCCCATGCGGGCGACGCGCCGCCGCTTCTCCCGCGCCGCCTTGTGGCGCGCCTTCTGGGCGGGACTCATCTGGCGCGTCTTGGCCGCTTCGGCCGCCCGCTCCTTCGGGCTTGCGCCGCTTTTGGAGCCGGTGGGCAGGTCGCGGATGTGTCCCACGCTGGACTTGACCACGTAGCCCGGCCCCAGGTATTTGTTGATGGTTTTCGCCTTGGCCGGGGATTCGACGATTACGAGGGACTTGGACATGCCGGGTGGAATGAGAGCCGCATCAGGTTCGGCCCGCCGGCCGGGGGCGCAGTTTATAGGGGCAAATCCGCGAAGGGTCAAGTCCGGCGGCGGGGGGCGTCGCGGGCGGCCGGTTTTCGGCCGGGAAAACGCGCCGCCGGCGTCAGAGAGCGACCTCGTGCAGCCAGCCGAACCGGTCGTCGATCTCCCCGTTCTGCATCCCGGTCAGGATGTCGTACAGCCGCTGCATGATCGGCCCGACGGTGCGGCCGTCGCCGTGGACCGCATGCCAGGCGCCGTCGAGCAGGATGCGGCCGACCGGCGCCAGGATCGCCGCGGTGCCGCAGGCGCCCATCTCCTCGAACCGCGCCAGCTCCGCCCGCAGGTCGACGGGGCGCTCCTTCGTCTTCATGCCCAACTCGGCGGCGGCGATCTCCATCAGGGAGCGCCGCGTGATGCTCGGCAGGATCGCCTCCGACGCGGGGGTGACGAGGCCGCCGTCCTTCATGGCGATCACGATGTTGGCCGACCCTGCTTCGTCGATGAAGCGTCCGCGGGCGGAATCGAGGTACAGCGCCTCGTCGGCCCCCGCCTCCCGCGCCGCGCGCGTCGCCAGCAGCCCGCCGGCGTAGTTCGCCCCGATCTTGTAGCCGCCCGTGCCGCGCGGCGCCGCGCGGTCCATGTCGGACACCGCCAGGTCGATGACGGCGAGGCCGTCCTTCTCGAAATAGGGCCCCACCGGCGACACGAACACGCGGAATTCGCACCTCGGCGCCGGATTCAGCCCCAGGTTCTCCCCGACGCCGATGAGCATCGGGCGGATGTACAGCGCGGCGCCCGAGCCGTGCGGCGGAATCCACGCCCGGTTGGCCCGCACGGTCTCCTCTATCGCGGCGATGAAGAGGTCCGCCGGCACTTCCGGCATCAGCAGGCGGGACGCTGCCAGGTTGATCCGCTCGCTGTTGAGCCCGGGGCGGAACAGCAGGACCCTGCCGTCCCGGGCGGTCTGGGCTTTCATGCCCTCGAAGCACTGCTGCGCGTAATGCAGGGCTGGCGATCCCTCGTGGACGGCGATGACCTCGTCCTCGACCAGCCGGCCCTCGCCCCATCGGCCGTTCTCATGCACCGCAGAATAACGGTAATCCGTTCTGTGGTACTTGAACCCAAGCCTGGCCCAGTCCAAGGATTTGCTGCTGATCTCGGCGCTCATCCGCATCCTTCGCGCGCACCCGGGAGGCCCGGCATTATCAGACATCGCCCCGCGGAAGGCCAGACCGTGGACGGGCTCCTGTCGCGGACAGGCGCCCCGGAAGCGGACGATGGCCCCGGACCGGCCCGCCGGGGTAGACTCGCGCCGTCCCCGCCCCGCGTGCCCCCCCATGCAGTTGATCGATATCGGCGCGAACCTCACGCACCGCTCGTTCGAGGCGGATTTCGACGAGGTGGCGGATGCCGCCAAGGACGCCGGACTCGTCCACATCATCCTGACGGGAACCGACGCCGAAAGCAGCGCGGCGGCCTTGGCGATGAGCGAGGCGCGCCCCGGCTTCTTCAGCAGCACCGCCGGCTTCCATCCGCACGTCGCGCGCTCCGTCTCGGACGCGGACTGGGAGGCGCTGGAGGAGTTGCTGCGCCGGCGCGAGGTCGTGGCCGCGGGCGAGACCGGCCTCGACTACCACCGCAACCATTCGCCCCGGGAGGACCAGCTGCGGGTCTTCGAGCGGCAGCTCGAACTCGCCGCGGCGGCGGAAAAGCCCGTGTTCCTGCACCAGCGGGACGCCCACGAGGACTTCCTGCCGTTGCTGAAGCGGCACCGCCCGCGCCTGCCCGGCGGCGTCGTGCACTGCTTCACCGACACCCGGGAGGCGTTGCGGGACTATCTCGCGCTCGACATGCACATCGGGGTCACGGGCTGGATCTGCGACGAGCGCCGGGGCGGGGCGCTGCAGACCATGGTCGGGCTCGTCCCCCCCGACCGCCTGCTCATCGAGACGGACGCGCCCTACCTGTTGCCGAGGACGCTTGCGCCGAAGCCGGCGTCGCGCCGCAACGAGCCCCGCTTCCTCCCGGCGGTGCTCGACATGGCGGCCCGCTGCGCCGGGCGGGAGCCGGCCGAGCTGGCGCGGGTCACCACCGAGAACGCGCGGCGGCTGTTCGGCCTCGCCGGCCGGCCCGCGCCGGACGCGCCGCCTACAGCAGGCCGGCCAGCTGCTCCCGGCTGAAGGGCCAGCCCAGCTCCTCGCCGCTGGCGGCGTTGCGGACGACCGGTATGCGGACGCCGTACCGCTCGAAAAGCTCCGGATCGTCCGCGATGTCCACGGACTCCAGCCTGAACGCCCCGTCCTCGGCGAGCTCCCGCAGCATCCGCTCGGCCCGTTCGCACAGGTGGCAGCCCGCCGTGGTGTACAGGGTCAGGCCGTCCATCTCACGGCGCCCGCAGCGCCGTCGACTGCGCGAGGTTCTGCAGCTCCCGCAGCGCCACGGACACCATGGCGTAATCCGGCTGCGCCTCGGCGCGCAGCCTGTTGATCATGCCGCCGATGCGGCCGATGGCCTGCTCGTGCCGTATCGCCCAGGCGGCGGTCCTGCCGTCGACGGAACGCAGGTCGACGTCGGCCCGCGCCACGTTGCCAGTCAGCGCCTGTTGCTGGCGGAACAGGTCGTCGAGGCACGCGTCCCGCGCCAGCGCCTGCCAGTGCCCGGTCACGGGAAGCCGGGTGATGGTCTCCTCCAGCCAGTTGAGCTGCAGCTGCTCGCCCAGCGCGTAGTACACCTCCACCACCTTCCGCAAGGGCTCGCCGGTCTCGTCGCTGATCTCGATCAGGCCGGTGGCGGAGCGCATGAAGTCGTGACGGCAGACGTCCAGCGCCAGCCGTTCCGGAACCCCTTTCCCGGACAGCCGCTCGACGCTCTCCGAGAACGCGCCCGCGAGGTTCGCGGGCAGCCTCGACGGAATCATCCGGCGGACGCGGTCGAGCCGGGTCCTGAAGAACCGGATCTCGGAGCGGAAGTCCGTTCGGGACCTCCGGCTCCTGAGCATCCAGCGGGTCACCTGCCGCACCGTCCGCACCAGCCGCAGCTTCATCTCGACCTGCAGGGCCGGACCGGCCTTGCGGTCCAGGGCGTCGATTTCGCGCCAGACGTCCCCGATGCGCAGCATGTCCTTCACGATCACCGCCAGCCGGGCGACCTTGGCCGCCGAGGCGCCCGTGGTGTCGGTCATCCTGTAGACGAAGCTGGGCCCCAGCACGTTCACCAGCGAATTGGCCAGCTGCATGGCGATGATCTCCCGGCGTAGCGGATGGCGCCGCAGATCCTTCCTGTATTCGGCGGCCAGCCGCGCCGGGAAAGCGCCGTAAAGATAAGGAGAGAGGTAATCGTCGTCCAGATAATCGGCGGAGGAGAGCTCCTCCTTGAGGTGCATCTTCATGTAGGAGGTGATGACGCAGATCTCCGGGCGGGTCAGGAACTGCCGCTCGGCCGCGCGCTGGTCCATCTGGCGCGGCCCCGGCAGGAACTCCTGCTCCCGCGACAGCCCCGCGTTCCGCTCCAGGTACTCGATGAGGTCTTCGTACTCCCGGTGGCGGATGTCCGCCTGCGCCACCGCCATGCCGATCGACTGGACCTGGCTGCGGTTGTTGGCGAGCACCAGTTCGGACACCTCGCGGGTCATGGATTCGAGCAGCGCGCTGCGGCTGGATTCATCCAGGGACCGCCGCGTCCGCAGGCCGTTCAGCAGGATCTTGATGTTGACCTCGTGGTCGGAGCAGTCGACGCCGGCCGAGTTGTCGATGAAGTCGGTCAGCGAAATCCCGCCGGACAGCCCGAACTCCACCCGGGCCAGCTGGGTGAGGCCCAGGTTCCCCCCTTCTCCGATCACCCGGCAGCGCAGTTCGCACGCGTCCACCCTGACCGAGTCGTTGGCCTTGTCGCCGACGTCGGCGTGGCTTTCCGAGGTCGCCTTGACGAAGGTGCCGATGCCGCCGTTCCACAGCAGGTCCACCGGGCTTTTCAGGATCGCGCTCACGAGCTGGTCCGGCGTCAGCGCGTCCCGGTCGATGCCGAGGCGCGACTTCATCTGCGGGGTGACGGCGATGGACTTCCGGGAGCGGGGAAAGACGCCGCCGCCGGCGGAGATCAGCTCCGTCCGGTAATCGGCCCAGCTGGACCGGCTTTTCCGGAAGAGCCGGGCCCGCTCGCGCCGGCTCGCCGCCGGGTCGGGGTCGGGGTCCACGAAGACGTGCTCGTGGTTGAACGCGGCGACCAGTCGGACATGCCGGGACAGCAGCATGCCGTTGCCGAACACGTCGCCGGCCATGTCGCCGATGCCCGCCACGGTGACGGATTCCCGCTGGACGTCGACGCCGAGTTCGCGGAAATGGTGCCGCACCGACGCCCAGGCGCCTTTGGCGGTGATGCCCATGCGCTTGTGGTCGTAGCCGTTGCTGCCGCCGGACGCGAAGCCGTCTCCGAGCCAGAATCCGCGCTCCGCCGCCGCCTCGTTGGCGATGTCCGAGAAGCCCGCGGTGCCCTTGTCCGCCGCCACCACCAAGTAGGGGTCGTCGCCGTCCCGGCAGACCACCGACTCGGGATGGACGGTCTTCCCGCCGGCGACGTTGTCGGTGAGGTCGAGCAGGCCGCGGATGAAGGTCCGGTAGCCGGCGACGCCGCGCCGCGCCCGCTCCGCGCGGCCCTCCCCCCGCTCCTTGATCACGAAGCCGCCCTTGGCGCCCGCCGGCACGATCACGGCGTTCTTGACCTTCTGCGCCTTCATCAGGCCCAGCACCTCGGTGCGGTAGTCCTCCGGGCGGTCCGACCACCGCAGGCCGCCGCGCGCTATCCGTCCGCTTCGCAGGTGTATGCCCTCCATCCGCCGCGAGTGGACGAAGACCTCGAACTTCGGCTTGGGCGGCGGCATGCCGTGGATCAGCTCCGAGCGGAACTTGAACGAGATGTAGTCCTTCGGCCGGCCGTCGGCCTCCGGCTGGAAGTAATTCGTCCGCTGGGTCGCGTCGATCACGTTGAGCAGGGCGCGCAGCGCGCTGTCTTCGGACAGGTTCGCCACCTCGTCCACCCGCGCGAGGATCTCGCTCCGGGCCGCGTCGGCCGCCTCCGCGTCGGCCGCCGCCGGACCCAGAAGCAGATGGAAGCGGCGCAGCAGCAGCCGGCAGACGTTCCGGTGGCGGGCCAGGGTCTCGGCGACGAAGGCCGTGCCGTAGTCGAACTTGAGCTGTTTGAGGTAGGCGGCGTAGGCCCGCAGCAACGCAGCCTCGCGCCAGTCGAGCTCGGCGGTCACCACCAGCGCGTTGAAGGCGTCGTCGTCCACCCGCCGGTCCCAGACCGCCCTGAAGACCTCCTCGAAGTCGCGCTTGAGGCGCTGGTCGAGGTCGCCGGCCGGCCGGGCGGCGTACAGCGAAAAGTCGTGGAGCCAGACCGGCTCCCGCCGCTCCTGCTGGAGCCGGAAGGCCTTTTCGCTGACGATCTTCAGTCCGAGGTTCTCCAGGGTGGGCGCCACGTCCGACAGGTGCAGCTGGTGCCGGTAGCTGAAGATCTTGAAGCTGAGCTGGGCGCCGGGGACCGATTCGCAGGTGTCCAGGTCCAGGGACAGCCTGCGGTCGGCCAGCACCCGGTCGATGCGCGCTATGTCCTTCACGCCCTCCTCGGCGCTGTAGGCCTCCTTGTAGGCGGCCGAATAGGCGTTGGCGTAGACCCGGTACAGCGTCTCCGCCTTGCCGTCCGGATACCGGTCCCGCAGCGCGTCGAGGAAGTAGTCGTTCCACGGCTTGACCAGGAGGGTCAGATCCTTCTCCAGCCGCGCCGTGCTGAAGCTCACGTTCTGGATGTCGGGCGTGCGCAGAATGAAGTGGATCCTGGTCAGGACGGACTCGGAGAAATAGGTGTAGTACTCCACCTCCTCGGCCTTGAGGCGGTCGCGCAGGAATTCCTGGATCGCGATCCTCGCCCGGGTGTTGTAGATGTCTCGGGGGACGTAGACCAGGCAGGAGAAGAACTTGCTGTAGTCGTCTCGGCGGACGAACAGCCGGCAGGTGCGGATCTGCTGGATGCGGGAGATCTCCATCGCGGTCGCGAACAGCTGGTCCACGGTCGCCTGGAACAGCTCGTCGCGCGGGAAGGCGTTGACGACCTGCAGCAGGTCCTTGAAGCTGTGGCCGTTCGGCGCGAAGCCGGAGCGGTCCAGCAGCGCCTTGACCTTGTTCCGGACCAGCGGGATGTCCAGCGCCTCCCGGAAGTACACCGAAGAGGTGTACAGGCCGACGAAGCGGTGCTCGGTCGCCACCAGCCCCTTGCGGTTGAACTCCTTGATCAGGATGTAGTCGCAGTGGGCGGGCCGGTGGACCCTGGACAGGGAGAGCGACTTGGCGAAGCCGCACAGGTCCCTGCTCAGGATCACGTCGGTCGTGCCCTTCGGCAGGGAATCGAGGCTCACCGTCGTCTTCAGCTGCGGCTTGAGCCTGGAGACGCCGAGCAGGGAGTCCCGCTGCAGCTCCATCACCGCCCCCCGCTTCAGGCGCCGGATCCGGTATTTCTCGTAGCCCAGGAAGGTGAAATGGTCGTTGACCAGCCAGCCGATGAACGCGACGGCCTCCTTCAGCTCGGCGTCGTCCGCCGGCGGCCCGCCGGCGCCGGCGAGCAGGCGGTCGCAGATGTCGACGGCCCGCCGGCACATCGGCCGGTAATCCGTGACGGCGGCCTTCACATGCCGCAGGGTCTCCCTGATCTCCAGCTCGATCTCCCCGCACCGCTCGTCCGGAATGCGCGCGCAGTTGATGCAACTTAGGGCCTCGGCGGCGAAGCCCTCCCGCAAGCGGGCGGCGAGCTCCTTCAGCCTGCCCTTTCCGCCCCGCCCCCCCGCCGTCCTGCGCGCGTGGAACACCGCGTTGCTGACGTTGCGGACGATGACGCCGGAGCGGTTCAGCGTCTGGCGGACCGAATCGATCACGAACGGCATGTCGTCGACCAGGACGTACAGGCTGGTGACGGTCTGGCGGCTCTTGTCCTTGTCGAGCTTGCGGTGCGCGAAGAGGATCTTCGGCTCGGAGGACGCCCGCTCGCCGAAGAAGCGCCACGCGTCGAGCACGGAGTCGTACAGCTCCTGGTCGGTGTGCCGGGCCAGCTCGGAGCTGGCGGAGCTGGCGTAGTACTGCCGGGCGAAGCGCCGGAGAATCAGCGCCTTGCGCCTGCCGAAGCGCTGGCCGATCCGCTGCAGCAGCGGCCTGATCAGCGCGCTGGCGGGGGTCGCTCGGGTAGCCACTCGCGGGTTCCTCTCTGACCGGCCGCGGGCCCGGCCGGGACCATGCCTAGACATCCGTCCAAAAATCCTTAAAATCCCCGCTTTTGCCCGCGGCGGCCGTCCGCGGCCGGGAACATCGGGACATGAGCCACCACGGAATAATAACAGAACTCAAGGGCTGGCTGTCCGAACAGATCATCGGGCAGGAGCGCCTGCTGGACCGTCTGCTGGTCGCGCTGCTCGCCGACGGCCACCTGCTGGTCGAGGGCGCGCCCGGGCTGGCCAAGACCAAGGCGATCAAGGACCTGTCCCGGGCCGTGGAGGGCGATTTCCACCGGATCCAGTTCACGCCGGACCTGCTGCCGAGCGACATCACCGGCACCGAGGTGTTCCGCCCGGAGGACGGATCGTTTCGCTTCCAGCAGGGGCCCATCTTCCACAACCTGGTGCTGGCGGACGAGATCAACCGGGCCCCCGCCAAGGTCCAGTCCGCCCTGCTGGAGGCCATGGCCGAGCATCAGGTCAGCGTGGGCCGGGAGTCCTTCCCCCTGCCGCCGCTGTTCCTGGTGATGGCGACCCAGAACCCCATCGAGCAGGAGGGCACCTATCCCCTGCCCGAGGCGCAGCTCGACCGGTTTCTGATGCACGTGACCATCGACTATCCCGCGGTCGAGGCCGAGCGCGGCATCCTGCACCTGGTGCGCGAGGAGGCGGCCAACCGGCTCGGCCCGCCGCCGAAGCAGGTCGCGCAGGCGGACTTGTTCGAGGCGCGCCAGGAGATCCTCGCCATGCACATGGCCCCGGCCGTCGAGGAGTACATCATCCAGCTCATCATGGCCACCCGAAGACCGAAGGTCTACGGCGACGACCTGGCATCCTGGGTCGAGTACGGCGCCAGCCCGCGCGGGACCATCGCGTTGGACCGCTGCGCCCGCGCCCACTCCTGGATCCAGGGACGCGACTTCGTCAGCCCGGACGACGTGCAGGAGATCATGTTCGATGCGCTCCGCCACCGCATCCTGCTGAGCTTCGAGGCCGAGGCCGGCGGCGTCACCCCCGACAAGGTGCTGGAGGCCGTCCGCGAGCGCGTGCCTTCCGCCTGAGATCCCCCCCCCCCATGCCGGCCCGACCGCACATCGATCCGCATCACGCCCGGTACCAGAGCCGGGGAGCGTTCATCAGCCTGTCCCAGCTGCTGATGCAGCGCCACGTCGCCAGGACGCTGGAATACCTGGCCCACACCCGCTCGATCGCCGGCATCTCAGGGCTGCATCTTTCGAAGATGCGCGGGCGGGGGATCGATTTCGAGGAGTTCAGGCCGTATCAGCCCGGGGACGACATCCGCCTGATCGACTGGCGCGTCACCGCCCGCACCGGCCGGCCGTTCACCAAGGTGTTCAGGGAGGAGCGGGAGCGCCCGGTCATCATCGCCGCGGACCAGACCCGCAACATGTACTTCGGCAGCCGCACGGCCTTCAAGTCCGTCGTCGCGGCCCAGGCCGCGGCGCTTTTTTGCTGGCTCGCCATCGACAACGGCGACCGGGTCGGCGGGCTGGTGTTCTCCGACCGGGCGCTCAGCCTGGTGCGCCCCAGGCGCTCCCGCCGCTCAGCCCTGCACCTGCTGAACCAGATCCACCGGTTCAACCAGGATCTGCGGGGGGCGAACATGCCGGACGCGCGGACGGCTCCCGACCCGGCTCACGAACCCGGCTTGGGCCCGGCGCTGGGACGGATACGCCGGATCGCCAAACCCGGCAGCACCTTGTACGTCATCTCCGATTTCGCGACGCTGGACGATCAGGCCGTCCGGCACCTGAACCAGCTGTCCCGGCACAACAACGTGATCTGTTGCCTGGTCTACGACGCGCTGGAGGAGGCCCTCCCCGCGCCGGGCGTCTACAGCATCACCGACGGCGGCCGCAGGGGCGTCCTGAACACGCACAACCCCCGCGTCCGCGCCGGCTACCGCGAGCGGTTCCGGCAGCGCCTGCGGCGTCTCGAGACGGAGCTGGACAAGCTCCAGATCCGCCTGATCAAGATCAGAACCGATCAACCGGTGGTGGAGCGGATAAGGGCGTGGACAGCGAAGATCTCCTGACGCAACTGGCCGACATCCACGTGCCCGGGCCGGTTCCGTGGTGGCCGCCGGCCCCCGGCTGGTGGGCGCTGGCGCTCCTGGCAGCGGCGGCCGCCTGGCTGCTGGCCGCCTGGCTGCTGGCCCGGCGGCGGCGGCGGGAAAACTGCCGGCGCGCCCTGCTCGAGCTGGAGCGGTGCTACTCGGCGTTCGCCGACGGGGACGGAGGGGACGCCGGCGAGCGGACGCCGCGCTATCTCAACGGATTCAACGCCGTGCTGCGGCGCGTGGCGATGGTCCACTTCCCCGAAGCCCGGGTGGCCGCCATGGGGGGGCGCGAATGGGTTGATTTCATCCGGGAAAAGGGGGACGCTTCGCGGGTCGACGAGGCGATGGCGGCGGCCCTCGGCGCCGGCCGTTTCCAGGCCCGTTGCGAGGCGGACGTCGACGCCGTGCAGAGCATGGGGCGGGACTGGATCAGCGGCCTGTATCTCCGCCGCGGGATGCGTCCCGCCGCCCGGAACATGGCAGACTGATGCTCGAGTTCACTTGGCCCTGGGTCTTCCTGTTGTTGCCCCTGCCCCTGCTGGTCCGCCGGCTGATGGCGCGGGCGCCGCGGCAGGATGCGGCGCTGTACGTGCCCTTCTTCAGCGCCCTGACCCGCCTGCAGTCCGAGCACAAGGCCATGAGCGGCCCCCGCCTGCTGACCATGGCGTGCTGCGTCCTGGTCTGGCTGCTGCTGACGCTGGCGGCGAGCCGGCCGCAATGGCTGGGGGAGCCGGTGCGGCTGCCGTCCAGCGGACGCGACCTGATGCTGTCCGTGGACATCTCCGGCAGCATGGAGGCGCAGGACATGGTCGTGGGCAACCGGCAGGCGTCCCGCATCGACGCGGTGAAGGCGGTGGTGGGCGATTTCGTCGAGCGCCGCGAGGGCGACCGCCTGGGGCTCATCCTGTTCGCCGCCCACGCCTACGTCCAGGCCCCCCTCACCTTCGACCGGAAGACGGTCGGCGCCCTGCTGGAGGAGGCCGAGATCGGCATCATCGAGGAGTCGGCGACGGCGATCGGCGACGCCATCGGACTGGCCGTCATCCACCTGCGCAACCGTCCTGAAAACAGCCGGGTGCTGGTGCTGCTGACCGACGGCGTCAACAACGCGGGCGCCGTCTCGCCCGAGCAGGCCGGCCAGCTGGCGCGCCAGGAGAGCATCCGGATCTACACCATCGGCATCGGCGCCGACCAGGTGGTGCAGCGCACGTTCTTCGGCGCCCGCGCCATCAACCCGTCCGCGGAGCTGGACGAGGCGGTGCTGACGCGGATCGCCGAGTCGACCGGCGGGCGCTATTTCCGGGCCCGCAACGTCGACGATCTGGTGGAGATCTACGAGGAGCTGGACCGCCTCGAGACCATCGAGCAGGACGACCAGACCTACCGCCCGACCCGGGCGCTGTTCTTCTGGCCGCTGGGCGCCGCGCTCCTCGTCAGCTTCCTGCTGGCGCTGTTTTCGATTCCGTGGACGGCGCTGGGCGGCCGGCGCGGCGAGGCCGTCGCGGCGGGCGGAGGCGAGGCCTGATGGACATCGCCGCCGCATCGGGCGAGTTCCACTTCCTGCGGCCGCTGTGGCTGCTGGGACTGATTCCGGCGGCCGTCTTCGTGCTCTCCCTGTGGCGGACGAGCGCGGCGCTGTCCGCCTGGCACAAGGCCATCGACCGCTCCCTGCTGCCCCACCTCCTGGACCGCACCCGCAACGCCGCCCAGCGCGCCCCCCTGCTGCTGTTGCTGCTGGCCTGGACGCTGTCGACGCTCGCCATGGCGGGCCCGGCGTGGGAAAAGCTGCCGCAGCCGGTGCAGAAGCGGGAGGACGCGCTGGTGATCGTGATGGACCTGTCCCTGTCCATGTTCGCGACGGACCACAGCCCGAGCCGGCTCGACCTGGCCAAGCGCAAGCTGCGGGACATCCTGTCCCTCCGGGACGAGGGCCAGACCGCGCTGGTGGTGTACGCCGGCGACGCCCACACCGTCACCCCCCTGACCGATGACGTCGTCACCATCGACGCGCTGGTGCCGTCCTTGAGCCCCAACATCATGCCGCTGTTCGGCAGCAACCCGGTGGCGGCCGTCGACATGGCCGTCGGCCTGCTGGACGAGGCGGGGGCCGGACGAGGCCGGATCCTGCTCATGACCGACGGCATCGGCGGCTTCGACGAGGAGCGGGCCATCACCGACCGCATGCGCGACGCCGGCTACGAGCTGCTGGTCATGGGCATCGGCACCGCCGAGGGCGCGCCGATCCGCACCAGCGACGGCGGCTTCCTCACCGACGATGCCGGCGGCATCGTGACCCCCGGCCTGAACCGCAATGTGCTGCGGTCCCTGGCCAACCGGAGCGGAGGCCGCTACCACGACATCCAGCTGGCCGACTCCGACCTGGCCTTCCTGCTGGGCGGCTTCGACCTGATGGACCCGTCCGAGCTTTCCGAGGCCGAGGGGCAATTCGACGCGTGGCGCGAGGCGGGCCCCTGGCTGGCGCTGCTGGCGATGCCGCTGGCCGCGCTCGCCTTCCGCCGCGGCTGGCTGTTCGCCGTCGCGTTGCTGGCCGCCGGCGGCGGGATGCCGCGGCAGGCCCAGGCCGCCGACTGGCGCGACCTGTGGCTGCGGCAGGACCAGCAGGCCATGGAGGCCTACGAGAGCGAGGACTACGCGCGGGCGGCGGGCCTGTTCCGCTCCGGCCAGTGGTCCGGGGCGGCCAGCTACCGGGACGGGGACTACGAGGCGGCGGCGGCCGCCTTCAGCGCCGACGACGGCCCGGACGGCCATTACAACCGCGGCAACGCCCTGGCGCTGCTCGGGAACTACGCCGAGGCCATCGCGGCCTACGATGCGACCCTTGCGGCGGACGGCGGGCATGAGGACGCGATCCACAACCGGGAGATCGTCGAGCGGTTGCTGGAACAGCAGCAGTCGGAGGCGGGCGAACAGCAGCAGGGCGACAGCCAGGACAGCCAGTCCGAGCGGAACGCCGACCAGTCCGAAGAGCGGGAGCCGCGGGAGGACGGCGAGCGGCAGGACCAGGAAAGCCAGGAGGGCGACGAGGAGCGGCGGGAGCAGGAGCGGCGGGACCGTCCGCCGGAGGAGCAGGAAGGCTCCGAATCCGACAGCGAGCAGAACACGCCCAGCGAATCGAGCAACGAGGAGTTCGAGGAGCGGCAGGCCCTCGAGCAGTGGCTGCGGCGGATCGAGGACGACCCCGGCGAGCTGTTGCGGCGGAAATTCCGCTACCAGTACCGCCAGCGGCAATTGAACGGCACGGCGAACAGCGCGCGCGGCGGAGGGCGGATCTGGTGAGGATGCCGCCGACGGCCCTCGCGCCGCTGCTGTTGCTGCTTTGGACCCCCGCGGCCGCGGCCCAACAGGTCGAGGCCTCCGTGGACCGCGCGGAGGTGGCCCGCGGCGAGACGCTGACCTACACCATCAGGGTCCACGAGCAGCGGCAGGGCATGCAACTCGACCTCACCCCCCTGACCCGGGATTTCGACGTGCTGGGAACCCGCACATCGAGCCAGATCCGCAGCCTCAACGGCGCGGTGGAATCCTGGACCGACTACATCATCACCCTGTTCCCGCTGTCCGAGGGGGAGCTGACGATACCGCCCATCGATGTCGGCGGCGCCGCGACCGAACCGCTCGACGTGAGGGTGGTCAACGAAGGCCCCCGCTCCAACCAGTCCGGCGAGGAGCTGTTCCTGGAGTTGGAGATCAACAAGGACAGCGTGTACGTGCAGGAGCAGCTGCTGTTCACGGTGCGCCTTTTCTACACCATCAACGGCATCCGCAATCCCCAGTTCACCGAGCCGGAGATGCCCGATACGGTCATCCAGCTGATCGGGTCGCCCAACCAGTACGAGCGGCTGATCGACGGCACCCGTTACGGCGTTTACGAGAAGCGCTACGTGATCTTTCCCCAGCGCAGCGGGCCGCTCGAGATCCCCGACATCCTGTTCCGCGGCGAAGTGACGGACGGCTCCAGCAACTTCGTGTTCAGGAACCTCAACACCCGGCGCGTCACGGCCTTCACCGACGGCATCACCGTCGAGGTCAAGGAGCGCCCGGAATCCGCTCGCGGCGGCGAGTTCTGGCTGCCCGTCACCGATCTGGCCATCGAGCAGAGCTGGAGCGCGGACCCCGCGGTCGGCCTCCGGGTGGGCGATTCGGTGACGCGGACCTTGACGGCGACCGCCAAGGGGGTGGACGGGGCCGCGCTGCCGCCCCTGGGCGATCCCGAGGCGGACGGCCTGAACATCTATCCGGAGCCGTCGGCCATCGACCGCGCCTTCGAGAACGGCGCCATCATCGGAACCCGGACCGAGACGGTCACCCTGGTGCCGACCGAGGCGGGGGTGATCGAGATCCCCGGCATCGCCATCCCCTGGTGGAACGTGGACACGGACCGCCCGGAGGTCGCCGGCGTTCCGGCCGTCCGCCTCGCCGTCGCGGCGGTGGCGGGGGAGCTGCCCTCCGAGCAGGCGGTCGCCAGCACCGTGGACATCGAGGCGTTGCTGGACGCCGCGCCGGTCGTCGACCAGGAGATGATCGATGCCCAGGCCCGGGCCGAGCTCATCGAGGTGGACGCGTCCTGGGCGCGGCCGGCCGCCGCGCTGGCGCTGCTACTCGCGGCGGCGGCCGCCTGCGGGCTCGTCCTCTTCCGGCGCCGCCGGGAGCTCGGCCGGCTCGCGGCGGCGGGGCGCCGACGCCTGGCCGGGCGCCTGTATCCGGAGAACAACGAACGGATCGCCCTGCTCCGGCTCCGGCTGGCGTGCCGCTCCGGCGAGCCGGCGGCGGTCAGGAAAGCGCTGCTTCAGTGGTGCGCCCACTTCGCGGCGCCGGGGCGGGTGCGGGACATGGAGGACGTCCTGCGGCGCCGGGATGCGGCGGCGCTCCACCCCCACGCCGCCGCATTGCAGTCCGCGCTGTACGGCGCCGAGGGGGACGGCGCACCCCCGTTCCGGCCGAAGGAGCTGCTAAGGACGGTCATGGCGTTGCGCCGGGACCGGATGCGGCGCCTGCGGCGGCGGCGGCGCGAGCTGCGCCACGCCCTGCCCCCGCTCTACAGGATCTAGCGGACCGTCGAACGCAAGACGGAATCCGACGCGCCGGCGAGGGCCGTCCGCCCGGTGCGACATCCGCAACAGATGCGGCATCTTGTGCTTGCGATGCCTCATTGAGGGATTGCATGGGAAAGTCACAACGCCCTCGCCGAAAGCCCGTGGACCTGCGTCTCCGGGCGATCCGTGTCGTCATCCACCCTGCGTCAATCGATAGTCGCTCCCGTTTCCTGTCGGTCCGAGTCCTTGACATCGACGGGGAACGCGACCCAGAATGAACCGTCCCCGCCCGGCCGATCCCATGCCCGATGAAGCCGAGATCCTGAACGAGGCCCTGGAACGGGGGGTCGCCGACGGCGACGCCCTGCTCGCGGCGCAATGGCAGCAGGCGGCCATCGACGAGCGTGCGGCCGAACGCGAAGGCGAAGGCGTCCGCTCCGGGCGTGGCCGGGGAAGCCGTTAAGGACGGGAGGATACGGCCGTGTCCCACGACGAAACAACGGACGACGGCGGGATCGCCGGCGGCGAGCGCCCGGCGATCGTGGATCTCTCCCGCCTGGATGGGGCGGGCCGGGAAAAGGCGGCCGCCGCCGCCGCCTGCCTGAGCGGCGGCCTCGCCGACGTCCCGGTGTGCGCATGGGTCTTCGCGGGCTTCGGCGAGGATTCGGTGCGGACGGCGGCGGAATTCGACCGCGGCGATCCGGCGCAGCTCAAGACCCTGGCGTTCTCGCTGACGGCGGCGGCCGTCGCCGTCGACGACCACCCCGACTACGTCCCGCTCGCGGATGCCGGGGCGCAGGCGCAGGTGATGGCAGGCCTCGAACGCGCCCGGAAACGGACGGCGAAGACCCTCGGCGACGGCAATCCCCGGCGGGCCGGACGCCTGGCCGCCGCCGCGCTGCGGCGGGACGGGCTCGGACCGTGGCGATCCTGGATCGTCTGCGCCCTGGACGGAAAAAACCGCGCGCTGCCGGTCATGGTCATGCCCGCGAAAGACAGGGGGGCGCGGCGCGACGACGGGGAAACGGTCATGCGCATGGCCCTGGAGACCCTGGCGCTGGCACGGAAGGCGGAGATCGCGCCGCCGTCCGCGTCCAGGGACGGGGACGGCGTGGAGCGCGGCCGGTGAAGGGATCGGCGGGGGCGAAAAAGTCTCCAAAAATATCCTCAGAACCGCCCTGCGGCCTATGGAAGGAGCCGTGGACCAGCATCTCCAGAATCCGGAGCGATACGGCTTTCAGGAGGATGCCATGAGCGACGCTGAAAACCCCTACGACGACGCGTTTTTGCAGGAGGTTATCAGACGGATCAAGGCCGCCCCAAGCTACTCATGGCAAAACGCGGACTGGCCCAACTTCACCTGGGACCGGGAGGCGGCCGAGCGGGATGGGCGGGAGGTCCTCCAGTCCATCGCCCGCGACGCCGAAGCGCTGGATGCGCTCCCGCATGACGCGCGGGAGGATGCCGTCATCGACCTGATGGCGGCCGAGGCGGTCAAGACCTCGGAGATCGAAAACGAGTTCTACACGCTCCGGGACGCGCGCGCCTCGATCAGGAATCAACTGCGCGGCCTGCCGGCGGCGGCGGACCTGGAAGACCCGCGCGCGGCCGGCATCTCCCAGTTGATGGTCGAGATCGGCAACGAGTTCAACCAGCCGTTGAGCGAAGAGCGCCTATGCCGATGGCAAAGCCTGATCATCGAAGCTGTCGACGACGCCCGCGCCATTGAAACCGGACGCTGGAGAACGCATCCCGTGGGGATCTACGCGATAACGCCGGCAGGCAGAGAGCTGCGCTACCAGGCTCCTCCCCCCGAACGCGTCCCTGATGAGATGGAGCGGTTCATCGCCTGGTTCAACGACGCCCGGAACATGAACGGCATTGTCCGCGCCGCCGCCGCCCACTATCACTTCGAGTGCATCCACCCGTTCGCGGACGGCAACGGTCGCGTCGGGCGGGCGATCATCGACATCGCCATCTCGCAGGCTCTGGGCCGCCGCGCCCCGCTCAGCATGTCGACGGCCATAGCGGCAAGGCGCGGCGAATACTACCGTCAACTCGAGATCTCCCAGCGCGCAAGCTTGGAGCTCACCCGGTGGATGAAGTGGTTCGCCGACACCGCGCGATGCGCGCAGTCCCGTTTCACGGGACACGCGCGATGAGATCTTCATCCGCCGCGCAGATCCCATCCGATGCTGGCGTCGGCGGCGGGGGATGGACGGGGGGATCGCGCCGGCTCGCCGAAGCCGCCCGCGCCAGCCGAGGTTAGGGACGCAACGTCGGCGGGCGCGGAACCGGCCCCAGGCGGCGCCGACGCACCTGTTCGCCGCCCGAGGAGCCGCGACCCGCCAGCAGACACCTATTTCCCCAGTGAAACCGGGAAGCCGCTGGAGCGGGCCTGTCGGCGGCCGCTAGGCCTGCGGCCCGGCCGCCTGGACGGCCGCCCTCCGGCCCGGCGCGCCGGCGGCCTCGCCGCCCCGGCCCGGATGACGGACCACCTCCAGCCGGCTCAGATAGGTCTCGTCCACGTCCTCGGTGATGTACCGGCCGTCGAACACGGAGCACTCGAAGCGGGCGATGGCCGGGTTGCCCTCGGAGGCCGCCGCCACCAGATCCTCGAGATCTTGGTAGATCAGCCAGTCCGCCCCGATCAGCCGCGCCACCTCCTCGTCGGCCTTGCCGGCCGCGATCAGTTCGGCGGCCGCCGGCATGTCGATGCCGTACACGTTCGGGTGCCGCACGGGCGGCGCCGCGGAGGCGAAATAGACCTTCCTGGCCCCCGCCCGGCGGGCCATCTGGATGATCTGGCGGCTGGTGGTCCCCCGGACGATGGAGTCGTCGACCAGCAGCACGTTCTTGCCCATGAACTCCAGCCCGATGGCGTTCAGCTTCTGCCGGACCGATTTCCTGCGCTGGCTCTGGCCGGGCATGATGAAGGTGCGCCCGATGTAGCGGTTCTTGACGAAGCCCTCCCGGAACTTCAGCCCCAGCCGGTTGGCCAGGGCCAGGGCGGAGGTGCGGCTGGTGTCGGGAATCGGGATCACCACGTCGATGTCGTGCCCGGGGCGCTCCCGCCGCAGCTTGTCGCCCAGGCGCTCGCCCATGCGCAGCCGCGCCTTGTAGACGGAGATGCCGTCCATCAGCGAATCGGGCCGCGCGAAGTAGACATGCTCGAAGATGCAGGGGGTGTGCTCGCCCGGCTCGGCGCAGATCCTGGTGTGGAGGCCGCCGTCGACGTCGAGGTACACCGCCTCCCCCGGCGCCACGTCCCTGCGGTCCAGGGTGAAGCCCTGGAAATCCAGCGCCACGCTTTCCGACGCGATCATGTACTCCTTTCCGCCGTCCGGGGCCCGCCGGGCCCCGAAAATCAGGGGACGTATGCCGTGGCGGTCGCGGAAGCCCACCACGCCGTGGCCGGCGATCATGGCGATGGTCGCGTAGCCGCCCCGGCAGCGCCGGTGCACGCCGGCGACGGCGGCGAACACGTCCTCGGGGCGCGGGCCGCCGCGCCCCTGCTTCTGCAGCTCGTGGGCGAACAGGTTGAGCAACACCTCGGAGTCCGAGTCGGTGTTGATGTGCCTGCGGTCCTTCCGGCGCAGGTCCCGGCTCAGTTCGGCGGTGTTGGTCAGGTTGCCGTTGTGGCCCAGCGCGATGCCGTAGGGCGAGTTGACGTAGAAGGGCTGGGCCAGCGCCGGGCTCGAGTCGCCGGCGGTCGGGTAGCGCACGTGCCCGATGCCCATCTGGCCGGTCAGGCGCTGCATGTGGCGGGTGCGGAACACGTCCCGGATCAGCCCGTTGTCCTTGCGCTGGTGCAGCTTGCCGCCGTCGCTGGTCATGATGCCAGCGGCGTCCTGGCCCCGGTGCTGCAGCACCGTCAGCGTGTCGTAGAGGCAGACCCCCACGTCCTTGCCCGTGACCACGCCGACCAGTCCGCACATGCGATGCGCCCCCGGCCTACGGCGCCGCGTCCGCCGGGACGGCGGTCCGGCTCCCCAGCCGGTCCCAGGCCCACTCGATGGCCCCGTCGCCGTAGGGGATCAGCCGCGAGCCCTGCCACAGGCCCGTCCCCGATGCGAGCGGGCGGGCGACGAACACCACGATCAGCACCACCACGGTCCCGCGGGCGGCGCCGAAGGCGCCGCCGGCCAGCCGGTCGACCGGGCGCAACCCCGTCCGGCGCGCCGCCTCGACCAGCAGGCGGGCGAGCAACGCGCCTGCGGCGACGACGGCGGCGGCCAGCAGTCCGAAGGCCATGACGTGGCGGACCTGCGGGTTCTCCACGACGCCGGCCAGCAGCTCCGCCGCCCGCGCGCTGTAGAACCAGCCGGCCAACAGGGCGGCGACCCAGCTGGCCAGGGAGAGCACCTCCCGGATCAGCCCCCGCGCCACCCCGACGGCGGCGGACAGGAAGACGATCAGCAGGATCGCCGCATCGAGCGAGTTCAGCTCCATCGCTCCTCCGCTCAGAGCGGCGCCGGCTCGAACCGCACCACCATGCCCGGCAGCTCGAACTCCTCCAGCAGCCGCGTCCGGTAGTCGTCCGCTTGCGCCCGGTCCAGCACCGGCCCGACATAGACCAGCGTCATCTCCCGCTCCCGCCCCGTCCCGCCGGGGCGGGCGTAGGCCCGGTGCCCCGCATCCCGCAGCCTTTCCACGAGGGCGGCGGCGTTGTCCGGTTCGTCAAACGCCCCCAGACGGACGGTCCAGCTCAGCGGCAGCCCGGCATCGTCCAGGACGGCCGCCGGCGCATCCGGGGACGCCCCGCCGGACGCGTCCGCCGCTTCGTCCGCCGTCTCGCCCGCCGTCTCGTCCGCCGGCCGGTCCGCCGTTCCGTCCGCCTCCGGCGCGCCGGCTCCGGGCAGCGAGTCGCCGATGATGACCGGACGCGTCGGCGCGGGCTCCGGCAGCACCGGGATCTCGGGCGGCTCGGGGATGCGGCTGACGGCCGGGCCGAGGTAGTCGCCCCCGCCGTCGAAGATCATGGGCAGGAAGATGAGGGCCAGCGCCAGCAGCACGACAACGCCCACCGCCCGCTGTTTCGTCTCCGGTTTCAACTGAAGGCACCTGTGCCGCCGAGTCAAACGCCGCCGCGCCGTCCGCCAGCATCGCCCCGGGCCTCCTCCGGCGCGCGGCTCATGGCGCGCGCGGCGGCCACCGTGAAGAAGGAGCCGGTCACCACGACCAGATCCCGCGCGCCCGCCTCGGCGCAGGCCCGGCCGTACGCCTCCTCGACGCCGCCGCAACGCAATACGGGCGAGCGCGTCCGCTCCCCCACCCGGTCGGCCGCCTCGCCGACCGGCATGTCCCGGTCCGTTCCCGAACGCGCAATATACCAGACGTCCACGCAGGACTCCAAGGCGGCGGCCATGGCGCCGACGTCCTTGTCCGCCATCGCCGCCAGCACCGCCAGCACCCGCCCCGTCCCGCCGGGCCGCCCGCGCAGGCGGCGGGCCAGCCAGGCCGCGGCGGCCGGGTTGTGCGCCACGTCCAGCAGCACCCGCGCGCCGCTGGCCCGGTCGACGCGCTCCTCCTGGCGTCCGGGCACCCGCAATGCGGCCAGGGCCGCCCGCAGGGCGTCGTCGCACGGCGGCCGCGGCAGCAGCTTGAGGGCCTGCACGGCGGCCGCGGCGTTGTCCGGATGCAGCCCGGGGCACTCCAGCCCCTCGACCGCGACGGGATTCCCGTCCCGGTCCCGCCCGCGCCAGCGCCGCCCGTCCCGGTCGAAGCCGAAGTCCCGGCCCAGCACCGCGAGCGGCGCCCCGATCTCGCGGGCGCGCGCGACCAGCGAGGCGGGCGGATCCGGATCCCCGCAGACCGCCGGCGCCGAGGGGCGCATGACGCCGGCCTTCTCCAGGCCGATGCGCTCCCGGCCCTTCCCCAGCCAGTCCTCGTGGTCCAGCGCGATGCTGGTGACGACGCACAGGTCGGCGTCGACGACGTTCACCGCGTCGAGCCGGCCGCCGAGCCCGACCTCCAGCAGGGCCACCTCGACCCGGCGGCGCTCGAACAGGCGCAGCGCCGCCAGGGTCGAGAACTCGAAGAAGGTCAGGGTCGTCTCCCCCCGCGCCCGCTCGACTTCGGCGAACGCCCGGCAGATCGACGCGTCGTCCAGCGGCCGCCCCCCGATGCGGATGCGTTCGTTGAAGGCGTGGATGTGCGGCGAGGAGAAGGCGCCCGCGGCGACGACGTCCGCGGTCAGCGCCGCCTCCATCGCGGCGATCGTGGAGCCCTTGCCGTTGGTCCCCGCCACGGTTGCGACGACCGGCGCGGGATGGGTCAGGCCCATGGCCCGGGCCGCCCGACGGACACGCCCGAGTCCCGGCTCGATCTCCTTCGGATGGACCGTCCGCGCGTGCTCGAGCCAGCCCTGAAGACCGTCCGGCGTCGCCCCGGCGCCGGGCATCAGGAGGCGGCGCGCCGGTAATGCATCAGCTTGCCGAGGATGGAGGCGATGCGCCCGCGCAGCTCGCGCCGGTGCGCGATCATGTCGATGGCCCCGTGCTCCAGCAGGAATTCGCTACGCTGAAAGCCTTCGGGGAGCTTGACCCGCACGGTCTGGCGGATCACGTCCGGCCCGGTGAAGCCGACCAGCGCGTTGGGCTCGGCGATGTTGACGTCGCCCAGCATGGCGAGGCTGGCCGAGACGCCGCCGTAGACGGGATCCACCAGCACCGAGACGTACGGCAGCCCCTCCCGCTTCAGCCGCTCCAGCGCCGCCGCCGTCTTGGCCATCTGCATCAGCGAGACCAGCGCCTCCTGCATGCGCGCCCCGCCGCTGGTGGAGAAGCAGACCAGCGGCAGCCCCTCGTCGATGCAGACGCCGACCGCCTGCGTGAACTTCTCACCCACCACGGCGCCCATGGAGCCGCCGATGAACCCGAACTCGAAGGCCGCCGCCACCAGCGGATCGCCCTCGAGCGCGCCCCGGACCGTCACCAGCGCGTCGTGCTCGCCGCTTTTCTTCTGGGCGTCGACCAGCCGGTCCCGGTAGCGCTTGAGATCTTTGAACTTGAGGATGTCGACCGGTTTCAGCTCCCCGTGGAGCTCGACGGCGCTGTCCGGATCCAGGAACAGCTCCAGCCGGCGCCGGGCCGTGATGCGCAGGTGGTGGTCGCACTTCGGGCAGACGTCATGATTCTCGCTCAGGGTCTTCTGGTACAGCACGGCGTCGCAACGCGGGCATTTTTTCCACACGCCGTCCGGAATGTCGGCCTTCTTCCGCCCGGCGCCCGAAGTCGTCGAGATCGAGGGCAGTATTTTGTCGATCCAGCTCATGAAGTCGTCTCGCATCAAAGGGTTGCGGGCGCTATCATACGGAGTCTATCGCTTTTCGCGCCGTTCCGACAACGGCGCAGGCGGCGGCCAGGGCGGTCCCGTCCCGGGCCCCGCCGGGCGGCAATGCGCCGATCGCCTCCACCAGCGCGCTGCCGATCACGACGCCGTCCGCCAGCGCGGCCATGGCGGCGGCGCTTTCGGCGTCCTTGATGCCGAAGCCGATCACGACGGGCAGCTCCGTCAGCGTCCGCAGGGCGCCGACCTTTTCCGCCACCTCCGCGCGGTCGCTGATGGCCGCGCCGGTCACGCCCTTGAGCGAGACGTAGTACAGGTAGCCGCTGCAGCGGCGGGCGATGGCCCGGGCCCGCTCCGCGCCGGTCGTCGGCGCGACCAGGTAGATGGTGTCCAGGCCCGCGGCGCGCAGGAGGGGGTGGAGGCTTTCCGATTCCGCCGGGGGCATGTCCACCACCAGCGCCCCGTCGACGCCGGCCCGGGCGGCCTCCCGGGCGAAGCGCTCATGCCCCATGGCCTCGATGGGGTTGAGATAGCCCATCAGCACGACCGGGGTGTCCGCGTCCCGGCGCCGGAACTCGGCCACCAGCGCCAGCGCGTCGCGCAGCCGGGCGCCGCCCGCCAGCGCCCGCTCCGTCCCCCGCTGGATCGCCGGACCGTCGGATGCCGGATCGCTGAACGGCACGCCCAGCTCGATGATGTCCGCGCCCTGGCGCGTCAGCTCATGCATCAGCGACAGGCTGACGGCCAGGTCCGGGTCTCCGGCCACCAAATAGGGGATCAGCAACTTGCGGCCGCCGGCGCGGGCGATGCGGCTCACGCCCCGGCCTCCGCGGCCGCGCCCTCGAGGCGGGCGACCGTCTCGATGTCCTTGTCGCCGCGTCCCGACAGGTTGACCAGCACATGCCGCTCCGGCTTCATGTCCCCGGCCATGCGCAGGGCGCAGGCCAGCGCGTGGCTGCTTTCCAGGGCCGGGACGATGCCCTCCAGCCGGGCCAGCCGATGGAACGCGTCCAGCGCCTCGGCGTCGGTCGCCGCGACGTAGTCCACCCGGCCGACGTCCTTCAGCCAGGCGTGCTCCGGCCCCACGCCGGGATAGTCCAGCCCGGCGGAGACGGAGCGGGTCGGGAGGATCTGGCCGTCCTCGTCCGCCATCAGGTAGCTGCGGCTGCCGTGCAGCACCCCCGGCGCACCGGCGCAGAGGGGCGCGGCGTGCTCGCCGGTCTCGAGACCCGCGCCGCCGGCCTCGACCCCGACCATCGCCACCTCCCGGTCGCCCAGGAAGGGATGGAACAGCCCGATGGCGTTGGAGCCGCCGCCCACGCAGGCCACCAGCAGGTCCGGCAGCCGGCCGGTCTGCTCCAGGGCCTGCCGGCGGGCTTCGCGTCCGATGACGCGCTGGAAGTCCCGGACCATCCGCGGGTAGGGATGGGGGCCGGCCACCGAGCCGATGACGTAGAAAGTGTCGTCGACATGGGTCGCCCAGTCGCGCAGGGCCTCGTTCATGGCGTCCTTGAGCGTGGCCGAGCCGCCGTCCACCGGCGCGACCTCGGCGCCCAGCAGCCGCATGCGGTGGACGTTCGGCGCCTGGCGGACCATGTCCCGCGCGCCCATGTGGATGCGGCATCGCAGGCCGAGCCGGGCCGCCACCGTGGCCGTGGCGACGCCGTGCTGTCCGGCGCCGGTCTCCGCGATGATGCGGGTCTTGCCCATCCGTTTGGCGAGCAGAATCTGTCCCATGCAGTTGTTGATCTTGTGGGCGCCGGTATGATTGAGGTCCTCGCGCTTGAAGTAGATTCGCGCGCCCCCCAACTGTTCGGTCAGGCGTTCGGCGAAGTAGAGCGGCGTCGGCCGGCCCACATAACTCGTCAAATAGGAGTTCAGTTCCGCCCGGAACGCCGGGTCGTTGCGGGCCTCGTCATAGGCTCGCTCGACATCGAGAATGAGGGGCATCAAGGTCTCGGCGACGTATCGGCCGCCATAGATTCCAAAATGCCCGTCGCTGTCGGGACCTCGCTGGTAGGTGTTGGGCTTGGTCATGCCGTGGTCGTGGCCCTGGTTTCTCGGTTGGCCGCTAATAAACCACACCGTTGCCGGTGCAACGAGGGTTATTTCATCGTCTGGTCGTCGATCGGCATGGACCGGACCGCGCCGATAAACCGTTGAATTTTATCGACGTTTTTCACGCCCGGCCGGTCCTCGACCCCGGACGACACGTCGACGGCCCCGGCGCCCGAGATTTGAATGGCCTGGGCCACGTTTTGGTCGGTCAGACCGCCCGCAAGCATCCAGGGCGTATCG
>CAYSVD010000217.1:0-13970 GCA_964434395.1 uncultured Pseudohongiella sp.
ATCCAGGAGATTCCCGGCGAACTGCTCGACCCGGTCCGCCCGGGCGCCGGGGAGGGCATCGGGCGGCGCGGGCGGACCGGGTCGAGCAGTTCGCCGGGAATCTCCTGGATGAAGCGCGAGGGCTTGCACGGCATGAAGCCGCCGTACAGCCGGCGGCTGGCGGCGTAGCACAGCCACAGCTTCTCCCGGGCCCGGGTGATGCCCACGTAGCACAGCCGGCGCTCCTCCTCCAGGTCTCCCTCCTCGATGGCGTTGTGGTGCGGGAACAGGCCGTCCTCCATGCCCGCCATGAACACCATCGGGAACTCCAGCCCCTTGGCCGAGTGCAGGGTCATCAGCTGCGCCGCGTCGTCCGCCTCGGCGCCCGCCGCGCCGCCGGTCGCCCCGCCGGTGTCGAGGGAGGACTGGTCCAGGAAGGCGGCCAGCGCGGAGGCGGCGGGCGCGTCCTCCTCCGCCCCTTCGGAGGCGAAGGAGTCGGCGGCGTTGACCAGCTCGTCCAGGTTCTCGAGCCGGCTCTTCGCGACCTCGCCGCCCTCCTTCTCGTGGTGCTCCTTGAGCTTGGACCGCTCGATGACGAGCCGCGCCTGCATCGGCAGGGCGGGCAGCTCGCCGTGCCGCTCGGCCAGCGCCTCGCACTCCGCGGCCATCCCTTCGACCAGCTCGACGAAGGCCCCGACGGCGCGCCAGGGGCCGCGCGGCCGGTCGTCCCGCGCGCAGGTCCGCGCCGCCCGCCACAGGGAGCAGCCCCGCTCGGCCGCCTCCCGGCGCAACGCGTCGACGGTGCTCTGGCCGATGCCGCGCGTCGGCGTGTTGATCACCCGCTCCAGCGCCGCGTCGTCGTCGCGGCCGGCCACCAGGCGCAGGTAGGCGATGGCGTTCCTGATCTCCATCCGGTCGTAGAAGCGCTGGCCGCCGTAGACGCGGTAGGGCACGCCGACGCGCAACAGCGCCTTCTCCAGCTCCCGCGACTGGGCGTTGGAGCGGTACAGCACCGCCATGTCCCGGCGGGGCCTGCCGCCCGCCGCCTCCCCCGCGATGCGCTCGGCGATGAAGGCGGCCTCGTCCTCGCCGCTGTGGGCCTCGTACAGCCCGATGGGCTCCCCGGCGCGGTCCTCCGTCCACAGTCGCTTGCCCAGCCGGCCGCGGTTGTTGCCGATCAGGCTGTTGGCGGCGTCCAGGATGTTCGAGGTGGAGCGGTAGTTCCGCTCCAGGCGCACGGTCCGCGCGTCCCGGAAGTCCTCTTTCGCGAAGCGCTGGATGTTCTCGACCCGGGCGCCGCGCCAGCCGTAGATGGACTGGTCGTCGTCGCCCACCACCACCAGGTGGTTCCCCTCCGCCGCCAGCAACCGCAGCCAGGCGTACTGGACGGCGTTGGTGTCCTGGAACTCGTCCACCAGGACGTGCCGGAAGCGCCGCCGGTACAGGTCCAGGATCTCCGGGCGGTCCCGCCACAGCTCGACGGCCCGCAGCAGGATGTCGCCGAAGTCGACCAGGCGGTCGCCGCAGGCCTCCTGGTAGGCCTGGTAGGCCTCGACCGGGATGCGGATGTTCGGCTTGTTGTTGTGCTCGATGTGCTGCGCCCGCTCGCCGTCGTCCCGGCGCCGGTTGATGAACCCCTGGATCCGGCGGGCGGGCCAGGTCTCCTCGTCGAGCTCCAGCCGCTTGCCGATGCGCTTGATCAGCTGCAGCTGGTCGTCCGAGTCGATGATCTGGAAGCCCTCGTCCAGCCCCGCCTCCTTCCAGTGACGGCGCAGCAGGCGGTGGGCCAGTCCGTGGAAGGTGCCGACCCACATGCCGCGCAGGGAGGACGCCATGAGCTCCTCGATGCGCTCGCGCATCTCCCGCGCCGCCTTGTTGGTGAAGGTGACGGCGAGGATCTCGCCGGGCGGGACCCCCTGCTCCCCGACCAGCCAGGCGATGCGGCGCACCAGCACCCGGGTCTTGCCGCTGCCGGCGCCGGCCAGCACCAGCAGGCGGCGGGCGGGGCTGGCGACGGCCTCGCGCTGCGCGTCGTTGAGGCCGTCGAGGAAGGGGGAGCCGTTCATGGGTGCGCATTCTATGGGAAACGCGGGCGGATTTTTAGAACCGTCCGCAACAGAACCTTCCGGACTTCCGCCGCGGACGAAACCGGCCGCCGCCGGTTCTGCGGTATACTGGCCGCAGGCGGGGCGCGGACGGGGGCGCGGGCATGACGGTCGGATCGGACAGGACGCCGTTCAACTGGGAGGATCCGTTCCTGATGGGGGAGCGGCTGGACGAGGCGGAGCGCATGGCCCGCGACACGGCCAGGCGGTACGCCCGGGACCGGTTGTTGCCCCGGGTGCGGCGGGCCTACCGCGAGGAGCTGGCGGAGCCGGCGATCTTCCGCGAGATGGGGGAGCTGGGGTTGCTCGGCGCCACCATCAAGGGCCGCGGCTGCGCCGGCATGAACTACGTCAGCTACGGGCTGATCGCCCGGGAGATCGAGGCGGTGGACTCCGGCTACCGCTCCATGATGTCGGTGCAGTCCTCTCTGGTGATGCACCCGATCGACGTCTTCGGCTCCGACACGCAGAAGGAGAAGTACCTGCCGGGCCTGGCCCGCGGCGAACTGATCGGCTGCTTCGGCCTGACCGAGCCGGACCACGGCTCCGACCCCGGCTCCATGAAGACCCGGGCGAAGGCCGTCGACGGCGGCTGGCGCCTCGACGGCGCCAAGAGCTGGATCAGCAACTCGCCCATCGCCGACGTCTTCATCGTGTGGGCGAAGGACGACGGGGGCGCGATCCGCGGCTTCATCCTGGAGCGGGGCATGAAGGGGCTGGACACCCCGAAGACCGAGGGCAAGCTGGCGCTGCGCGCGTCGGTGACCGGCGAGGTCGTCATGGACGGAGTGTTCGCGCCGGAGGAGAGCCGGCTGCCGGGAGCGGAGGGGCTGGGCGGACCGTTCAGCTGCCTCAACTCGGCCCGGCTGGGCATCGCCTGGGGGGCGCTGGGCGCGGCGGAGACCTGCTGGCGCGCCGCCCGGAGCTACGTGCTGGACCGCATCCAGTTCGGCCGTCCGTTGGCCGCCAACCAGCTGATCCAGAAGAAGCTGGCCCAGATGCAGACCGACATCTCCCTGGGGTTGCTGGGCTGTCTGCGCGCCTGCCGCCTGCGGGACGAGGGCCGGCTGGCGCCGGCGCTGATCTCCCTGCTCAAGCGCAACTCCTGCCTCAAGGCGCTGGACGCGGCCAGGGAGGCGCGGGACATGCTCGGCGCCAACGGCATCTCGGACGAGTACCCGGTGATGCGGCACGCGCAGAACCTCGAGGCGGTCAACACCTACGAGGGCACCCAGGACATCCACGCCCTGATCCTCGGCCGGGAGCAGACCGGCATCCAGGCCTTCACCGGATAGGGGCGGGCTCAGGGCGGCAGGCCGGCCGCGGTGCCCGCCAGCACCGCCAGCCCGACCCACTGGTTGCTCCGAAAGGCCCTGAAGCACCGCTCGGGGTCCCGGTCCCGGATCAGACGCTGTTGCCGGGCCAGCAGCGCCGCGGCCGCCGCCAGCGACAGGTAGTAGGGAAGGCCGAGGCCGAAGACCGTTCCGGTCGCGGCCAGCGCCGCCACGAACAGCGCGTTGAGCGCGCCCACCGCCAGCCGGTCCGTCTCGCCGAACAGGAGAGCGGAGGAGCCGATGCCGAGCTTCTCGTCGAACTCCCGGTCCACCATGGCGTACTGGGTGTCGTAGGCCATCGTCCATGCCGCGTTGGCGGCGAAGGGCAGCAGCGCCGCCGCCGGCAGCGCGCCGGTCTGGGCGGTGAAGGCCATCGGGATCCCCCAGGAGAAGGTGACGCCCAGCACCGCCTGCGGCAGGCGCGTGAAGCGCTTCGCGAAAGGGTACAGGGCGGTCATGGCCGCCGCGCCGAACGACAGCAGCACGGTCTGGCGGTTGGTCAATAGGACCAGCGCGAAGCCGGCCAGCGACAGCAGCGCGAAGCAGGCCAGCGCGTCCCGCCGCCGCAGGGCGCCCCGGGCCAGCGGCCGCCGCCGGGTGCGCAGCACATGGCCGTCGAGGTCGTGGTCGGCGAAGTCGTTCACGCAGCAGCCGGCCGAGCGCATCACCACCGCGCCGGCGGCGAAGATGGCGAGCAGGGAAAGATCCGGCGGCCCGCCGGCGGCGAGCCACAGGGCGCCGAGGGTCGGCCACAGCAGCAACCAGATGCCGACGGGCCGGTCGAGCCGGGTCAGCTCGATCAGCGGCGCGAGTTTCGGGATGGGCACGGCGGCGTTCGGCCGGGGCGGCGGTCCATGACGTCCCATTGTCCTTCGCCGGGGGACGGTTTGCCACTCCGGCGACTCGCGGCGGCGGCCGACGCTTCCGCGGCGCGCGCCCTCGACAGGCTCCCGCCGGTTTTGGGGAAACCCTGATCAAGCCCCAACCTGCCCCAACCTGCCGATGACGAGCGCTGGAAACCATCGTAAAATGACAATCCGAACGCCCAAAAGGTTGTTCGGAGACCCCTCGAGTCCGACAGGTCGCCGGCGAGCCCCTGATCAGAGGCGGATGCCGACTTGCCGGCGGCGACGACCGGGAGCCGCCATGGGACGATGTCCGACGAGATGCTGAAAGGGCCCGTTCGCGGGCTCTCCAGGACGAGCCCGCGCGGCGGACGGGCCGGAGCGGGCCCGGCCCGCGTCGGGCTCCGGCGGAGGGCGCGGTGAACGTCGCGGTCTGCCTGCTCCGCGACAACCTGCGGCTCGCCGACAACCTCGCGCTGCGGGAGGCCGCGGCCGGCGGGCGCCCGACGCTCCCGGTCTTCGTGCTGGACGACGACTCCCCCGGCAGGTGGCGGCCGGGCGGCGCCGCCCGGTGGTGGCTGCGCCGCTCCCTGGCGTCGCTCGCGGACTCGCTGGAGCGGCGCGGCTCCCGGCTGACGCTGTTGCGCGGGGAGACGGCGGCCGCCCTGGCCGGGTTGCTGGCGGCCTGCCCGGCCGATTCGCTCCACCTGCAGCGCGGTTACGCCCCGTGGGATCCGGAGCTCGAGGCGCGGCTGCGCGCGCTGTGCGGGCGGACCGGCGTCGAGCTCCGGCTGTGGGACGACCGGCTGCTGTTCCCGCCCGAAGCGGCGCGCACCGCCCAAGGGGGGCCGTTCCGGGTGTTCACCCCCTTCTGGCGCCGCTGCCTCGCCCTCGGTCCGCCCGCGCCGCCGGTCCCGTCCCCCCGCCGGCTCGCCGCCCCGCGGCGGTGGCCGGCCTCCCTGCGGCTCGAGGAGCTGGGCCTGCCGACGGAGCGGGCCGCGTGGACCGAAGGCCTGGAGGAGGCGTGGACGCCGGGGGAGGCGGGCACCCGGGCGCGGTTGCGGGCGTTCCTCCGGCGCGGCGCCGCCGGCTACGCCTCCGGCCGGGACCGCCCCGACCTCGCGGACGGCGTCTCCAGGCTGTCGCCCCACCTCCGCTTCGGGGAGATCGGCGCGCGCGCGGTGTGGCACGCCGCGGCCGCCGCGCCGGGCGCCGACGCGTTTTTGCGCCAGCTCGGCTGGCGCGAGTTCAGCAGCCACCTGCTCCACCACTTCCCGGACCTGCCCGGCCGGGAGTTCCGCCCCGCGTTCCGGGACTTCCCCTGGCGGAAGGATCCGGAGGCGTTGCGGGCCTGGCGGCGCGGCCGCACCGGCTACCCGATGGTCGACGCCGGCATGCGCCAGCTCCGCCGCTCGGGCTGGATGCACAACCGGGCGCGGATGATCGCGGCCTCCTTCCTCGCCAAGAACCTGTTGGTGGACTGGCGGGCCGGCCAGAACTGGTTCTGGGACAACCTGGTCGACGCGGACCTCGCGAACAACGCGGTCGGCTGGCAGTGGGCCGCCGGCTGCGGCCCGGACGCCGCGCCGTACTTCCGCATCTTCAACCCCGCGCTCCAGGGGCGGCGCTTCGACCCCCGCGGCGGCTACGTCAGGGCCCACGTCCCCGAACTGGAGGGGGTCGACGCCGCCCGCATCCACGAGCCGCGGCCGGAGGACCGGGCGGTGGGCGGCTATCCCGGGCCGATGGTTCCGTTCCAGGAGACGCGCCGCCGGGCGCTGGCGGTCTTCCGGGACCGCGGGCGGGGCGGGACGGCGAAGCGGGAAAAAGGGTAACATCCGCCGCGTCCCCGCCGACAACCCCGGAACCGGGGAATCAAGGAGCGATCCATGCCCATGTCCTTCCAGCGCCGTCCCCTCAGCGCCGCCGTCCTGTCGGCGATCGCCGCCTCGGCGGCCGCGCGCGCCCGCGGCCGCCGAGGCGCCGGCGATCGAGGAGATCCTGGTCACCGCCACCAAGCGGACCGCGGACATCCAGAGCGTGCCCGTGACCGTGCAGGCGGTCACCGGGACCACGCTGGACCGGCTCGGCGTCGGCGGCCTGACCGACTACATGATGCAGTTGCCGGGGGTCACCGCCGGCGGCAGCGGCCCCGGCCGCAACACCGTGTACATCCGCGGCGTCGCCTCGACCACCCCCTCGCTGTCGACGGCCGGCGTGGCGGGTCTGGCGCCCAACGTGGCGGTGTACCTCGACGAGCAGCCGCTGGGCCAGCCCGGCCGCAACCTGGACTTCCACGCGGCGGACCTCGAGCGCATCGAGGTGCTGTCGGGGCCCCAGGGCACGCTGTTCGGCGCCAGCTCGCAGTCGGGCACGGTGCGCCTGATCACCAACAAGCCGGACCCGTCGGAGGTCTACGGACGGATCGAGGCGGAGGGCGCCGCCACCAGCGGCGGCGAGCCCGTCCACGCGCTGGAGGGCATGTTCAACCTGCCGCTGAGCGACGCGCTGGCCCTGCGCGGGGTGCTCTACCGGGACCACCAGGGCGGCTACATCGACAACGTCCGGGGCGCGCGCGACGCGCGCGCGAGCGCCCGCTTCCGCCCGGAGGGCGCCGCGCGCTCCAACGGCGTGCCGGTGGCCGCGTCGCGCGCCGGCTTCCAGGCCGGGTCCGACCTGTCCGGGGTGACCTTCCTGGCGGCGGACAACGCCGCCCTGGCCGAGGAGGACGTCAACGACGCCACCTACGGGGGCTGGCGCCTGTCCGCCCGGCTGGACGTCGGCGGCTGGCGCCTCGACGCGGCCCACGCCCGGCAGGATCTGGACACCGAGGGCGTCTTCTTCGCCGACCCGGACCTCGGGGACCTCGCCATCGAGCGCTTCGTCGACGAGGCCGGCGCCGACGGGATCGCCAGCACCAGCTGGACGCTGGCGGGCCGGCTGGCGGCGCTGGAGGCGGTGTACGCCGGCGCCTTCACCGAGCGCGAGGTCGAGCAGCTGATCGACTACACCGACTACCTGTTCGTGGGGCAGTACCTGCCCTACTACATCTGCGACACCGCGGTCTCCTATCCCGGCGAGGCCGCGCCGGCCGGGGTCTGCCAGCCGCCGGTGCTGTACCTGGACAGCCTGACCAACACCACCTTCGAGACCCACGAGCTGCGCTTCGCGACCGATCCCGACGCCCGCGCCCGCGGCATCTTCGGCGCCTTCCACGGCGACCTGGAGCTGACCGAGCGCAACGACTTCGCCTACCCCGGCGCGGTCGACATCGTGGGCCCCGGCGGGCGCGGCTTCGCGCCGAACTACCCCTTCACCAGCGGCTGGCACTCCCATCCCGGGCCCTTTCCGCCCGAGGTGGTGTTCCGCAACGACATCCGCCGCACGGACCGGCAACTCGGGGCCTTCGGCGAGCTGACCGTCGACGTCGGCGCCGGCGTGTCCCTCACCCTGGGCGCCCGCTACTACGACGTCGAGGTGGACCTCGAAGGCAGCTCGAACGCGTCCTTCTGCAACCAGGGCGGCGAGGACGTCAACGCCTTCGGCACGGACATCAGCGACCTGTACGACGGCGACGGGCGGTTCACCTTCCGCCGCTCCTGCGATCCCGCCCGGCACGTCACCTACTCGGCGGCGGAGGTGGACGGGGACACGCCGCCCTCCGTCGCCGGCGCCCTGCGCGCGCCCGACGCCGCGCGCGCGGAGGGGACGATCCGCAAGGCCACCGTCTCGTGGGCGCCGGACGCGGACCGCCTGTGGTACCTGACCTACTCGGAGGGCTTCCGGCCGGGCTTGCTCAACCGTCCCGGCGGGATCACCAGCGCGGGCGGCTTCACCGTGCCTTTCGAGGTCGAGACCGACGAGCTGACCAACATCGAGCTGGGCTGGAAGATGGACCTGCTGGACGGCAGCCTGCGGCTCAACGGCAGCGTCTTCCTCGTCGACGTCAGCAGGCTGCAGACCACCATCTTCGATCCCTCCATCGTCAACCTGTACTTCTCGGACAACGCGGCGGACGCCGAGATCAGGGGGCTGGAGGGCGACTTCACCTGGGCGCCGCCCGGCGTCCCCGGCCTGACCGTCGCCGGCGCCCTGTCCGTGCTGGACACGGAGATCGCCCGGGTGATCACCCCGACCCGGGACGTCCGGGCCGGCGACGCGCTGGCCTACGCGCCCCGCTTCCAAGGCAACGTCCGCGCCCGCTACGAGTGGCCCCTGGGGCCGGAGCTGACCGCGCACGTCATGCCCCGCGCCGTCCGCTCGGCCGCGTCCCACAGCGACATCGTCGCCATCAACCGCGACCGCATCGGCGGCTGGACCCTGCTGGGCCTGTCCGCCGGCGTGTCCGCCGGGAGCTGGTCGGCGGAGCTGTTCGCCGACAACATCGCCGACCGGCGCGCCGAGCTGGCGCGGGACTTCGGCTACGACCGCCCGCGCGCGACCTACGCCCGGCCGCGCACCGTCGGGCTGCGCCTCTCCTGGCGGCTGTGACCGCGCCGGCGCCCGCCGGCGCCGCGGGGCGCCCCGTCGGCGCGGCCGTCGAGGCCCTGGTCCGGTCCGGGCGGCCGGAGCGGGGGCTGGAGGCCCTGGCGCCGGCCCTGGCCCGCCGCCCGGACGACCCGGAGCTTTTGTACCTGCGGGCGGTGTGCCTGCGCCGCGCCGGCGAGCCGGCGGCGGCGCTCGAGACCCTGGCGCGGCTCAAGAACCTGGCGCCCGCCCACGGCCGGGCGCGCCAGGAGGAGGGCCACGCCCTGCGGGCCATGGGCCGCCCCTCGCGGGCGCTGGCCGCCTACCGGGAGGCCTGCCGCTGCAACCCGGCGCTGACGGCCAGTTGGCGCGCCCGCGCGGAGCTCCTGCCGGCCGCCGGCCCGGAGGCCGCGGAGGCGCGCGCGGAGCTGGAGCGCCTCGAGGCGCTGCCGCCGCCGCTGCTGGCGGCGCTGGACCTGCTTCACCAAGGGCGGCCGCTGAAGGCGGAGGCGGCGTGCCGGGCCTTCCTGCGGAAGGCGCCGGGCCACATCGAGGGCATGCGCCTGCTGGCCGCGGTCGGCATGCGCCTCGGGGCGCTGGACGAGGCGGAGTTCCTGCTGGAGAGCGCGGCGGCGCTGGCGCCGGAGGACGAGCGCGCGCGCATGGACCACATCGGCGTCCTGCGCCGGCGGCAACGCTTCGACGCGGCGCGGGAGCGGGCGGAGCGGCTGCTGGCGGAGGCCCCGGACCGGCTGCGCCGGCGCTCGCTGCTGGCCGTGACCTGCCTGCAGGCGGGCGACTGCGAGCGGGCGCTGGAGCTGCTCGATCAGGTGCTGGCGCGGGCGCCGGGGGATCCGGCCACCCTCGTCGCCCGCGGCCACGCCTGCCGCATCCTGGGCGACTTCGACGCGGCGGTGGCCGCCTGCCGGGAGGCGCTGGCGGGCCACCCGCGCTGCGGCGAGGCCTGGCACGCCCTGGCCAACCTCAAGACCTACCGCTTCAGCGACGCCGAGACCGCCGCCATGGCGGCGCTGGAGGCGGACGAGTCCCTGCCGCTGCCGGACCTCGTCTACCTGTGCTTCGCCCTGGGCAAGGCCCGGGAGGACCGCGGGGAGTACGCGGAGTCCTTCCGCTGCTACGCCCGGGGCAACGCGCTCAAGAAGGCGCAGGGGAGCTACCGGGCCGAGGCGGCCGCCGCCGCGCTCCGGGCCATCCGCGCCGGCTGCGGGCCGGCCCTGTTCGCGGCGAAGGCCGGCGCCGGCTGCCCGGACCCGGACCCGGTGTTCATCGTCGGGCTGCCGCGGGCCGGCTCCACGTTGCTGGAGCAGATCCTCGCCAGCCACAGCCTGGTGGACGGCACCCGCGAGCTGCCGGACATCCTGACCCTGGCGCACCGCCTGCGCCGCGAGGCGCGGGCCGAGGGCCTCGCGGGCTACGGGGAGCATCTGGCCCGCCTGCCGCCGGAGCGCCTGCGCGCCCTCGGCGAGCGCTACCTCGAGGACACCCGCGTCCACCGCGGGGAGGCGCCTTTCTTCATCGACAAGATGCCCAACAACTTCCAGCACGTCGGCCTGATCCGGCTGATCCTGCCGAACGCGAAGATCATCGACGCCCGGCGCGGGGCCATGGCCTGCTGCTTCGGCGCCTTCCAGCAACTGTTCGCCGAGGGCCAGGAGTTCAGCTACGACCTGGCCGACCTCGGCCGCCACTACCGCGGCTACCTGGCGATGATGGCGCACTGGGACCGGGTGCTGCCGGGCGCGGTGCTGACGGTGCGCCACGAGGACGTGGTGCGGGATCTCGAGGGCCAGGTGCGGCGCATGCTGGCCCACTGCGGCCTGCCTTTCGAGCCCGCCTGCCTCGAGTTCCACCGCACCCGGCGCGCCGTGCGGACCCCCAGCTCGGAGCAGGTGCGCCGGCCCATCTACACGGAGTCGCTGGAGCGGTGGCGCCGCTACGCGGCGCACCTGGAGCCCCTACGGGAGATCCTCGACGCGCCGCCGGCCCCGGGCTGAGGCGAGGAGGTAGAGCGCCAGGCCCGAGCCGACCAGGCCCAGGCCGAACAGGCCCTCCGCCGGGCGCTCCGCCAGCGTGAAGACCAGCGCCCAGCCGGTCACCAGCAGGAACAGCAGCGGCGGCAGCGGATAGAGGGGGATGCGGTAGGGCCGCGGCAGCTCCGGCCGCCGCAGGCGCAGCACGAACACCCCCGCCACCGCCGCGAACGCGTTCAGCGCCATGGTGAAGCCGGCGAGCACCAGCACCGACTCGAAGGTGGAGGACAGGATGAACAGCAGCGCGACCGCGGACTGGACGGCGATGGCGGTCGCCGGGATCCCGCGCCGGTTGCGGCGGGCGAGGAACCCGAGGACCGGAAAGTCCTCGCCGACCACCTGGATCACCCGGGGCCCGGCCATGGTCATGGCGCTGACGGTGGAGACCAGCAGCAGCGCCAGCACGATCCCGGACAGGCGTCCGGCCGCCGGGCCGAAGGCCGCCTCGGCGGCGATGACGCCGACCTCGACCTCGCCGGCCATGCTGTCCATGGGCGCGGCGCGCAGGAAGGCGAAGTTGAGGCCCAGGTACAGCAGGGTGACGACGGCGGCGCCGCCGAGCAGGATCCACGGCAGGGTCCGCCGGGGATCCTCCAGCTCGCCGCTCAGGTAGGTGGCGGCGTTCCAGCCGCTGTAGGCGTAGCTCACGTAGATCAGCGAGACGGCGAAGGCGCCGCCGGCGAGCAGCGCCCCGTCCCCCGGCGTCGGCAGGAAGCGCACCGGCTGCGGGTCGGCGGCGGCCAGGGCCACGCCGGCGACGAAGGCGGCGATGACCGCGACCTTGACCGCGGTGAGGCCCAGCTGGGCGCCGCCGCTGGCGCGGTGGCCGGCGGCGTGCGTGGCGGTCAGCGCCAGCAGCAGGGCGCAGGCCATCGCCTTCTCCAGCGCCGGGCCGCCGCCGCCCGGCAGGGAGGAGGAGGCGTAGGCGGCGAAGGTCATGGCGGCCAGCGCCGTCGGCGCGGCGAAGCCCACGGTGGCGGACACCCAGCCGGAGACGAAGCCCGCGGCCGGATGGTAGATGCGGCCCAGGAAGTTGTACTCGCCGCCGGAGCGGGGCAGGGCGGCGCCCAGCTCGGCGTAGCTCACGGCGCCGCACAGCGCGGCCAGCCCGCCCGCCGCCCACAGGGCCAGCAGCACGAAGCCGGAGCGGATCTCCAGCAGCTGGAAGCCCAGGCTGGTGAACACGCCGGCGCCGACCATGTTGGCCACCACCACGGCGGTCAGGGCGGGGAAGCGGAAGGAGCCGGCGGTCACGGCGCGCGGGCCGGCGGGGCTCAGGGGTCCGGGTCCGGCTCGCCGTCCTCGACGGTCAGCGGGCTCAGGCGGCGGCCGTCGGCGATGCCGGCCTTGCGCATGGCGATGCCGGTCAGGCACTCCTGCACCACCCGCCCGGCGTTCAGGACGGTGGTGTAGCCCGGGTCCGCCAGCGGGTTGAGCTCCACCAGCTCGAAGCCCACCAGGTTGTTTTCGGCGCACAGCGCGCGCACCAACGGGAACACCTCCCGCGGCGTCAGCCCGGCCGGCTCCGGGGTGCCGGTGCCCGGGGCGTAGGCCGGGTCCAGCACGTCGATGTCGAAGGACACGTACAGGTGCTCCGGGCCGTCGTTGGCCTCGGCCAGGATCCGCTCCATCACCGCCGGCCAGCCGTCCCGCTCGATCTCCGCCATGGTGTGGTAGCGCATGCCGTGCCCGCGCATCCAGCGGAAGCCCTCCTCCCCCGGCCAGTAGCCGCGCAGGCCCACCTGGATGTAGTTCCGCCCCAGCACATGGCCCTCCTCGACCAGCTGGTAGACCGGCTGGGCGTGGGTCATCAGGTGGCCGGAGTAGCCGCCCGATGCCGCGTCGAAGTGGGCGTCGAAGTGGATCACCCCGACGTTCTCCCGGCCGTACACGTCCGCCACCCCCGCCACGTCCGGATACTCCAGGGAGTGGTCGCCGCCGATGACGATCGGCACGGCGCCGGTCTCGGCGATCTCGCGCACCAGCGCGCGCACCGGCGCCATGCTGCGCTCGACGCTGAAGCGGTCGATGGGCGCGTTGCCGTAGTCCACGGCCTTGAGCTCCCGCTTCCAGGCCACGCCGGCGTGCATGTGCGGCAGGCCGCCGGTGGCGAACAGGCCCAGCTCCGAGCGCAGGGCGTTGGGGCCCTCGCCGGCGCCGCGCATGCCGGTGCCCATGTCGATCTCGGCGCCCAGGATCGCCACGTCCACCTCCCCGGCCCGCAGGTCCTCCTGGTTGAGCGCCACCGGCAGCTGGAAGAAGGTCAGCACCCCCGGGGTGCGCAGGCGCCCCGGGTGGAAGGGGCCGGGCTCCCGCCCCGGGTCGTTCGCCGGGTCGCGCAGCTGGCTCCACAGGTCGTAGGTGGGGTCGTCGGGGTTCAGCGGGATGGAGGGCTCGTCGGAGTCGAACGGCCCCGGCCGGAAGTCCTGGGCGAACGCCAGCCAGAGGGGCGGCAACGCCGCCAGGGCGAAGGCGGCGCCTTTCAGCCCGGAGCGGACGCGCCCGCGCACGCCGCTAGTCCTCGCCTTGGGCCTCGGGCATCAGGACGAATTCCGGATAGGCCTCGATGCCCAGCTCCGCCGCGTCCTGTCCGAGCTGCTCGACCTCCGGGGAGACCCGGGCGCCGGCGAAGCGGCACAGCGCGAACCAGACCGCCGCCGAGACCCCGAACGCGAAGGCGCCGACCGCGGCGACGCCGGCCAGCTGCGTCAGGATGTCGCCGCCGCCGACGATGCACACGGCCAGGGTGCCCCAGATCCCGGCGAACAGGTGGGCGGGCACGGCCCCGACCACGTCGTCGATGCACAGGTGGTCCAGCAGCCGCATGCCGGCGGCGCACAGCACGCCGCCGACGGCGCCGATGAGCACGGCCCAGTGGTGCTCGACGATGTCGGGCCCGGCGGTGATCGAGACCAGCCCGGCGATGGCGCCGTTGAGCGAGGCCAGCAGGTCCACCCGGCCCAGGATGGGCCGCGAGACCGCGATGGCGGCCAGCACCCCGCCGGCGGCGGCGAGGTTGGTGTTCATCAGCACGTTGGCCATGGCCGCCGCGTCCGCGGCGCCGGCCAGCGCCAGCTGGGAGCCGCCGTTGAAGCCGAACCAGCCCAGCCAGAGGATGAAGACACCCAGCGTGACGACGAGGATGTTGGAGGGGGGCGACGGCAGCGTCAAGCCGACGCCCCCCTCCAA
>CAYSVD010000218.1:0-27862 GCA_964434395.1 uncultured Pseudohongiella sp.
GCCCCGAACCGCCCCGAAAGTTGACATCTCCGTCAATAAAATCATATCATTCTGACATGGTGGCCGGATGGGACGCGCACACGCGCCCTGCCGGAAAAGGCGCACTGGAGGGTTTGACATGAACCGCGAACAGGTGGACCCGGAAGAGTTGGGCAAACGCCTGCGTCTGGCGCGCAGGCAGGCCGGAATGACCCAGGCCGAGGCGGCGGCGGAGGCCGGGATGGCCCGGACCACCGTGCTCGCCATAGAGCAGGGGAAACGTCCCCTTCGCACCGGCGAACTATTCAAATTCGTCCACCTGTACAACGTATCGGGGACCGCTCTTTTGCGTCCCGAAGCCGTCCACGTCGACCTGTCGCCGAATTTCCTCGCGGCCGGCGAAGACAGCGATGAGGCGGAAGCCACGCGTAAGCTGGTTGAGTTGGTGCAGACCGAGGCGGATCTCGAGAATCTTTTCGGAATCGCGCGCGCGCGCAACTATCCGCCCGAAAAGTCCATTCTGCCGGGCGATGTGCGGGCTCAGGCCGAAAGCGATGCCGAAGGCCTTCGCCAGTGGCTCGGGATCGGACAAGCCCCGGTGAAGAACATTGTCGATCTGCTGGACTTCGACTTGGGCGTCCGCGTTTATGTGCGGGGCCTGGATCCGAAAATCCGCGGGTTGTTCGCCTTCGACGAGGCGGTCGGGGCTTGCATGCTCCTCAACGCGGAACACTCGCGGGAACAGCGCGCGGAAACAGCGGGTCACGAGCTTGGCCGCTTCGTCGCGACGCGGCGCAAGGCCGAGGTGCTTTGCGCGAAGGGAAGAAAAAACTCGCGCGAGGAGCGCTATGCGGATGCGTTCGGGCGCGCGTTTCTCATGCCTGCGGACATGGTCATGCGGCGGTTCCGAGACATCACCGCCGGCGCCGAACGTCCTGAACGCCTGCATGCCGCTCTATTGGCCCGCATTTTCGGTGTCACGAAAAAAACCATGGCGTTGCGGCTGGAAGAGCTGGGGCTGATCAAGGCCGGCGGGCTGTCTCCGGCACCGAAATGCGATCTGACCCTCGCCGACGAGATCGATCCCGATGCTCGCCGGCCCATGCCGCTGCGCCTGAGCCTGTTGGCCGCCGAGGCGTGGCGTCGGGATATGGTGAGCGAGGGATATCTTGCCAACAGGATGCGTCTCAGCCGCGTCAGCGTGCGCGAAATGGTGGACAGCGCATTGATCGACGACAGGCCGGATGAATCCGCCCGGTCGTCTGGCTGACTCATCCGCTCCGCATCCGCTGTTGCGCTCTGCTATGTTGCGCTCTGCTATTGACTTTGTCAGCTGATCGGTACACAATTATCAGCATCGTGAACCGGCATGTCGTTTGTACATCATTAGGAACCGGTTGCGGGAGGTTTCGACATGGAACACGGAGGGATTGAGGCTGAGGTGCTGGGCGGGCGTCTGCGTCTGGCGCGCAAGCGGGCTAGGATGACCCAGGCCGAGGCGGCGGCGAAGGCCGGGATGGCGCGGACCACGTTGCTAGCGATGGAGCAGGGCAAACGTCCTGTTCGCGCCAAGGAGCTGTTCGAGTTGGCTGGTTTGTACGACATATCGGCCTGTGCGCTCCTTCGTCCCGAAGCTGTCCACGTCGACCTGTCGCCGCAATTCTTCACGCCCGGCGAAGAGGCTGACGAGGCAGAGGCGGTGCGGATTTTGGCCGACATGGTGCAGACCGAGGCGGACCTCGAGAATTTTCTCGGGATCAAACGACAGCGCAATTATCCGCCTGAGAAGTCCGTCCTGTCGGGCGATGTGCGGGCCCAAGCCGAGAGCGACGCCGAAGACCTTCGCGGCTGGCTCGGAATCGGACAGAACCCGGTGCGTGATATCCTCGACCTGCTGGACTTCGACCTCGGCATCCGCGTCTACGTCCGAAGTTTCGATCCGAAAATCCGCGGGCTGTTCGCTTTCGACGAGGCAGTTGGGGCGTGTATGCTCCTCAATGCGGCCCACTCGCGGGAACGGCGCGCGGAAACGGCGGGCCACGAGCTTGGCCATTTCGTCGCGACACGGCGCGAGGTCGAGGTGCTAAGAGCGAAAGACGGGAGAAATTCGCGCGAGGAGCGCTATGCGGACGCGTTCGGACGAGCGTTTCTCATGCCGGCCGGCATGGTCACGCAACGGTTCCAGCAAATCACCGCAGGTGCTGTACGCGCTGTCTATCTGCATGTCGACATACTGTCCCGCATCTTCGGCGTCACGCAGGAAACCATGGCGTTGCGGCTGGAGGAACTGGGTCTGATCAAGTCCGATGGACTGCTCCCGCCGCTGAAGGGCGATGAGACCCTCGCCGACTCGGTCGGTCCCGATGCCCCCCGGCCTATGCCGCCGCGCCTGTGCCTGTTGGCCGCCGAGGCGTGGCGTCGGGATCTGGTGACGGAGGGATACCTTGCCGACACGCTACGTCTCGACCGCATCAGCGTGCGCGAAATGGTGGGCAATGCGTTGATTGATGACGGAATGGATGAAGAGTCGCATCCGCCTGGATGACCTTTCCGCTCCGTTCGCGGCCGACGCCAGCGTCGTGATCAACCTGATCGCGACCGGTGTCGCGCAAACTATATTGGACGCGCTGCCCAACCGCTTTGTGGTCACCGGAGACGTCGTACAGGAAACTGGTCATGGCAGAAGACAGGGAAGACGAGGCAACGACACCTTCGCCGCGCTTGTCGAAACCGGCCGTGCGGAAATCGTGGCGCTTGATGTTCCCGCATCGCATACCAGCGATTCGTTGACGAAGGGAGTGTTTGGCAAACCGCTCGGCAACGGCGAAGCGTCCACCATCGCTTGGGCGGCCGCGCACGACGCCGTCGTTCTGGTCGACGAGCGTGCGGCGAATCAGGTCTGCGCCCGCCATTTCGGTGCGCTGGCTGTGGGATCAAGCGTCGGCATGCTGGCCCATGACGCTGTCGGGGCCGCGCTGGGACGGGCAGGGCTTGCCGACGCGGTGTTCAACGCGTTGCGCCATGGCCGCATGCAGGTGCCGTCGCATAGCACTGAATGGGTCGTTGAGATGATCGGGCCCGAGCGAGCGGTTCAGTGTCGTTCCCTGCCCGAACGCGTTCGCCGGCGCTTCGAGTGATGCCGGCGGTCCAACACCGAGCGGCCAAGCCGTGAGAACGAGCGGGCGTTTCGCTATCATCGCCGCCCCTCTCCCGCGCGGGAGATCGCCCGGCCCCTTGATGCGATGACGGATATCGAACCGGTCCCGGCCGCGACGGTGGCGTTGCTGCGCGGGACGGAGCGGGACGGCGCCATGGAGATCCTGCTGTTGCGCCGCAACGCCGGCCTGGCGTTCCACGGCGGCCACTGGGTGTTTCCAGGCGGGCGCATCGACGCGGAGGACTACGGCGAGGACCGGCTGGAGTATCCCGCCGCCCGCCGCGCCGCCGTCAGGGAGACCCGGGAGGAGGCCGGCATCGAGATCCGGCCGCGGCAGCTGGTCCACACCGCCCATTGGACCACGCCGCCGCGCCTGCCGCGCCGGTTCAGCACCTGGTTCTTCGCATGCGCCGTCGACCGCGGCGCCCGGGCGGTCATCGACAACCGCGAGATCCTGGACCACCGCTGGCTCACCCCCGCCCGGGCGCTGGCCGGAGCGGACGCCGGCGAACTGACGCTGCCGGGTCCGACCCGCTCGACCCTGGAGGATCTCTCCCGTCACTGCGACCTCGCCTCGCTCGCCCGGGCGGTCCGGCGCGACGGCGTGCGCGTCTTCCCCGAGAACTCGCGCTGGTACCGGCCCCGCGAGATGGGCTTCTTGCTTTCCGGGCCGGGATGATGGGATAGTTAGGGCGCTCTCGGGGCGGGCGGCGGCGGCCGCCCGCCCGCTCATGCGGAAGGGCCTCCATGTCCGGCGCCACCCTCGACAGCCTGAAGCGGACCTTGAGGCGGCTGCGCCGCCGCCGCGCCGCCCTGCTCGTCCTGCGCCAGGGCGGCCTGTTCGCGGCCGCGCTGGCGGCCGCGGCCCTCGCCGCCAGCGCCCTGGCCCTCTGGCTGGAGCCGGGCCCGGCCGGCCTCGTCGCCCTGTCGGGCGCCGCCGCCGCCGCCGCGCTGTTGCAGGCGGCGTGGCTGGTCCGCGCCCTGCGGCGCCGCCGCGGCGACGACCGGGCGCTGGCCCACTACGTGGAGGACCGCGTTCCCGATCTCGAGCAGCGGCTGCTCACCTCCCTGGAGTTCGGCGAAGGGGATGCGGCGGGCGGCCGGGAGGGGGTCTCGCGGCAGCTCGTCCGGGAGCTCTGGCGGGACGCCGAGGCCCATGTGCTGCGCCGGCGGCGGGAGGTGGAGACCGCCGCCCGGGCCCGCGGGCCGTGGCTGAGCTTCGCCGGCTCGGCGGCGGTCGCGGCGGCGGCGGCGGCGCTGATCGCGTGGCACCCTCCCTTGGGCGAGGCCGCGGGCAGGCTGGCCCGGTCCTTCGCCGGGCTCGGTGCGGCGCCCGGCGCGGCGGCGCCGGCGGTCGAGATCCGGGTCGAGCCCGGCAGCATCGAGCTGCAGCGCGGCGACGGCGTCGCCATCACCGCGCGCATCGCGGGCGCCGCGCCCGATGCGGTCACCTTGCGCCTCCAGGACGACAACGTGAACTGGCGGGACGTGCCCATGCGCCGCGACGGTCCCGACGGCGCGGTCTTCAGCCATTTCATCGCGTCCGTCGAAAAGGACACCGCCTACTACGTCAGCTTCGGCGAGCGCCGCTCCCCTTTGCACCGCATCGCCCTGTTCGACCTGCCGCGGGTCGAGCGGATCGATCTGGCCTTCGACTATCCGCCGCACACCGGCATGGACGACAGGACCGAGGAGGACGGCGGCGACATGGCCGTGCCCGAAGGGACCGTGGTCGACCTCGTCGTGACCTTCAACAAGCCGGTCGCCGCCGCCGCGGCGGCCTTCGACTGGCGGCCCGCCGACGGGGACGGCCCGCCCCCGCCCGGCGAGGAGCTCGCGCTCGCGCCGGCCGGCGCCGTCGCCGCCGGCCGCTTCACCGCCGACCGGGACGGGGTCTACCGCATCGCCGCGACCGACTTCGCCGGCCTGCGGAACCGGGATCCGCTGGAGTATTTCGTGCGCGTGATCAGGGACGAGCCGCCGGAGCTGACGCTGCGGCGCCCCGGCCGCGACCAGGATGCGATGCCGCTGGAGGAGGTGATCATCGAGGCCGACGCCGGCGACGATTACGGACTGAGCGAATTCGCCCTGCATTACAGCGTGGCCGGCGGCGAGGAGCGGCGGGTGGACCTCCTGCCGGAGGCCGGCGCGCGCCGCGCGGCCGGCGCCGAGCTGCTGTACCTCGAGGATCTCGCGGTCGAGCCGGGCGACTTCGTCAGCTACTTCTTCACGCTGGCGGACAACAACGGCCTGGCCGGTCCGGCCGAGCTCGTCTCCGACATCTACTTCCTGCAGGTGATCCCCACCGACCAGGAGTTCCGCCGCGCCCGGGGCGGCGGCGGCGGCCAGGGCGGCGGCGGCGACGGCAGCGCCCTGATCGCGATCCAGAAGGACATCATCGCCGCCACCTGGAAGCTCCGGAACCGGCAGGGCGAGGTTCCGGCCGCGGAATTCTCGGCCGACGCCAGCGTCGTCGCCGCCTCGCAGCGCGAGGCCGCCGTCCGCGCCCGGCGGTCCATCGACCGGCTCGCCGAGCGGCTGGACTTTTCGGACGACACCTATGCGTCCGCGGTCGAGAACCTGTCCCTGGCCATCGAGCAGATGAACCTGGCGGCGGCGGAGCTGGAGCTGGAGCAGGTCGCCGGCGCGCTCGGGCCGGAGCAGCGGGCGTTGCGGCTGATCCTGAAGGCCGAGGCCAGCGTCAACCGCACGGACGTCGCCATGGGGCGCGGCGCCGGCGGCGGCGGCCGGGCCGCCCGGCGGGAGCGGGAGGACCTGCGCGAGCTGTTCGAGATGGAGATGGGGCGGCTGGAGAACCGCTACGAGACCCCGGACCGGGCGGGCGGCTCGCGGGAGCAGCGGGAGGAGGCCGGCCGCCTGGAGGAGCTGGCCCGCCGCCAGGAGGGGCTGAGCCGCGCCCAGCGCGACCTGGCCCGGCGCGCCGGGGAGCTGGACGAGGAGCGCCGGCGCCGCGAGCTGGAGCGGCTGCGGCGCCGGCAGGAGCGGCTGAGCGAGGAGGTCGCCCGGCTGGCGCGGGAGCGCTCCCGGGGACGGGGCGCCGCGTCCGGGCCGCCGGAGCCGGGCGCCGCCGGGGACGAGCCGCGCACCGCCCTCGAGGAGGCGGCCCGGCAGATGCGCGAGGCGGCCCGGAGCGAGTCGCCGTCCATCGCCGCCGCGCGCGGGCGGAAGGCGCTGGAGAGCCTGCGGGAGCGGCAGCGGGAACTGGAGCGGCAGGGCGACCGCTCCGTCGCGCAGCTGGCGCGCGGGCTGGGCGAGCGCGGACGGGAGCTGTCGCGCCGGCAGCGCGAGCTCGAGCAGGCCGTCGAGCGGACCGGCCGCGAGCAGGGGCTGGGCCGGACCCGCGACGCCGCCCGCGAGGACGAGGCGGTGGCGGGGCTGCTGGAGGCGCGGCAGCGCCGGCAACGGGACCTCGACGAGATCGACGACATGCTGCGCGCCGTCATCGCCCGCGGCGAGGACCGGCGGCTGCTGTCCCAGGCCCAGGAGGCCTCCAGGGCGCTGCGGTCGGTCCGGGAGGAGACGCGGACCAGCGACCGGGTGCTGCGCGGCGGCATGCTCGGCCTGTCCCGGAACATCGAGCGGGAGATCGGCGGCCAGGTCGAGGAGCTGGCGCGCGGCCTCTCGGCCCTGTCGCCGGACGGGGAGGACGCCGCATCCGGTCTGGCCGCGCAGACGGCCCGGGACGCCGAGGCGCTCAAGGAGCAGCTCGAGGCGCTCGAGCGGCAGGCGCTGGCCTTCAACGAGGCCGGCGGCGCCGGCGCGCCGACGGTGCGCGCGATGCGCGAGCGGCTGGCCCGCTCGGGAGAGCTGGCCCGGCGGCTGCAGCGGCGGCTGGAGGAGCGGCCCGGCGGGGGCGCCGGCCCGGCCTGGGGCGGGGCCCGGGCCATCCGCCGGGAGCTGGACCGGCGGGAGATCGAGGACTTCCTCAACCGGCCGGAGCTGTTCCGCCGGCTGCTCGAGCCGGCGGCGGAGCTGGCGGACGCCCTGAGATCCCGGGCGGAGCTGGACGGCATCGGCGAGCGGTTGCGCGCCGCCGCGGAGGAGGAGGTGCCCGCGGGGTACCGCGAGCTGGTGGAGGAGTACTACCGGGCGCTGTCCGGGACCGGCGGCCCGTCCCGGCCGTGATGGGGAGCCCCGGCCTGCTGGAGGCCGCCGCTGCCGGCCGCCTCGAGTTCGCCTCCGGCGTCAGCCCGCTCCTGCTCGCGCCGGCGGCGCTGGCCGTCGTCGCTGGCGTGTGGTTGCTGCATCGGCGCACCGCCCGTCCGCTGTCCGCCGGCTGGAAGGCTTTTTTCGTGGGCATCCGCTCCGCCGCGCTGCTGCTGCTGCTGTTCTGCCTGTTGCGGCCGGTGGTCAGCGCCACCCGGATCTCGCCCCTGGAGACCTACTTGGGCATCGTGACCGACGACTCCATGAGCATGGGCATCGCCGACATGCCCGGCGGCCGGAGCCGCAGCGCGGCCGTCGCGGCCGTCCTCGGGGAGGGCGGCGTGCTGGAGGAGCTGTCGCGGACCTTCCGGCTGCGCCACTTCCGCTTCGACGGGAGCGCCGAGCGCGCGGCCGGCCTGGACGGCCTGCGGGCGGACGGCGCCGCATCGTCCATCGACCGGGCCCTGGCGTACGCCGACGCCCAGCTGGGCGGCATGCCGCTGGCCGGCATCGTGCTGGTCACCGACGGCGCCGACAACGGCCGGGCCGATCCGGTGGCCCGGGCCCGCGAGCTGGGCGCCCGGCGGATCCCGGTCTTCACGGTGGGGGCGGGGCGGGAGGAGATCCCGCGGGACATCGGCATCGCGGACGTCGCCGCCGCGCGCTCCGTGCTGGAGGGCTCGGTGTTCACGGTGCGGGCGGCGCTGGAGCACCAGGGCTACGAGGGCCGGCGGGTGGAGCTGTCCGTCCTGGACGGCGGGGAGGTGGCGGCGGCCGAGACCGTGACGCTGGGCGCGCCGGGGATTCCGCGCCGCATCGAGCTGGAGCTCACCCCCTCCCGCCCCGAGGCGATCGTCTACGAGCTGCGGGTCGAGCCGCAGCGGGGGGAGATCATCGCCGAGAACAACAGCCGCCGCTTCCTGGTCGACAACACCGAAAAGCCGCCGCTGGACGTGCTGTACATCGAGGGCCATCCCCGCAACGAGTACAAGTTCATCCGCCGGGCGGTGGAGGGGGACGCCTCCCTGCGCCTGGCCACCTACCTGCAGACCGGCCCGGAGAAGTACTACCGCCAGGGCATCGCGAGCCCGACCGAACTGAGCGGCGGCTTCCCCGACGACCGGGAGGCGCTGTACCGCTACGAGGCGTTGCTCCTCGGCGACGTCGGCGCGGACTTCTTCACGCCCGGCCAGCTGTCCATGATCGAGGCCTTCGTGGCCGAGCGCGGCGGCGGGTTGCTGACGAGCGGCGTGATCGACGAGGGCTTCATCGGCACGCCGCTCGCCGACGTCCTGCCGGTCGCGCCGGCGCCGGAGGGCCTCCTGCCCGGCCGCCTGCGCGGCGGCATCCGCCGCGGCGACCATCCCGCGGGCGGGCTGTACCGCCCCCGGATGACCGTCGCCGGCGAACGCTCGCCGCTGCTGCGCCTCGCCGGCGACGAGGGGGAGAACCGCGCCCGCTGGGGGCGGCTCCCGCCGCTGCAGGGGATCCACGTCACCGGCGGCATCAAGCCCGGCGCCACCGTGCTGGCCGAGCACCCGGAGCTGCGGCACCGCGGCCGGCCGCTGCCGGTGCTGGCCTCCCAGCGCTACGGCCGCGGGCGCAGCATGTCCCTGGCCGCCGCCAGCACCTGGCGCTGGCAGATGATGATGCCGGCGGCGGACCGCACCCACGAGACCGTGTGGCGGCAGCTGCTGCGCTGGCTGGCGTCCGCCGCGCCGGAACGGGTGACCGTCGCCTTCGACCGGGAGTTCTACCATGTCGGGGACGAGGCGGTGGTGACCGCCACGGTGCTGGACGGGGCCTACGAGCCGGACAGCGACGCCACCGTGTGGATGCAGGTCACCGACCCCCGGGGCGGCGTGACGGACCGGCCGATGGAGTGGGATCTCGCCGAGGACGGGGTGTACCGGGCCGTCTTCGAGGTGGAGCGCGAGGGCGCGCACGGCCTGCTGGTGGACGTGGCCGGCGCCGCGGGCGGGGCCGGCGGGGCGCTGGAGAAGCGCGCCGCCTTCGCGGCCACGCCGTCCCTGCGCGAGTACGCCGGCGCCGGGATGGACCGCGGCCTGCTGCGCCGCATCGCCGAGGCCAGCGGCGGGCGCCACCTCGACCTGGACGAGGCCCCGCGGCTGGCCGGCCTCATCGCGTCCGCCCCCGGCGCGCACTCCCGGCTGGTGCGGATCGACCTGTGGGACCGGCCCTGGCTGCTGGCCCTGCTGCTCGCGCTGCTGTGCGCCGACTGGACCGCCCGGCGCATGAAGGGGCTGTCGTGAGGGCGCGGCGCGCGGCCCGGGGCGGCCTGGCGGCGCTGGCGCTGGCCGCGGCCCTGCCGGCGGACGGGGACGCCGCGGACCGCCGCTTCCTCGACACGCCGCGCACCGCCAAGCACGCGCTCATCATGGTCGGCCCGACGACGAGCGGGGAGAACCGGGAGCGGTTCCGGCGCTGGGGCTTTGCCCTGCACGACGTCCTGCTGCGCGACCACGGCTACGCCGACGGGAACGTCGCGCTGCTGCACGACCGGGGGCCGCGCGGCGCGCCGGGCGACGGGCGGATCGACGGCGCCTGCGACCGCCGGGGCATCGAGGCGGCGCTGGCGGCGCTGGACGCGCGGGCCGCGCCGGGCGACCAGATCACCCTGTACCTCGTCGGCCACGGCGCCGGCGCCGGGGCGGAGGCGAAATTCAACATCGTCGGGCCCGACATCACCGGCGGCGAGTTCGCCGCCATGCTCGAGCGCTTCGGGCGCCAGAGCGTCGCCGTCGTCAACGGCACCAGCGCCAGCCACGGCTTTTCGGCCGCCCTGTCGGCCGCGGGCCGGGTGGTCATCTCCTCGACCCGCTCCGCCTCGGAGCGCTACGACCCGGTGTTCCCCGGCTACTTCATCGAGGCGCTGGACGGGCGCGGCGGCGACCGGGACAAGAACGGCCGGGTGTCCATGCTGGAGGCCTTCGAGTACGCCCGGGACAACGTGCGGCGGTGGTACGAGGAGCGGGACCGGCTGGCGGCGGAGCACGCCGGCCTGGACGACGACGGCGACGGCCTGTTCGCCCTCGAGCCCGCGCCCGGCCGGGGCGACGGCCGGCTGGCGGAAATCGCCTACGTCGACGTCCTGGCCGACGCCGCCGCCGGGCTGGGCCCGGAGGCGCTGGCGCTGCGGACCCGCATGCGGGAGCTGGAGCGCTCGGCGCTGGCCCTGCGGGGCCGCCGGGACGATTTCCTCCAGGACGACTACTGGCGGCGGATGAAGGCGCTGCTGCTGGAACTGGCCCGGACCACCGAGCGCTTCGACGCGCTGGCGGCGGACGGGGGGCCGCGGTGAACGCCCGCCGCCCGTCCGCCGCCGCGCTGCTGCTCGCCGCCCTGGCGGCGGGCCTGCCGGCCCAGGAGGACGAGGACGACCCGCTGCGCCGCGGCGGGCGGCTGATGCTGGAGGGCTCCTACGCGCGGGCCGCCGAGGCCTTCCTGCGGGCCGACGGCCTGGACCGGCGCGACGGCCTGGTGGGGGCGAGCCGGGCCTACATGATGGCGGGCGAGCGCCGGCGCGCCGCCGAGGTGCTGCGCGCGGAGATCGGCGGCGGCGCGCCGGCCGATTTCCCGCATCTGGCCACCCAGCTGGCCGAGGTGCTGCGCGCCGGCGGCCGCTCCCGCGAGGCGCTGGCCCTGCTGGCCGCGGTGGCGGAGGCGGACGATCCGCCGACGCGCGCGCTGGCGCAGTACGGCGCCCTGCTCCGGCTCGTCGGCGAGCGGGCCGCCGCCCGCGCGGCGCTGGAGCGGGCGGTCCGGCGCCACGACGACGGGCTGGCGTTCCGCTCCGGGGACGTGGCCATGGCGGCGCTGGCCCACTGGCTGCTGGGCGACGCCCACGCCGCCAACAGCCTGTTCGACGAGGCCGTCCGCTCCGACCCCGCCAACCTCGAGGCCCATGTGCTGCGGGCGGACCTGTTCTTCGAGAAGAGCAACGCGGCCGACGCCGCGCTCGGCTACCGCGAGGCGCTGGAGATCAACCCCCGCCACGTCCCGGCGCTGGTCGGGCTGGGCCGCGCCGGCGGCGACGAGCGGCCGCTGCGGCGGGCGCTGGCCATCGCCCCCGACTCGCCCGAGGCGCTCCACGCCTACGCCGAGGCGCTGGCCGCGGACGGGCGCTGGGCCGAGGCGGAGGAGCTCTTCGAGCGGGCGCTGGCCGTCAATCCCGAGTCCGTGCCGACCCTGGCCGCGCTGGCCGCGCGGGCCGCCCTGTCCGAGCGCATGGACGAGTACCGGCGGCTGAAGGCCCGGGTCGACGCCTTCAGCCCGGACAACCCCGAGTTCCTCGGCGCCGTCGCGGCGGCCTTCGGCGGCGCCTACCGCTTCGCCGAGGCGGCCGAATACGCTCGCGCCGCCGTCGCGGCCGACCCGGACTACTGGCCCGGCCACACGCTGCTGGGCGTCAACCTGCTGCGGCTCGGCGAGGTGGAGGAGGGCAAGGCCAGCCTGGAGACCGGCCACGACAACGACCCGTTCGACGTGACGAGCTGGAACATGCTGCAGATCCTCGACACCCTGGAGACCTACGCGCTGCTGGAGACCGAGCGCTTCAGGGTGCGCATGAGCGAGCGGGATGCCGTCGTCCTGTGGCCCTACCTCGAGCCGCTGCTGGAGGAGGCCTGGACCGCCCTGACCGCCAAGTACGGCTTCGAGCCGGAGGGCAAGGTGCTGATCGAGGTGTTCGAGAGCGCCGAGGACTTCGCCGCGCGCTCGCTGGGCCTGCCGGACATCGGCCCGCTGGTGGGCATCTGCTTCGGCAAGGTCGTCACCCTGATCTCGCCGGCCGCGCTGACGGCGAACTGGCAGGAGATCGTCTGGCACGAGCTGGCGCATGTGATCACCCTGCAGATGACCGGCAACCGCATCCCGCGCTGGCTGTCCGAGGGCGTCTCGGTGTGGGAGGAGAAGGAGGGGCGGCCCTGGTGGGGGCGGGACCAGGGCCTGGACCTGGTGCGGGCGGCGGCGCGGGACCGGCTGGCGCCGGTGGCCGGGCTCGACGCCGCCTTCACCGGCGCGAAGGACAGCGCCGAGCTGGGCTTCGCCTACTTCCAGTCCTACCTGGTGGTGGACTACATCGCCGCCGAGCACGGCTTCGACCGGCTGGCGGCGCTGATCAGGCAGTACGCCGCGGTCAAGGAGGACGACGAGCGGTTCCGGGAGGCGCTCGGCCTGGACCTTGAGGAGTTCGATGCGGCTTTCCGCGGCTGGATCGCGCGGCGGGTCGAGGAGATCGGCGTGCACGCGCACGTCGAGGACGCCCCGGACGCGGGCGAGGGGCACGGCCACGGCGTCCGGGAGAATCCCAGCGCCATCCTGGCGGAGATCTACAACTTCACCGCGCTGAAGCGGCACATGCGGGCCCGCATCGAGGAGAACGCCCGGGACTTCCAGGCCCATCTGCAGCTGGGCATCGTCCTGTTCAAGGAGGAGGCCTTCGACGAGGCGCGCCGGCACCTGCTGGCCGCCCACGAGATGCTGCCGACCTACACCGGCCATCCGAGCCCGGCGCTGGTGCTGGCCCAGATCCACGAGCGGCAGGGCGACGAGGCGGGCCGGCGCCGGTGGCTGGAGGCGCTGCTCGAGAACTTCCAGCACGACTACGACGCGGCCATGGTGCTGGCCCGGGCGGCGCTGGACGAGGCGGATTTCGACCGCGCCGCCCGCTACATCGACCGGGCGATGGAGGTGGATCCCTACCGCGGCGGCGTGCACGAGCTCAGGGCCCGCTACGCGGAACGCGTCGGGGACGCCGCGATGGCGGTGACCGAGCGCGAGGTGCTGGCGCGGCTGGAGGTCGGCGATCCGGTCGAGGCCCGGACCCTGCTGGCCGAGGCCTACCTGAACAACGGCCAGCCGGCCGCGGCCGAGCGCGCCGCGCTGGCCGCGCTGGAGACGGCCCCCAGCTACCGGCGCGCGCAGCGGGCGCTGCTGGCGGCGGACCGGGCGGCCCGCCGGTGAACGCGCCGCGCCCCGGGCCCCGCGCGCTGGCCGCCGCGATGCTGCTGGCCGCCGCGGGCGCCTGGGCCCAGCCGCCGCGGCCCGCGGACGGCGAGGGCCCCGCCGCGCGCGGCGGCGGCCCCGCCGAGTTCACCTGGGTGCGCGGCCAGTACGCCAACCACGGCGGCGGCTTCGGCTTCCGGCCCGGCGGCGGCTGGTGGGACACGGACTACCCCGACTCGGACGAGAACTTCCTGCGCGGGGTGCGGCGCTACACCAGCGTCGACGCCGAGCCCGGCGGCCGCATGTTCATTCCGCTGACCGACCCGCGCCTGTTCGAGCATGTGTTCCTCTACATGAACTGGAAGCGGGTGCCCATCGGCTCCCCCCGCAGCGGGCCCGACTTCACCGAGGAGGAGGCCGCGGCCCTGCGGGAGTTCATGCTCCGCGGCGGCTTCGTGATGGTGGACGATTTCTGGGGCCAGGCCCACCTGGACGACATGCGCGCCGAGATCGGGAAGATCTTCCCCGGGCGGGAGATCGTCAGGCTGGACACCGGGCACGAGATCTTCCACGTCTTCTTCGACATCGACGAGCTGGCCCAGGTGCCGGGCCGCATGGTGACCTGGGACTTCGGCGGCTACATGCGCCTGGACGACCCGGACTACCCGCCGGCGGTCTACGCGGTGCTGGACGACGACGGCCGGGTCATGATGGCGGCCAACTACAACACCGATCTGGGGGACGGCTGGGAGCACACCTTCTACGAGGGCTATCCCACCCGCTACGCCAACGAGGCCTACAAGATCGGCATCAACTACCTCATCTACGCGCTGAGCCACTGACGGGAGGAGCGGTCCATGACGGAGACGGAAGCGGCGCCGGAGAACGGCGAACGGGACGACATCGCGCTGGTCGAGCGCATGCAGGAGGGGCGCGACCGGATCGTCGCCGAGATCCGCAAGGTGATCGTCGGACAGGAGGCGATCGTCGACGAGCTGCTGATCGCCCTGTTCGCCGGCGGCCATGTGCTGGTGACCGGCGTGCCGGGCCTGGCCAAGACGCTGCTGATCAAGACCGTGGCGGACATCCTCGAGGTGGACTTCGGCCGCATCCAGTTCACGCCGGACCTGATGCCGGCGGACGTTGTGGGCGCCGAGGTGGTCGACGAGTCGGACGGCCGCCGCCGGCTGCGCTTCGTCAAGGGCCCGATCTTCACCAACATCCTGCTGGCCGACGAGATCAACCGCACGCCGCCGAAGACCCAGTCGGCCCTGCTGGAGGCGATGGAGGAGCGGCAGGTGACCGCCGCCGGGGTCACCCACCCCATGGCCGAGCCGTTCTTCGTGCTGGCGACGCAGAACCCCATCGAGCTGGAGGGCACCTACCCGCTGCCCGAGGCGCAGCTGGACCGCTTCATGTTCAAGATCGAGCTGGACTACCTGTCCGAGGAGGACGAGGCCGAGGTGGTCGGCCGGACCACCCAGGAGCGCGACGCCGGACTGGCCCATCCGCTCGGCGGCGAGGACATCCTGGCCTTCCAGCGCATCGCCCGGCAGGTGCCGGCGGCGGAGGCGGTGGTCCGCCACGCGGTGCGGCTGGTCCACGCGTCCAGGCCCCAGAGCGAACACGCCCCGGACTTCGTCAAGGAGTGGGTCAGCTGGGGCGGCGGCATCCGGGCCTCCCAGAACCTGATCCTGGCGGGCAAGGTGCGCGCCCTGCTGCTGGGCCGCTACAACGTCTCCTACGGCGACGTGCGGGCGCTGGCGCCGTCGGTGCTGCGTCACCGCCTGCTGCTGAATTTCCACGCCGAGGCGGAGCGGGTCACCGCCGGCGAGGTGATCCGGCGCCTGCTGGAGGCGGTGCCGGAGCCCGCATCCGGCCTGTAGCCGGCCCCGGGGACCGCCGTGGGCGCGCCGCAGAACTTCCTGAGCCCGGATGCGCTGGCCGGGCTCGACGACCTGGAGATGCGGGCCCGGACGGCGGTGGAGGGCTTCCTGTCCGGCCTGCACCGCAGCCCCCACCGGGGCTTCAGCGTGGAGTTCAACGACTACCGCCGCTACCAGCGCGGCGACGACATGCGGCATGTGGACTGGAGGCTGTACGCCCGCAGCGACCGGCTCTACGTCAAGCAGTACGAGGACGAGACCAACGCGCGCTGCGTCATCCTGCTGGACGTCAGCGCCTCGATGGCCTACGGCTCGGGGGGCGCGAGCAAGCTGGAGTACGGCGTCACCCTGGCCTCGGCCCTGGCCTACCTCGTCACGCGCCAGCGGGACGCGGCGGGCCTGATCACCTTCGACGACCGGGTGCGCGAGCGCATCCCGCCGAAGTGCCGGCGGCCGCACCTGATGCGGATACTGGGCAGCCTGTCCCGGGTCGAGCCCGGCCGCGGCACCGATGCCGCCCGGCCCCTCGCGGACCTGGCGGCGTCCCTGACGCGCAAGAGCATGGTGATCCTGATCACGGACTTCCTGGACGGCGAGGAGCGGACGATCGGCGCCCTGCGCAACCTGCGCGGCATGGGCAACGACGTCATCGCCTTCCAGACGCTGGACGGCGCCGAGCTGGAGCTCCCGTTCGGCGAGACCTCCGAGTTCATCGACATGGAGAGCGGCGAGTCCTTCACCGCCTCGCCGCCGGCCGTCCGCAGGGCCTATTTGGAGCGTCTCGGGGAGTTTCTCGCGCGTTGCCGCCGCGGCTGCCTCGGCGGCGGGGTCGACCACTGCCTGCTGAACACCTCCGAACCGCTGGACCGGGCCCTGTCCTCCTACCTGTCCCGGCGCGCCCGGAGCTTCTGACGTGGTCTTCCTGGCCCCCCTGATGCTGTTCGGCCTGCTGGCCGCCCTGGTTCCGGTGGCGATCCACCTGATCCGGCGGGAGCGGCCGCCCAAGCTGATGTTCGGAACCATCCGCTTCCTCAAGCAGACCTCCAGGAAGCTGATCCTGTTCCAGCGGCTGCGGCAGGTCGCGCTGATGCTGCTGCGCTGCGCGGTGGTCGCGCTGCTGGCGGCGGCCTTCGCCCGGCCCCTGCTCGACCCGCGGGCGGCCCGGCTGGCGGCCGCCGGCCCGCGCTCGGCGGTCGTCCTGCTGGACCTGTCCATGAGCATGCGCTACGGCGACGTCTTCGAGCGGGCGCGGCGGGTGGCGCTGGACGCGCTCGACGGCCTGGACGCCGGGGACGAGGCGGCCTTCGCCGGCTTCGCGGCCGCGCCGGAGCGGGTCCGGGAGCTCGACGCCGACATCGCCGCCCTGCGCGCCGCGGTCGCCGGCATCGAGGAGCCCGGCTTCGGCGCCACCCGGTTCCGGCCAGCCCTCGAGCTGGCGGACCGGATGCTGGAGGAGGCCCGCTTCGACAACCGCGAGGTGTACCTGATCTCCGATTTCCAGCGGACCGGCATGCAGGGGCTCGACGAGGAGGGGTGGATGCTGGCCCCGGGGGTCGGCCTGGTCGTCGTCGACGTCGGCGAGGCCGAGACCGGCAACCTGGCGCTGACCGACGCGCGCGCGCCGGAGCGGGTGCTGGAGGACGCGGCGGAGCAGCGGATCCTGGCGCGCGCGCGCACCACCGGCAGTGTGCATCTGGACCGGGGCGAGGTGAGCCTCGCCATGGACGGCGCGGCGCGGGAGCGGGCGCCGGTGGATCTCCGGGACCGCTCGGAGGAGGTGGCGGGCTTCGACGTCGCCTTCGGCGGCCCCGGCATCCGCCGCGGCGAGCTGAGCGTCGCCGGCGACGAGTTCGCGGCGGACAACACCTTCTACTTCACGGTGGACGTGCTGCCGAGGGTCCGGGTGCTGGCGGTGAACGGGGAGTCGTCGGAGAACTGGCTCGACGACGAGGGGCACTGGTTCGGGCTGGCGGTGGCCGGCGGCGGGGAGTCGCCGTTCGCGCTGGAGACCGTCGAGCCCGCCGGACTGGATGCCGCGGCGCTGGCCCGCAGCGACGTGGTGGCGCTGCTCAACGTCGGCGGCCTGAGCGCCGCTCAGGCGCGGCTGGTCGCCGAATACGTCGAGGCGGGCGGCAGCCTGCTGATCGCGCCCGGCGACCGGGTGGATCCGGCGCGGTTCAACCGCCAGTTCGAGGCGGTCGCGCCGGCCCGGCTCGGCCCCCGCGGGGAGGAGGAGGATTATCTGGTGATCGCGGACCTCGACCGCCGCCATCCCATCCTGCGGCCGCTGGACGGCGAGTGGCTGGCGCGGTTCCACGGGCGCTGGTCCCTCGAGCCGGCGGCGGGGGCGGACGTGCCGATGCGCTTCGACAACGCCGAGCCGGCGCTGGCGGTGCGGCGGGCCGGCGCCGGCCGGGTGGCGCTGTTCGCCTCCGCCATGGACCTGGAATGGAGCGACCTGCCGCTGCAGGGGCTGTACCTGCCCTTCGTCCACGAAACGCTGCGGCATCTGGCCGAGACCGAACCGCCCCCCCGGAGCTGGCGGGTGGGGGACCGGATCGACCTGGACCCGGCGGGCGCGGCGGAACGGATCGAGGCGGCGGACGGGCAGGGGAACACGCTGGCGCTGGAGGGCGGCTCCGTGGTGGCGGCGCGGCGTCCGGGCTTCGTGGCGGCGACGGTGGACGGCATCGAGACGCTGCATGCGGTCAACGTGATCCCGGAGGAGTCCGACCTGGCCCGCGTCGCGCCGGCCGCCCTCTACGACGCGGTCGTCAATCCCGACACCAGCCCGGTCCCGTCCCGGCGGGACCGGGCGGAGCGGCTGGTCGAGGAGCTGGAGCGCTCCCAGCGGCTGTGGTGGTGGATCCTGGCGCTGGCGGCGGCGCTGTTGCTGGCCGAGGCGGTGGCGGCCAACCGGACCCATCGGTAGGTCCGCGGGATCCCGTGCGGCCCGCCCGGCGCGGCTCGAAGCGGCCATCGGGCGTAGGTCGGGACGGTGCTGAAAGCTATGAATAATTACGCATATTGCATCGCATATGGCGCATGGCATACACTCCGGCACCCGGTGTATGGCATGCGCTGTATGCCGTACCGTCGCCGCGCTCTGTTACGTCGGTACCCGACCTTACGTCCGGATGTCGTTGGCGGGCGAGGCGCCGAGCGGCCTTTGCCCGCACGTTGTCCGTAGCCGGGGAGTCGGCGTTTTGCTGGCGTTGGTAGAACGCATCATCGGGGGGGGGGGCATGTTAATCGAGCCGGAAATCAGCGGGGTCAGCATCGTTCTGGTTGGAAATTTCAATCCTACGACGCTTACCCCGGCTTGGTTTGAACTTCACGGCATCTTGCCCGATGGCACGGCTGATGATGCTCAATTGCAAGTGGCAACTCCCGCAGTGTTGACGTTCTCTGCAGATTGGTTGGAATTCACGGCTTTTCCTGACCGGTTGACGGTTTCTACACAGCAAGGTCCGTATATTCGGGCATGTGACCTAGTAAGAAACATGTTTAGAGAAGCGCTGAGTTACACGCCGATCAGCGTTGCTGGGATAAACCGGGATGTTCATTTTTGTGCGGGAAGTGCAACCGAAAGGGATCGGGTTGGCAGGATGCTGGCGCCGCTGGAACCTTGGGGGAAGGCAGGGGAAGAGTTGGAATTGTGCGGTGAATACGGAGGCATGGCATCCCTTTCAATGATAGGTTGCCGTCCCAAAGCAAAGTCCCCGGAGGACAGGATAAGGGTTACGGTGGAACCATCTGCTCGTATCGCCGATACTGGTAGGCGGGGTGGGATATATGTTGGTGTCAACGATCACTACGCGATTGGCAAGGATGACGTCGGCGAGAGCAAGCGATTCATCGAATCCCTTGATAAGCGGTTTGAATCATCCATTCAACGCAGTGATGGTATCATTGAGCACATAATGTCATTAATTAAAAGAGGCTAAGTTAATGAATCATCCAATTCGATCCTCATTGACGCGAGGCGACGTCAGTGCGCTGTCAAATGCAGACCGTGAACGTGAAATCGCCGTTCCAGAAGCGGACATATCGGATAAGGAGCGAATTCTTCGGTTGATCACGAGCGGTGTTTTGGAAGTCAAGGGAAGCGACACAGGCGGTCAGGGAGCGCTCAAAGGGAAAAAGAGAGGAGAACACAGTTACCACGACCAAAGTCAAGATCGTAAGACTCTGACCAAAATCGTGAAGTTGCCTTTCATAGATGCGCCACGCCGGAAAAAACCAACATTTATTGTCCTGCAGGAATGGGAAGGATATGTCGACGCAATAGAAGATGACAGTTTCGTCGCACGCATGGTTGATCTGACAACAGGTGAAGAACATGAAGAGGAGGCGACCATCCCCTTTGGCGAGGTTTCGGATATAGATGTTGAAAAAATGGATGTCGGAAGCATCTTTCGTTGGGTTATCGGATATGAGCGTTCGCCCGCTGGAACAAAAAAGCGAGTATCACAGATAGTTTTTCGCGATCTTCCTAAAATCACCGAAGCCGATCTTGAGAGAGGCAGGAAGTGGGCGGATGAAATGGCGCCATTTCTTGCTGAGACATGAAGGCCGCAGGATCCCAGCCAAAAAACGACGAATTCGAGCTGTCGCTGTTTGGCCCCGGATACGGAGAAAGCGTTGTCATGCATATTGGCAACGGCGCATGGGTGGTTGTTGACTCAAGCGCAGATCACAAAAGAGACGTGGTTATTCCACTCAAGTATCTCGAAAGTATCGGGCTAAATCCGGCCAGTGCAGTCGTGCTGGTCGTGGCGACTCACTGGCATGAAGACCACGTACGTGGAATGACACAAGTGCTCGAGGCATGTCCCAAGGCGACATTCTGTTGCGCAGGCGCTTTTACAAAGAAAGAATTCCTTGCGACCACCGAAACTTTTGAGGGGGGCATCTACCCATCTAAAAGATCTGGTTTGCGCGAGCTGCACAATATTTTCTTAAGCATTAGGGATCATTCTGGAAGAAAATTAAAATACGCGGTACCCAACCGTGTTGTATACGAACGGCATAATTGCAAAGTGTGGACGCTTTCGCCGAGCGATAATGTTATTGATAAATTCATAAAGTCGATGGGGGATATGGTTTATGGCAGAGGTAGAACAAAAAGAAGCAGCCCAAACGACCCCAATGACATCGCTGTTGTATTGCTGGTAGAAACCGAAAAATTTTCCCTGCTTCTTGGGGCGGACCTTGAAAGACGAGGCTGGGCAACCATTCTTGAAGATATATCGGACCGGACCGCCAAAGCATCGGTGTTCAAAGTTCCGCACCATGGGTCGGAGGGTGCTGACCACCCGGGAGTGTGGGCGCAGTTGCTGGAATCCAATCCTGTTGCCGTTCTGGCGCCGTGGCGTAATGGCGGCAGGACGCTTCCGAGCAATCAAGACATTGAACGCATATCGTCCTATACGAAAAAAGCATATATAACCAGCGCCAGCAAACCTCCATCGGCCAAGGTTTCCAACCGATATGGCAAGGTGGTGGAACGAATGTTTCGCCGATCTGAAATACGGATCAGGACCGTAGCGCCAAACGAAAGTTCGGTTCGTCTGAGAAGACGACTGGGATCCCAATCGTCCTGGAAGGTGGAGACCTTCGGGAACGCCTGCAATCTCAAGGATATAATCTGATCTTCCTATAAGTGCTGGGTATCATCCCGGACAAAACCTAAAAGGCCACACTGAAACGAAAAAATCAATGAGAACAATCCTGTGGGAACTGGACTTGGGAGGGAATTGTACGTTGCCTGTGGGGCTACCGGGTAGATTCCTGAAAAGATCTGGGACGGGTCGGAGAAGGGGTGATGGCTTGAACAGCCGTTCATGCGCGTCGCTTGGCAGGATATCGGATTTGAGGTGGAGGCTAGCGCTGGCCGGAGGACCGCGAGAGATGCCCCGGTCTGGGCGGGCGTGGAGTTGTTGGCGTAAGCTCGGAGAATGTGGCAGATTGGCGTTGTCTGTCAAACGAGCCCAAGGTTACAAATGAGCGGGCAGACGATAGAGTCGCAGGGAATTTTGCGGCAGAGAACGGGGGTCAGAAAGTGAAGACAACTAATGTTATCTTTATGGCATTGATGGCCGTACGCCTTGCCGCCGCTCAGGAGCCCGACTGCGCGGACTGGGAGAGCGATGCATTCTGGAGCAGGATCGCGCCGGCCGGTCTCGCCGACTGCTCGGAGTCGGGTCTTGACGACGACGGCTCGTTCCTGCACCGGGCGGCGAAAGCCGGCAATCTGGAGGTGATGCGCTCGCTGCTGGCTTCGGGCGTCGATGTCGACGCTCCCGCCACGGTGGGCGATGCGCGGGACGCGCCGGCGCTGAACGTCGCGGTGGAGGCCGGTCGGCTGGACGCCGCGCGTCTGCTGCTCGAGGCGGGCGCCGACCCCAATGCGACGGGCCAGGGCATGACGCCGCTCCATCTCGCGGTCGCGACCGACAGCGTCGATGCGGCGCGTCTGCTGGTCGACGCCGGGGGCGATGCGAACATCGCGGCCCGCACCGGGAACACGCCGTTTCACTGGGCGGTCGGCATCGGCAACATCGAAATCGTGCGCGTACTGATCGCGGGCGGCGCCGACGTGGATGCCGGCGGCCCCCTCCACATGGCGGTCGAAGGGGTCAACCCGGGCGTCGTCCGCGCCCTGATCGATGCCGGGGCGGACGTCGACGCCGGTCTCGACGGAAGGGCGCCGATCCATTTCGCGGCGAGCGGCGCGGATGCCGAAATCACCGAAATGCTGATCGCGGCGGGGGCCGACGTGGACGCCAAGACCGACGGCGGTTTCGCTCCGCTGCACTACGCGATCGGCAACAAGGACATGGAGGTTCTGCGCATCCTGCTCAACGCCGGCGCCGACACGGACGCCAGGTTGATGGGCCGGTCCCCGCTCCATCTCGCGGCCGGCGACGGCAAGACGGCCGCCGCGCTGCTGCTGGTGGACGCCGGCGCCGATCCGAACGGCAGGGGAAACAACGGCGAGACTCCGCTGCATCTCGCGGTGACGGGGGGCGCCGCGGTCTTGGACCTGCTGATTGCGGCCGGCGCCGACTTGGACGCGAAGACGGCAAATGGACAGACGGCGCTGCATGTCGGGGTGGCGGCCGACAAGGTGGATGCGGTCCGGACGCTGCTCGCGGTGGGCGCCGATGTGAACGCGAGAAACGGCCAAGGCCATACCCCGCTGGGCCTGATGGGCAGCCGGGAGATGATCGAGTTGCTGCTTCGGGCCGGGGCGCGGAACTAGGGCGGTTCGAGCCGGACCGGCCGCTCGAGCGGGGTGAAGCGCTCCCCGATGCCGCCGCGCCGGCAAAACCGCACCAAAAGAGGGCACAAAAGCAACCCTTTGAAAGCAAAGGGAATAAACCGGAAATTTGCAACAAAAACGAAACATTTATGAAAAAACCTTGAAAAACTGTTGAAAAGTGGTCCCCGGCGGTGCATAGTCGGCCGCCAAGGGCGCCACGACATGCACGGAAACGCAGCCATACGGCGGCCGCCGAGTCCGCGGCCGATCCACCCCGCGAGGCCCGCCGCGGCCCTCTTGCTGTGCGCTATCCTCCCCCTCGCCGCCCAGGCCCAGACGCCGGACCCCCGCCGGGCCGATGCGGGCCTGTACGAGCGGGGCGGGAGCGAGGCCCTGTCCGGCCTGGCCCGGCGGCATCAGGCGGCGGGGGACCACCGGGGCGCGCTGGCGCTGTGGCGCCGGGCGTGGCGGGCCGGCCGGATCAGCCACGGCCTGTACCACGCCTCCCAGCTGCCGATCATCGACGGCATCATCGCCAGCGGCGCGGCGGCGGAGGACTGGGAGGCGGTGGACGACGGCTACGCCTACATGGAGCACCTGCACCGGCGGCTGTACCGCCCCGATGATCCGCGGCTGGACGCCGGACTGAAGCGGGTGGCGGCCTGGCACGTGCGCGCGTTCAACGCCGACCTCGATGGACGGCGGAAACAGCACCTGCGGCAGGCCAGGAGGATTTTCAAGCAGCGCCTGGAGATCGCCGGGCGCGCGTTGCCGGAAGACGCGCCGGAACGCGCCGCGCTGGCGGACGGCGTCGAGTTCAGCGAGCGGCGCCTGCTCCTGATGTCGGACCGCCGCATGGAGGCGCTCCGCGACCGGGGGCGGGAGCGGCGGACACGGCTGCTGGCGGGGCTGGAATAGCGGGCCGGGCGGCCGTCCCGTCACACGTCCTTCGCGGCATCTCCGGCGGATTCCCCGGCGGACCTTCCGATGAGATCTTGGATGGATTCCCCCGGGCCGATGAGGCCCATGCGGCGGGCCCGCACCTCCCACTGCTTCCGCGCCAGCGCCTGCATGTCCGCCTCGTTGTCCGACTCGTCGACGATTTCCAGCCCGAGCAGCGTCTCGATGATGTCCTCCATCGTGACGATGCCCTCCATGCCGCCGAACTCGTCGACCACGAGCGCCATGTGTTCTTGCTTGGCGATGAACGTGTCGAGCAGCGCGGGGATGGGCAGCGACCCGGGGATGACGATGATGTCGCGGCGGAGGTCGCCCAGCGTCCGGCCGTCCTTCTCCTCGACCAGGTGCAGCAGCAGCTCGTCCTTCATGACGTAGCCGGTGATGTTGTCGTTCTTCTTGTGATAGATCGGTATGCGGGAGAAGGGCAGGTCGGCGTTGGTCTCGTGGAATTCCCGGATGTCCATGGCGTCGCTGGCCGTGACCGCGACGATCCGGGGGGTCATGACGTCCTCGGCCTGGACCCGGGAGAAGCGCAGCAGGTTCTGGATGATTCTCCGCTCCTTTTCCGCCAGCGCGCCGGCCTCCATGCCGAGGTCGGTCATGACGGCGAAATCGCTGCGGCTCAGTATGGGCCGGCCCTTGTCCTTCTTCAGGTGGCGGGTGATGTACTGCGTGATCCAGATCAGCGGCGCCAGCGCGAACAGCATGATTTTCAGCGTCACGACGGTGAACGGCGTCAGGCGCTCCCAGTTGTTGGCCCCCAGGGTCTTGGGGATGACCTCGGACAGGATCAGGATGGCGAGCGTCATGCCGCCGGCGATCAGGGCCTCCCAGCTGATCACCGGCGTCCCGAACAGGCTGATGCTGGTGTGGCCGAACAGGCGGGTGGCCTGCGAGCCGACCCCGATCGCGCCCACGGTGTGGGCGATGGTGTTGAGGGTCAGGATGGCGGCCAGCGGGCGGTCGATGTCGTCCTTGAAGCGCTCCAGATCGCGGGCGGTGGGCGTCCCCTCCCGCTTCTGCATTCCCACGTAGGACGGCGTGACGCTGAGCAGCACGGCCTCCAAGATGGAGCAGAGGAACGAAAACAGGATGCTGGCGAGAAAGAATGCGGCTAGGAGTCCCATGGGATGCGCGCGCCTCGGGGGAGCGGGACGGATTCTGGCACGGTTGGCCCGCCGCGACAAACGCCGGCCCGAAGGCGGCGGCGGGGCGTCAGGCCCGCCCGGCGGACGCGGGCCGCCAGCGCCAGGACGCCAGGGAGGCGGCCATGGCGCGCAGCCGGTCCGGCAGCGCGAGCATCGACGGCGTGACGATCAGGGTCAGGATCGTGGCGAAGGACAGTCCGAAAACGATGGCGGAGGCCAGGCTCACCCATTGCGAGGTGATCGGTCCGCCGACCTCGATCTCGGCGCCGATGAGGTCGACCGAGACATGCATGGCCAAGGGCAACAGCCCGAAGCCGGTCGTGAAGGTGGTCAGGAACACCGGCCGCAGGCGCTGGACGCCGGTGTGCACGATGATCTTGCGCAGATCCCAGCTCGGATGCTGGCGGCGCAGCACGTTGAAGGTGTCGATCAGCACGATGTTGTTGTTCACGATGATGCCCGCTAGCGCCACGATGCCGATGCCCGTGAGGATCACCGAGAAGGTCTGGCCCGTGAGCAGCAGCCCCAGCAGCACGCCGGCGGTCGACAGCAGGATGGACGACAGGATGAGCGCGGCCTGGTAGTAGCTGTTGAACTGCGTCACCAGCAGGATCGCCATCAGCGCCATGGCCAGCGCGAAGGCCTGGGTCAGGAAGGCGGCGGAGTCCGCCTGCTCCTCGTTGGCGCCGCGGAACTGGTAGTACACGCCGGGGACCGGCGGGTTGTCCTCCATCCACGCCGCGATCTCCCGTAGCTTGTTGTCGGCGATGACGCCGGGGGCGGGGTTGGCGCGCACGTACACCACCCGGCTGCCGTCGACGCGCTGGATGGAGCTGACCTTCGGTTTCGCCTCCCGGGTCACGAAGCTGCTGATGGGCACCGGCCCGTTGGGGGTGCTGATGCGGATGGAGTCCATCTGGTCCAGGCCGCGGTATTCGGCGGGATAGCGCACCCGGATGTCCACCTCCCGCTCGCTGTCGTTCGGGCGGTAGTCGCCCATGAAGACGCCGTTGGTCATGAGCTGGATGGCGCTGCCGATCTCCGCGATGTTGGCGCCCAGCATGGCCGCCCGGGCGCGGTCCACCACGATCTCCCATTCGATGCCCGGCACCGGCGCCGTGTCGTCGATGTCGATCAGCTCGTCGCCCATCTCGTCTTCGAGGAAGGTGCGGATGCGGTCGGCCTCGCTGAACAGGGCGTCGAGATCCTCGCCGGACAACTCGATCTGGATCTCCTTGCCCACCGGCGGGCCCTGCTCGATGCTCGCGATCTCGACCCGCACCCCGGGGATGCCGACGACGGCCTGGCGGTACAGGTTCTCGACCTCGAAGCCGTCCACGTCCCGGTCGCGCCGGTCGGTCATTTCAAGGTAGATGGTGCCGATGAGGTCCGGCGCCGTCTGCTGGTCCCCACCCATCTGCCGCCCGGTCCCGGACTGGGTCACGATGCCCTTGTAGTGCCCGACCCGCGCCACGCGCTCCTCCACCTCCAGCATGATGTCCCGCAGTTCGGCGGGCGAGAAATTGCCTCGGGCGAAGACCAGGATGCGGCTCTGGTTGGGCTCGACGTTGGTGAAGAACTCCACGCCCCGGCCGAACTGGACGTAGGCCAGGGCGATGACGACGAGCGCCGCCACGCTCGCCGCGAACACGGTCAGCGGAATGCGCGCGGTGAAGGCCAGCAGCCTGGCGTACAGGCCGGTGATGCCGCCGCACCGGTCCGGGTCGCCTTTCTCCAGGTTCTTCAGGAACTCCGCGTCGCCGCCGCTCGTCCGGCCGATCAAGGCGCCGATGGTGGGCGCGAACAGCAAGGCGTAGAACAGCGAGCCGATCAGCACGGCGAAGACCGTGATCGGCAGGTAGCTCATGAACTGCCCCGCCACGCCCGGCCAGAACATGATGGGCAGGAACGCCGCCAAGGTGGTGGCGGTGGAGGCCAAAATGGGCCAGAACATGCGCTGGACCGCCTGCTTGTAGGCCGAGCGGCTGTCCAGGCCCTCGGCCATCTTCCGGTCCGCGTACTCCACCATCACGATGGCGCCGTCGATCAGCATCCCGAGGCCCAGCAGCATGCCGAAGATCACCATGAAGTTGTAGGTGAAGCCCAGCGCGCTGATGACGATGAAGGCGAAGAAGAAGGAGAACGGCACCGCCATGGTCACCAGCAGGCCGGAGCGCACGCCGATGGTGGCGATCACCACGATCAGCACCAGCACCATGGCCGTGGCCATGTTGCCCTGAAGGCCCATGTTCTGCTCGATGACGAGAGGGGCGGTGTTGTTGATGTAGGACATGGTCACGGCGGGCGGCAGGCTGGGGCGCATCGCCCGCACCACCGCGTCGACCTGCTCCATGGCGTCGACCAGATTGGCGCCCTTGCGCTTGGAGACGTTCAGGGTGATGGTGGGCGAGCCGTTGGCGTAGGAGTAGCGGGTGGCGTCCTTGAACGTGCGGCGCACGTCCGCCAGGTCGGACAGGGTCAGCACCCCGAGGTCGTTGGATGCGAGCGGCAGGTTGAACAGGTCGTCGGCGTCCTCGATCAGGCCGGGCACCTTGACCGAAAAGCTGCCCTGGCCGGTGTCCACCTGTCCGGCGGGGATCAGGCGGTTGTTGCCGGTCACGGCCTGGATCAGGCTGGTGCTGGGAATGCCGTAGGTCTCCAGCTTGGACGGATCGATCTCGGCCTCCAGCAGCTCGTCGCGGTTGCCGATCATGGGCGCCTCCAGCACCGGCGGCAGGATCTCGAGCTCGCGCTGCAGATCCTCGGCGATGCGCAGCAGCACCCGCTCCGGCACGCCTTCGCCGCCGATGGCGATCAGCACGATGGGCACCTCCGCCGCCGAGATCTCCTGGATGATGGGCTCTTCGGTGTTCAGCGGGAACCTGGCCTTGGCCCGGTTGAGCGCCTCGCGCACCTCGGCCAGCGCGAATTGCGATTCGAAATCGATGTCGAACTCGGTGATGATCGTGGCGGCGTTCTCGCTGGAGAAGGAGGTGACCTCGATGATGCCGTCGACGGTCTTCAGCTCCAGCTCGGCCGGCTTGGCCAGCAGCCGCTCGGCGTCCTCCGGCGAGATGCCCTCGTGGATGACGGTGGTCACGATCACGGGCACTTGGACGTCCGGGTTCAGCTCCACCGGGATGGACAGGTACGACACGAACCCGGTCACCATGATCGCCGCGAACACGCTCAAGGTGGTGCGGGAGCGGGAGACGGCCGTGCCGATGTAGCTGAGCATGGACGGACCTGCGGGCGGGCGCCCGGCGGGAAAAGCCCCCCCGGCCCCGCCCCCCGGGGCGGCCCTGCCCCGCTACATCCGGACCGCCCGGCC
>CAYSVD010000219.1:0-6659 GCA_964434395.1 uncultured Pseudohongiella sp.
GGGGCGTGGGCTCGCCGCAGATCAGGCTCGCCAGCTGCTCGCCGCCCAGCGGCGCGCTGAGCAGCCCGCTGGAGCCGTGGGCGGCGCTGAGGTACAGCCCCGGCCAGCGGCCGTCCGCCCCCTCGGGCGCCGGCCCGATCGCCGGCATCCGGTCCGGCGAGACGCAGCGCGTCCCCGCCGGCCGGCCGCCGACCCGCCCGTCCACCGTCCCGCCGTCGGCGAACAGCGCCCGGGCGGCGGCCAGGTTCTCCCGGTCCGCCTCCTCCGGCGCCCGCTCGCCGTAGGAGGCGGCGATGGCGTGGAGCCCGTCCCGGGCCGGGAAGAAGGCGCGCCGCCCGCACACCACGGCGCGCAGCGCCCGGCTGCGCTCCGTGGCGGGCACCAGCGCGGCCTGGCCGGGCGCCGGCCGCAGGGGCAGGCCAGCGGTTTGCGCGAAGCCGCCGGCGCCGGGGCCAGCGGCGACGATCACCGTCCCGGCCCCGGCGATCTCGGCGCCCGAGGGGTCCAGCACGCGCCAGCCGCCGCGCCGCCGCTCCAGCGTCCGCGCCGGCGCGCCCGCGAGCACCTCGGCGCCGTCCAGGCAGGCGGCGCGCCAGCGGCCGGCGTCCGCCCAGCCGCCGTGGGGCAGGTGCCAGCCGTCCCCGGACAGCTCCGCCCCGGCGAGCTCCGAGCATTCGCGCGCCGGGCGCCAGCGCGCCACCGCCGGGCCGTACAGGGCGGCCACCCGCTCCCGGTCCAGCGGGACGCGCCGCCCCGTGAGGGCCGCCAGCTGGATCAGCCCGCCGGGATGCCAGACGCCGTCGGCCTCCAGCCGCCCCAGCTCCCGCGCGGCGTACAGGTAGGCGCTCAGGAAGAACTCGGCCTCGGGGCGGTAGCGGTTGTACAGACGGCAACGCAGCGCCAGCTGCTCCACCCCCGGCGTCCCGTCCGGCCGTCCGGCCTCCACCACCGTCACCGCCCAGCCCCGCGCCGTCAGGGCGCGGGCGGCGCAGGCGCCGGCCAGCCCCGCGCCGACGACGACGGCCCGCCGCCGGTCCGGGGTCCGCCGGGCGGGTGGGGCCGTCCCGGCCAGCCGGCCCCGCAGCATGTGCCGCTTGCGGCCGAAGCCCGGCGCCTTCTCCACCGCGAAGCCGGCCCGCTCCAGCGCGCGCCGCGCGGTCCCGGCGACGCTGTAGCCGGCGAGCGTCGTCCCGGCGCGGCTGCAGCCGGCCAGCCGGGCGGACAGGGCCTCGCTCCACATGGCGGGATTGCGCCGCGGACTGAAGCCGTCCAGATGCCAGGCGTCCGCCGCCGACCCGCCGGCGCGCCGGGCGAGCTCCTCGGCGGCGTCGCCGATGCACAGGTCCAGGCGGACGCCGCAGCCGTAGTGCAGGCGGTGCCAGCCGCCGGCGGCCGCGCCGAACGCCGCCGCCAGGGGCTCCGCGTCCGGGAGCAGGTCCGGCCATCGCGCGTACAGGCGCGCCAGGTCGTCCGGACGGGGCGGGAAGAGCTCCAGCCCCAGGTAGTGGAGCCGGCGTCCGTCCGGCGCCGCCAGCCGCCGCCACAGCCGGAGGGTCAGCAGGAAGTTGAGGCCCATGCCGAACCCCGCCTCGCCGACGACGAAGAGCCCGACGGGCCGCCGCCAGCGCTCGGCCAGCCGGTTGCCGTCGAGGAAGACATGCCGGCCCTCCTCCCGTGCGCCGTCCCGGGAGTGGTAGGGGTCGTCGAACGCGACGGAGACGGGCCGCGCGCCGTCCTCCCACTCGAGCGCCGGGCGCCGCGCGCGCAGGGTCCGCTCAGGCAAGCCGGCGCCTCCTCCGGAGGGGCCCCGGCCCCGTCGCCCATAGGGTCTCACACGCTCCCCCGGGTGTCGATTCCCGCAGACGGGCCCGCGGCGGATTCCCGCGGCGGACCGGCGGCGGCAGTGCCCTCCATTCGCGCCGAGGATGGCGGCCGGTTGCGCTGGTCGCGGCGCCAGCGCCAAGGGCGGGGGCTTTCGGCGGCGGGCCGGACAGTTCTGTTGCTCAACCCGGACGGTTCTATTTCCCCGCGACACAGTCTTAGTCCGGTCTTAGTCCGGTCTTAGTCCAGTCTTAGTCCAGTCTAGTCTTTGCGGCCGGGCGGCCCGATAGGTTACAATGGGGCATCGGGAGCCTGGCGACGGGAGCGGACCAATGGAGATCAACAGCCACCTGGCGAGACTGAAAAGCCTCGGCGAGCGCGCCGACTCCCTAAGGAGGTGTCTTTGACTACCCGGAAAAGAAGGAGCGCCTGGCCGAGGTAGAGCTGGAACTGGCCGAGTCATCGGTCTGGGAGCGGCCCGACCGAGCGCAGGAGCTGGGCCGGGAGCGGGCCGGGCTGGAGGCGGTGGTCGGCGCCATCGACCGGCTGGACGCAGGCGTCGGCGAGGCCGGGGAGTTGCTGGACCTGGCCCGGGACGAGGGCGACGGCGAACTGCTGGCGGCGGCGGAGAAGGACATCGACGCGCTCGAGGCCGGACTGGAGCGGCTCGAGTTCGAGCGGATGTTCTCCGGGAAGATGGACGCCGCCGACGCTTGGCTCGACATCCAGGCGGGCTCCGGCGGCACCGAGGCCCAGGACTGGGCGGGGATGCTGTTGCGGATGTATCTGCGGTGGGGGGACGAAAGGGGATTCATGACCGAGCTGGCCGGAGTGTCGCCGGGCGACGTGGCCGGCGTGAAGAGCGCGACCGTGCGCTTCCGCGGCGGGCACGCCTTCGGCTGGTTGCGCACGGAGACCGGCGTGCACCGGCTGGTGCGCAAGTCGCCCTTCGATTCCGGCAACCGCCGCCACACCTCCTTCGCCTCCGTGTTCGTGTCGCCGGAGATCAGCGCCGACATCGAGGTGGAGCTGGACATGTCGCAGGTGCGGGTCGACACCTACCGCGCCAGCGGCGCGGGCGGCCAGCATGTCAACAAGACCGACTCGGCCGTGCGCCTGACCCACGAGCCGACCGGGATCGTGGTGCAGTGCCAGAGCCAGCGCTCCCAGCACAAGAACCGGGACATGGCGGTCAGGCAGTTGAAGGCCAGGCTGTACGAGATGGCCGAGCGCCGCCGCAGGGAGGAGATGCAGTCGGTGGAGGACGCCAAGGCCGACATCGGCTGGGGCAGCCAGATCCGCTCCTACGTGCTGGACGCCTCGCGGGTCAAGGATCTTCGGACCGGCGTCGAGCTCAGCGACACCGGGGCGGTGCTCGACGGGGGCATCGACCGCTTCATCGAGGCCAGCCTGAAGGCGGGACTGTAGTTGGACCGCGGCGGGGCCGCGGCGGGACGGACAAGGGCATGAACGACGCGAGCGAAGCCGCCGGGCCGGAAGACGGCGCCGACGAGAACAAGCTGATCGCCCGGCGGCGCTCCAAGCTGGACGCCGCCCGGCGCGCCGGGCGGGCCTTCCCCAACGACTTCGCGCGCCGGCACACCGCCGCCGAGCTGGCCGCGCTGCACGGCGGCCGCGGCCGGGAGGAGCTGGAGGAGCGGGGCGGGCGGAGCGCCGTGGCCGGCCGGCTGGTCCGCCGGCGCGGACCGTTCGCGGTGCTCCAAGACGGCTCCGGCCGGATCCAGCTCTATCTCGACGCGCGGCAGGCGACGGCGGCGGCGGCGCGCGAGTGGGAGGCGCTGGACCTCGGGGACATCGTCGGCGTCGAGGGCGCGGTGTTCAAGACCCGCACCGGCGAGCTGACCGTGCGCGTCGAGCGCCTGCGGCTGCTCGCCAAGGCCCTGCGGCCGCTGCCGGACAAGCACCGGGGGCTGGCGGACGCCGAGACGCGCCACCGCCGGCGCTACCTCGACCTGATCGTCAACGAGGACTCCCGGGAGGTGTTCGTCGCGCGCTCGAAGATCATCCGGGGCATCCGCCGGTATTTCGACGAGCTGGGGTTCCTGGAGGTGGAGACGCCGATGATGCAGGCGGTCCACGGCGGCGCCGTGGCCCGGCCCTTCGTCACCCGCCACAACGCGCTGGACCGGGACATGTACCTGCGGGTGGCGCCGGAGCTGTATCTCAAGCGGCTGGTGGTGGGCGGCTTCGAGAAGGTCTACGAGCTGAACCGCGCCTTCCGCAACGAGGGGCTGTCCTCGCGCCACAACCCCGAGTTCACCATGCTGGAGTTCTACCAGGCCTACGCCCGCGACGAGGATTTCATGGATCTGACCGAGGACCTGCTCCGGCGCCTGGCCGAGGAGGTGACCGGCTCCGCCGTGGTCGAATGGCGGGGCGCGCGCTGCGATTTCGGCCGGCCGTTCGAACGGATGACGGTGCCGGAGGCGATCCGGCGGCACGGCGGGGCGCCGGCGGGCGTGGATTTCGGCTCGGACGCGGCCGTCGCGGCGCTGGCCGGGAAGCTGGACGTGAAGGTCGCGCCGGGCGCCTCAAGGGGCCGGACCATCATGGAGATCTTCGAGCAGAAGGCGGAGCCGCGCATCGAGCGGCCCACCTTCGTCACCGGGCATCCGGTGGAGGTCTCGCCCCTGGCCCGGCGCAGCGAGGCCGACCCGGAGCTCACCGAGCGCTTCGAGCTGGTCGTCGGCGGGCGCGAGCTGGCCAACGGCTTCTCGGAGCTGAACGACCCCGAGGACCAGGCGGAGCGCTTCGCCGCCCAGGCCGGCCGCCGCGCGGAGGACGACGGCGAGGCCATGGAGTACGACGAGGACTACCTGACGGCGCTGGAGCACGGCATGCCGCCGACGGCGGGCGAGGGCATCGGCGTCGACCGGCTGGTCATGCTGCTCACCGGCGCGGCCTCCATCCGGGACGTGCTGCTGTTCCCCCACATGAGGCCCCGCCATGACGGCTGAGCGCGACGCCCCGTCCCGGAGCAGGGTGCGGCTGGACCCGTCTTGGCTGGCGGTGCTGGGGGAGGAGTTCGAGGCCGACTACATGGGCCGGCTCAGAGCCTTCCTGGTGCGCGAGAAGTCCGCCGGCAAGCGGATCTACCCGCCCGGCGCCGAGATCTTCAACGCGCTGGACAGCACCCCCTTCGACCGGGTCCGGGTGGTGATCCTGGGGCAGGATCCCTATCACGGCCCCGGCCAGGCCCACGGACTGTGCTTCTCCGTCCGTCCGGGGCTGCCGCCGCCGCCCTCGCTGAAGAACATCTACCGGGAGCTGCGGTCGGACGTGGGATTCAAGCCGCCGTCCCACGGTTGCCTCGCCGAATGGGCCCGGCGGGGGGTGCTGTTGCTCAACGCGGTGCTGACCGTCGAGGCCGGGCGCGCCGGATCCCACCGCAAGGTCGGCTGGGAGCGGTTCACCAGCCGCATCATCGAGCGGCTGAACCGGGACCGGGAGGGGCTGGTGTTCATGCTGTGGGGCGGCGACGCGCGGAAGAAGGCCGAGATGGTGGACCGGGACCGGCACCTGGCGCTGAGCGCGCCCCATCCCTCGCCGCTGTCCGCCGACCGGGGGTTTTTCGGCTGCGGCCATTTCTCCCAGGCCAACGAGTACCTGCGCGGACGGGGGGAGGAGCCCATCGACTGGCAGCTGCCGGCGGACGGCGGCGTCCCGGAGCCGGACTGAGGGGGCCGATGGGCGGCGGAACCTGCGTCGTGGTGGGATCGGGCCACGCCGGCGTCGCGCTGGCCCTGCGGCTGCGCCGGGAGGGCTGGACCGGCCCGGTCCGGTTGCTCGGCGAGGAGCCGGCGCAACCCTACCACCGCCCGCCCCTGACGAAGGAGTACCTGGCCGGCAAGAAGACGCGGGAGCAGATCGCCCTGCGCCCGCCGAAGGTCTACCGCGACCACGGCATCGAGCTGATGCCGGGGCGCGCGGTCGAGTCCATCGATCCCGCCGCCCGCTCGCTGCGGCTGGCCGACGGGCGGGAGCTGGCCTGGGACGCCCTGGCCCTGTGCACCGGCGCCCGGCCCCGGACCCTGCCCGAGGGCCGGGACCGGAGCAACGTCTTCTGCATCCGCGCGGCGGACGACGTGGACCGGCTGCGGCCGCTGCTCGCGCCGGGGCGCGCGGCGGTGATCGTCGGGGCCGGCTACATCGGGCTCGAGGCGGCGGCGGCGCTGGTCGGGCTGGGCCTGAAGGTCGCCGTGATCGAGGCCGAGGAGCGGGTGCTGGGCCGGGTCGCGGGCGAGCGGCTGTCCCGGCACATGGAGGCGCTGCACCGCTCCCGCGGCGTCGACGTCCGCACCGGCGTCCGGGTCGAGGGACTGGCCGGGAAGCCGGCGGTCGAGGCGGTGGCCTGCTCGGACGGCGCCGAGCTGCCCGCCGACCTGGTGATCGTCGGCATCGGCGTGGTCCCCGACGACGGGCTCGCGCGCGCGGCGGGGCTGCCGGTCGACGACGGCGTCGCGGCGGACGGGAACCGCCGCGTCGGGACGGGGGAGATCTTCGCGGCGGGGGACTGCGCGTCCTTCCCCAGCGCCCTGTACGGCCGCCGGCTGCGGCTCGAGTCCGTGCAGAACGCGAACGACCAGGCCCGCGCCGCCGCCGCCGCCATCTGCGGCAAGGACGTCCCGCCCGAGGCCGCGCCGTGGTTCTGGTCCGAGCAGTACGGCCGCCGGCTGCAGCTGGCGGGCCTGAGCGAGGGCCACGACGAGGTGGTGCTCCGCGGCGACCCCGAGGCCTCCGGCGACGCCGGCTTCGCGCTGTTCTACCTCAAGGACGGGGCGCTCGTCGCGGCGGAGTGCGTGGACCGCCCCGGGGAG
>CAYSVD010000220.1:0-3340 GCA_964434395.1 uncultured Pseudohongiella sp.
AGGCCCTCGTACCCGGACCGGAGCCGGGCCCCCGAGCGGGCAAGGGAGCGGGCCCGCGCCGCGCCCACGGCGCAGCAGGCGGCCATGGCGGCGGATGCGGCCCACAGCGGCGGGTCGAGGACCAGGGCGGCAAGCAGGACGGCTGCGGCGCACAGCGCCGCGGACGCCGCCGCGTAGCCGGCGCAGGCCGTGCGCGAAGGGCCCGGCCGGCCGGGGCCGGCGGGGACCAGGGCCATCGCGGCCGCCGCCGCGCCCAGGGCCGCGGCCAGGGCGGCCGCCGTCATCGGAACCATGGCTAGCTCTCCGGTCGCCCCGGCGCCGGGGCGCTGTGGGGCATTATAGTTCCGTTGCGGGGCATCCCTGTCGCGCCCCCCTAGGGCCGGAGGCGGCCGGGTCCGGCTAGAGGGCCCGCTCGACCGCCGAGCGGACCGCGCCGAGCTCGGCGGCCGGCAGCGGGATAAGGCCGCGGTCGACCAGGAAGCCGTCCGGGCCGACGGCGGCGTCCGAGACGAAGAACCGGACGAACTCGGACAGCCCGGGCTTGCTTGCTGCGTGCTCGGCCTTGACGTAGAAGTAAAGCGGGCGCGCGAGCGGGTAGTCGCCGGCCTCGATCGACTCGAAGGTCGGCTCGACGCCGTTGATAGAGACCCCGCGGACCCGGTCGACGTTCTCCTCGAGGAAGGAGTAGCCGAAGATCCCGAACGAGTCCTCGTTGGAGACCAGGCGCTGGATGATCAGGTTGTCGTTCTCGCCGGCCTCGATGAAGGCGCCGTCCTCGCGGACCGAGGCGCAGGCGGCCTCGAACCGCTCCCCGTCGGCGGCCTTGAGGGCCGCCATGCCGGGGGCGGCCTCGCAACCCTCCTCCATGGCGAGCTCGACGAACGCGTCGCGCGTGCCGGAGGTCGGCGGCGGGCCGTAGACCCGGATCTCGGTGTTGGGCAGGGACGGGTTTATGTCGCTCCACCTGACGTGGGGGTTCGGGCGGAGCTCGCCCGAGGAATCCGGCAGGTCGCGGGCAAGCGCGAGGAAGACCTCCTCGCGGGTGAGCGACATGGCGTCGCTGCTTAGGCTGCTAGCCATGACGATGCCGTCGAAGCCGATCTTGACCTCAAGGGGCCTGGAGACGCCGTTTGAGGCGCACAGCTCGACCTCGGAGGCCTTGATCGCCCGCGAGGCGTTGCTGATGTCGGGGTGCCCGTCGCCTATCCCTGCGCACAGCAGCTTCATGCCGCCGCCGGTGCCGGTCGACTCGACCTTGGGCACCGCGACGCCGCGCACCTGGCCGAAGCGCTCGGCGACGACCGTGCTGAAGGGATAGACGGTGGAGGAGCCGACGATCTCGATCTGCTCGGCTGACGCCGGCAGGGCTGACAGCCCTGCCGCCATCACCGCCGGCGCCAAAAGCGCCAGGCGGAGCGCTCCCCTGCTATGTGCGTATTCTCTCATGTCCCTGTTCTCCCCCCGGGGATTCCTGTCCCAAGGCCCCTTGCCTGCCCCAGCTTCCCGGCGGGCATTCTAGGCATTGAATGCGTTGCGGCGTGTTGCGGAGATGTATCAGTTTGTATCGGGGCGGGGAACCCCCGGGGCTCAGGGCATCGGCGCCGTCACAGCGCGCCCTCGCGGCGCAGGAGCGCGGCCTTGAGGGAGCGGGCCCTGCCGCCCTCGGATCCCATGAAGCCGCCGACGTCGCCGCCTGTGCGCACGACGCGGTGACAGGGGATCACCAGCGGGTAGCGGTTGCGGCGGTTGGCGTTGCCGGCGTTGCGCGCGTTAAAGCCGCCGCCGACGGCCTTGCGGACCGCCGCGGCCTGCTGAGCGTAGGAGCGGGTCTCGCCGGGCGGGATCGCCCTGAGGAACCCCATCGCCGCCTCGTGGCTCGCGGGGTCTTCGTGCCTCCACAGCGGCAGCGAGGGGCGGTTGAGGGGGTGGGCGAGGAAGTCGCGGATCTGTGCCTCAGCCCTCTTCGCAAGCTCGCTGCGGCCGCGGCAGGTGCCCTTCCTCGCCAGCTTCCCGCCGGCGGTGTCGATGGTGATCCCGTGGACGAAGCGGTCGGTGCCCACGACCTCGACCCACAGGCCGCGGACATTGGTGTCGCCGAACCTGCAAAGGAGCGAGGGGGTGGGCTCGCCGGCGAGGGAGGTGTCCTCGCGGGCTTGGTAAGGAAGGTTTGAGTGGTCGAACATGGCTGACTTGATCCTGCAGTTTCCCTCCATTCTACACGCAGGCCGGGGCAGGTCGATGCCGGGGTGAACGGATCGATCGGTTCTGACAGGGACAGCCTGAATGGCAGCTGTTCAACGGGGTGCGGAAAGGGACAAGTCCGTATCTGGATCAGGCGACACAAGGCGCTGCAGAGGATGCGGCTTCGCTAAATTTAGGGTTTGTCACAGACAAAAAAAGGGGGCCTTGCGGCCCCCTTTTCGTTTGCCTAGTGGCTTGGACTAGAAGTCCACCCGGTAGAACATGTAGGTGGTGGAGACGTCGTCTGACACCGAGCCAACGCCTATCGTCGCCTCGCGGTCCATCTTCTTCCAGCCGATGGCCACCGCGCTCTTGGAGCCCAGGTGGTACGCCGCGTCCACGGCGATGGTGTCCCTGGTCACCTCGATCACGTCAGCGAAGGTGTTCTCCTCCATGCTGTAGTTGGCGGACATGGTGAAGCGGTCGACCTTGGCCTGGGCGCCGACGGCGTGGACAACGTACTCGTTGACCTCAAGGCCGTTCCTGAATTTGCCCAAGACATCAGAATGATCTTCGCCAGCTTCCATGGTAGCCACCTTGATCGGAAGTCCGCCATCCGGCCCAATCCCGGCGTTGAAGCCGTCGTAGCCGCGGTACTCGTAAGCAACCGTCCAGTTGTCCTGGCCGTACTTGGCGCCGAAGCGGAAGCCGGACATGTCGTCGTCAGCGTCCTTGATCCCTGCAGCGGCAAGGGTAGCCACAGGGTTTGTCCCCAGAGTGACAGCTCCAACGAGATCTTCCTCTTGAGTAGCATTTGCTCCTACCTTAATGTTTACAGCGGCAACCGTGCTCTGGATCAAGCTCTTGCTCTCAAACGCAGCCCCGAGTTGCAGTCCGACCGGCAGGGTGTACTTCACCGCAAGGCTGAACTCGTCCAAGCTGCCGTTTGGATTTTCGCCACCGAGTACGCGGATCTTATCAGTATCAGGATCGTCATCATGATCGGTTAGCTCAGATCCATTCGCCCCGTTAAGCACCCCCGACGCGCCGAACTGGAAGCCGTTGATGACAGGGCTTTCGTAGCGCATGCCGTTGGTGCCGGGGTCGGCCGCGAAGCTGGCCCGCTCGCTGCCGCGCTCGTATGCGAGCGAGGCTGACG
>CAYSVD010000221.1:0-14544 GCA_964434395.1 uncultured Pseudohongiella sp.
GTCGATAACCTGACCGAGGAGTTGCCCCCGATCGTGGGCAACGAGGCGGCCAGCACCGGCTCCAACTCCGGCAACACCTTCCCGAGCTACTACGACGTGCTCGGGCGCGTGTACACCGCCGGATTCCGCCTGACCTTCTAACGTCGGCGCGGTCGTCCGACCGGACCCCTGGGGCCCGGCCGCCGGAAAGGCGGCCGGGCCTTTTTTCTTTCCGCGTCCGAGCCGTCCTGTCGCGCCGGACGGAGTTGCGGTAGTCTTCCCCGGACCGGTTCGCCGCGAACCCGCGGGCGGGAAGGGCATGGCCGTCACGATCGACTTCACGGGCCGGGCGGTGTTCGTCGCCGGCGGCACCAGCGGCATCAACCTGGGCATCGCTGAGGCCTTCGCCCGCCACGGCGCGCGGGTGGCGGTGCTGTCCCGCGACCGGGAGAGGGTCGACGCGGCGGTGGCGGCGCTGGAGCGGCACGGCGGCGAGGCGCTCGGCTTCGTCGCCGACGTGCGCGACTGCCCCGCCGTGGAGCGGGCGCTGGAAGACGCCCGCGGGCGCTTCGGCGAATTGGACGTGCTGGTGTCCGGCGCGGCGGGGAATTTCCCGGCGAAAGCCGTCGGCATGTCCGCCAACGCGTTCAAGGCCGTGGTGGACATCGACCTGCTGGGCACCTACCACGTCATGCGCTCGGCCTGGCCGCACCTGCGCAAGCCGGGCGCCTGCGTGATCAACATCTCCGCCCCCCAGGCCGTCGCGCCTATGGCCTGGCAGATGCACGTGTGCGCCGCCAAGGCGGGCGTCGACATGATCACCCGGGTCGGCGCCCTGGAATGGGGCCGGGACGGGATCCGGGTCAACGCGGTCGCGCCGGGCCCGATCGAAGGCACCGAGGGCATGGCGCGGCTGGCTCCGACCCCCGAGGCCGAGCGGCGGGTCCGGCAGGCGGTTCCGCTGGGCCGCTGCGGCGCCGTCGAGGAGGTCGCCGACTGTTGCCTGTGGCTGGCCAGCCCGATGGCGGCCTACGTCAGCGGCGCCGTGATTCCGGTGGACGGCGGCCGGGCGCCCGGCGGCGGCGCGGGCCTGGAGCGGAGCTTCGAGGGGATGGAGCTCCGGGCGGAAGGCGCCGCCGCGGGAGACGGCCGTGGGGAGTGACCGCCACGCCGAGCCGCCCGAGGCGGTCGCGCTGCGGGTCGAGGCGCTGGAGAGCCTGCTGGTGGAGAAGGGACTGGTCGACCCGGAGGCCCTCGACGCCATCGTGGAGACCTACGAGCGCAAGGTGGGGCCGCGCAACGGCGCGCATGTCGTGGCCAAGGCCTGGGTCGACGACGGCTTCCGGGCGGCCTTGCGCGAGGACGCCGCCGCGGCGGCGGCGTCGCTCGGCTACGCCGGGCGCCAGGGCGAGCACCTGACGGTGGTCGAGAACACCCCGCGGGTGCGCAACCTGGTGGTGTGTACGCTGTGCTCCTGCTACCCATGGACCCTGCTGGGCCTGCCGCCGGCCTGGTACAAGTCCCCGTCCTACCGCGCCCGGGCGGTCCGGGAGCCGCGGGCGGTGATGGCGGAGTTCGGCGTCGCGCCGGACCCCTCGACGCGCATCCGGGTCTGGGACTCCACGTCCGAGATGCGCTACCTGGTTCTGCCGATGCGCCCGGCCGGCACGGAGGGCTGGAGCGAGGAGCGGTTGCGCGCGCTGGTGACGCGCAACGCCATGATCGGCATCGAGCCGGCCCGCGGCCCGGCGGCGGCGGACGAGCCGTGAGCGGCCCCCACGACCTGGGCGGACGGCCCGGGTTCGGCGCCGTCGCGCCCGAGGCGGAGGACGTCGAGCCGGTGTTCCATCATGAGTGGGAGCGCCGAGCCTTCGCGCTGACCCTGGCCGCCGGCATGCTGGGGCTGTGGAACATCGACGAGTCCCGCCACGCCCGCGAGCGCCAGCGTCCGGCCGACTACCTGGCCCATTCCTACTACGAGAACTGGCTGGCTGGCCTCGTGCGGCTGCTGGAGGAGAAGGCGCCGGCGTCCGCCGCGAGGGCGCCGGGTCCGGCCGAGGCCGTCCGGTTGCTCGGACGCGGCGCCTCCGCACGGATGCCCGAGCGCGCCCCGCCGGCCTTCGCCACCGGGGACCGGGCGCGGGTGCGGCGGATGGAGGGGTCCGGCCACACCCGCGCGCCCGCCTACGCGCAGGGGCGCGTGGGCGAGGTGGCGGCCTGCTACGGCGTCTATGTCTACCCCGACGCCCACGCCCGCGGCGAGCGGCGCGGCGAGCACCTGTACTCGGTGCGCTTCGACGCCAAGACGCTGTGGGGCGGGGCGGACGGCGACGAGGTCCGCATCGACCTGTTCGAGCCCTACCTCGAGGCGGCGGGCCGGTGAGCGCGCCCGCCCCGCCGCCGGACGGCCCCGCCCCCTTCGGCGCGCCCTGGCAGGCGCGGGCCTTCGCCCTGGTGGTGGCGCTTCAGGACCGGGGGGCGCTGGGCCGGGACGAATGGTCGCGGGCGCTGGGCCGGGCGATGCGGGCCGCGCCGGGGGCGGACGGCCAGGAGGATCCGGACGCCGTCGCCTGGCGCCGCTGGCTCGCCGCGCTGGAGGGCCTGCTGGCGGAGAAGGGGCTGGCCGACGGCGCGGAGCTTGAACGGCGCGCCGCCGGGAACTTCGCGCCCCCTGCGGCCGCCGGCCGCGATGGGGACGCGCCGCCTTAGGATGTTTCGGGGCGGCGGCCCGCGGGACCGCCCCCGGCGCCCGGCGCGGGCGCATCGTCCTCCGCCCCGAACGCCTCGCGCAGGAGGCGCGGATGGGCGCCGGCCTCGAGGCGCGGGCCGTATTCGCTGACCACCTCGGCCGAGGCGTGCACTGCCAGCCGCCCCGCCGCGGCGAAGTCGTGGCCGTGGGTGACGGCGTACAGCAGGGCGCCGGCGAACATGTCGCCGGCGCCGGTGGTGTCCACCGCCTTCACCCGGCGCCCGGGGATATCGGTGTAGCGGGCGCCGTCGAACAGCCGCGCGCCCGTCGCGCCGCGGGTGACCACGAACCGCCCGGCGCTCCCCTCGAGGCGGGCGCAGGCGTCCTCGAGGGAGGATGCGCCGGTGAACAGCATCGCTTCGCGCTCGTTGCCCACCAGCAGGTCCACGCCGCCCTCCAGGACCTCGCCGATGTCGTCCCTGAAGCATTCCACGATGGACGGGTCGGACAGCGTGACCGCGGTCTTCACGCCGTTCTTCCTGGCGAAGTCCATCAGCGCGAGGATGGCCGCCTTCGCGGGCGGGGACGCCACGAGATAGCCCTCGACGTAGGCGTAGCGCGACTTCGCCACCGCCTCGAAGTCCAGGTCGTCCACCGAAAGGCCCGCCGAAACGCCGAGGCAGGTGAGCATGGTGCGGTCGGCGTCGGGGCTGATCATGATCAGGCAGCGCCCCGAATGCCCCTCCTCGCGCAGGCCGACGGTGGTGTCGATGTTGTGGTGGCCGAGCTGCTCCAGGTAGTAGTCCCCGGTGTCGTCCGCCGCCACCTTGCAGGAGAAGCAGGCCCGCCCGCCGAACTGGGTCAGGGCGTACAGCGAGTTGCCGGCCGAGCCGCCGCCGGCGCGCTTCTTGAGGCCGACCGTGTCGAGCAGCCGCGCCAGCAGCCGGTCCTGCTCCTCCCGCTCCACCAGGGTCATCAGCCCTTTTTCGATGCCCGTCTCCTCGAAGAAGCCGTCCTCGACCTCGAACTCCTTGTCCACCAGCGCGTTGCCCACGCCGTACACGTGATAGCCCTTCATGCCTGCCTCCTTTCCGCCGGCCGCCCTCCGCCCGCCGCCGGCCGCCCTCCGCCCGCCTCCGTCCGGCCTTCCGGAGCGCCGCGGGCGGCGTCGAACAGCGCCGCCAGCCGCCGGACGGCCCCGGCGGGGTCGGCGGCGCCGAATATCCCGCGCACCGCCGCCAGCGCGTCGGCGCCGGCGCGGACCAGGGCCGCGCCGTTTTCCGCGTCGATCCCGCCGATCGCGACGACGGGTATCGACAGGGCCCGCTTCGCCCGGGCCAGCACCTCCACCGGGGCGGACGGCGCGTCCGGCCGGGTCCGGGAGGGGAAGAAGCGGCCGAAGGCGGCGTAGCAGGCGCCGGCGCGCTCGGCGTCCAGCGCGAGCCCGACCGAGTCGTGGCAGGTGACGCCGACGACGGCGTCCGGACCCAGGCGCGCGCGCGCCAGGGCGGGGTCCGGATCCGTCCTGCCCAGATGCACCCCGGCGGCGCCGGTCTCCCGGCACAGCTCGATGTCGTCGTTGATCACCAGCGGCGTCCCGAAGCGTCCGCACAGGGCGAGCAGGCGCCCGGCCAGCTCCCGCCGCCGCGCCGCCCCGCCCGTCTTGCCGCGGTACTGCAGCAGCGCCGCGCCCGCCCCCAGCGCCGCCGCCACGGACCGGAGGCCGGGATCCCGGGCCAGCAACGCGTCGTCGGTGACGGCGTACACTCCGCGCACGCGTCCGGCGGGCGGCATCAGTCCTTCTCCTCCCAGTCCCCGTTTTCGTCCCGGTCTCCGTCATCATCCTCATCGTCCCGTCCGGACAGCATCCAGCCGCGGTTGGGCAACAGCTGGCCGTGGCCGACGGCCTCGCCGGTGCGCAGGGCCTCCCAGACGTAGTGCTGCGACCTGCCGACCGCCTCTTCGATGTCCTCCATCCCCATGGCCAGGCAACCAGCGATGGCCGCCGCCAGGGTGCATCCGGAGCCGTGGTACTCGTGCTCCAGCCGTTCCCAGTCGAACAGCAGCGGCGGGCGGCCGGGCGAGTAGAGCCGGTTGACGACCCGGTCGATCCTGTCGTGGGCGCCGGTGATCAGCACGTGTCCGCAACCCAGCCCCAGCAACGCCTCGCCGCAGTCGTCCAGGGTTCCCGCCTCGGGCACCAGCGTCCTGGCCTCGGCGATGTTGGGGGTGAGCACGGTGGTCCGGGACAGCAGCCGCCGCCGGACCGCGTCCATCGCTTTCCGGCCCGCCAACTCCCGCCCGCCGCCGGCGCGGGCGACGGGATCCAGCACCACCGGGTGGTGCGGGCACTGCGCCAGCAGCTCGTCGACCGCCTCGACGGTCTCGGCGGCGGGGAGCAGGCCGACTTTGATGCACTGGACCGGGATGTCGGTCAGCGCCGCGCGGGCCTGCCGCAGCAACAGCTCCGCATCGACCGGCACCACCTCGGCGACGTCCCGGGTGTCCTGCACCGTCAGGGCGGTCGCCACCGGCACACAACGGCAACCCTGGATGATCAGGGTCTCGATGTCCGCCGACAGTCCCGCGCCGCCGGTGCAGTCCAGGCCGGAAAGGCACAGAACCAGCGGGGCCGACGAATCGGCGGACGGGACCGCCGTCACCGAGCGGGCCTGGCGGCGGGGGGGATGCGAGGGGGTCCGGTCCGGGGCATGTCGCGCGGCGCAGTGTTGCTCCAGCCGCGAAGGATAGCATGGCCGGGATCTCCAGTCCCTCGGAAAACGCTGGAAAACGCCGCCTGCGGCTCCGCCTATGCCGGAGTGCGCCGCCCGGCGTTGCGGGGCATGCGATGCCGGGACCGGGTCGCGGCGATGGGAAGTGTGCACGAAGTCCGGGCGGGGTAGGGTCCAGAAGCCGCCGGGGCATGGCGCGTCCGGCAGCCGCATCCTCGATGGACTCGAGTGGGCGGCCCGGAAAAAGCCGTTCCACGATTCCATGGCGGAGGGCTTGATTGAGGAACGCCGAAAGAAACCCGCGGATTTCGCGCCAAGGATGCCGTCCATTTCGCGTGAAACATGCCCCTCATTTCGCGTGAAACATGCCGCCTTTTGGACGTTTTACATGGTTTTTGAGGAGCGATAGCGGATTTCATGGCGATCCTTCCGCTCATTTCGCGTGAAACCTTCCACCTATTTCGCGTGAAACATGCCGCCTTTGGGGCGTTTCCATAGGTCTTTGAGGAGCTGATCGGCGCAAGCTGGTTGTTGAAAACGCGGGCGCCGCCGCCGGATTTCGTTGAAACGCGTCTGCCGCCGTCGCCGCTGCCGCCGTGCGGGCCGCCGACAGGCCGCCGCCACAGGCTTGGGCCGGGCGGCGAGGGACATTACAATGGTTTGTCGCGGAGGCGGGGGAGCATGCGGTGATCAGGGCGGGAGTGGTGGGCGCCACCGGATACGCCGGCGCGGAGTTGTTGCGGTTGCTCGCCGGCCACGACCGAGTCGAGATCGCGGCGGCCTGCTCGCGCTCCGAGGCGGGCGTCCCCGTCGGCCGGCGCCTTCCCAACCTGCGCGGGCGCCTGGACCTTGATCTCAGTGCGCCGGACGACCCGGCCCTCGGCGAATGCGACGTGGTGTTCTACGCCACGCCCCACGGCGCCGCCATGCGTTCGGCGCCCGCCCTGCTGGACCGGGGCGCGCGGGTGATCGACCTGTCGGCGGATTTCCGGCTGCGGGACATCGCCCTGTGGGAGCGCTGGTACGGCATCCCCCACGCCGCGCCGGACTTGGCGGCGGAGGCGGTCTACGGCCTGCCCGAGACCGCCCGGGACGCCATCCGCCGGGCCGCGCTGGTGGCGGTGCCGGGTTGCTATCCGACGGCCGTCCTGCTGGGCTTCCTGCCGTTGCTGGAGAACCGGTTGGTCGATCCCGGCCGGCTGATCGCGGACGCCAAATCCGGCGTCAGCGGCGCGGGCCTCAAGCTCGCCCGGGACTACCTGCTGGGCGAGGCGTCGGAATCGGTCCGCGCCTACGGCGTGGCGGGGCACCGGCACCATCCGGAGATATGCGCCGCGCTCGAGCCGGCGGCGGAGGCCTCGGTGGGCCTTGCTTTCGTGCCGCATCTGGCGCCCATGATCCGCGGCCTGCTGGCGACCCTGTACGCATCGGAAAAGGAGGGCGCCGGGGTCACGGCGGCGCGGCTGCAGGCGGCGTTCGAGGAGCGCTACGCCGGCGAGCCCTTCGTGGAGGTGCTGCCGGCGGGGGAACTGCCGGCGACCCGCGACGCGCGGGGCGGCAACCGCTGCGTCCTGTCGGTCAGCCATCTCGCCGATTCGCGGACGGTGGTGGTGGTGGCCGCCGAGGACAACCTGATCAAGGGCGCGGCCGGCCAGGCCGTCCAGAACATGAACATCATGTTCGGACTGGACGAGACCCTCGGGCTCGACGGCATCGCGCCGCTGCCCTGAGGGGCCGCGCGGAGAGGCCCGGTCATCCCCCGTCTCGCGGGAGGCGCGGAAGCTTTGCGTCGGTCGGGGCGATGCGACGTCATGCGGCGTCTCCGCGGGAACCTCATGCCCGGCATCCCCGGTTTCATGGCTTGCGTGGCCGGGCGGCGGCGGAAAAACCTCGTCCGCCGCTTCGCCGGGCCGGTCAAGACTCCGGCCAGGATCCAGCGACCCGGCCAAGGCCCCGCGACAGCCAAGGCCCGGGAAGCCAAGGCCTCGGAATGATGGTTATCTGGTGGTTATCGAGAGGTGGTTATCGAGTGGTTATCGAGTTGACGGGCCAGCCCCTCAAGCATATTATGGATGAGAAGATGCCGACGCGCGCCTCGTATAGGTAGGAGAAGTTCCATGAAGTACGTCTGGCAACTCAAAGGGTGGCCGGCGTTCATATACGGTGAGGATGCGGTACTCCAAAGAGCGGACGAATGCGCCCTCGGCGCGATTGGACTCGCCGAGGAAATTGATTCCATCCCCGATGCGGAGAAAAAGAACGCGATGCTTGATGTCATGGCGCAGGAGGCGGTCAACACATCGAGCATCGGGGGCGTGCATGTCGGCCGCGAGGATGTTCTTGAGTCCATCCGCCGACATATCGAGAAAGACGCCGCGCCCCGCAAGGGGGGCGCAAGCATGGCGGATGGGGTCGCCGAGCTGATGGTTTCCGTCAGGGAACACTTCGATGAGCCGCTGACAAAAGAGCGGCTTTGGGAATGGCAGGCGATGGTCGTCGATGACGTAGACGTATACGGCAACCCGATAGAAAAGGGACGGTGGCGAACCCGCGGCAGGCAGGTCGCTGGATTGTCACGATGGCGCATTGTAAAAGTCGACTACGAAGCGCCGCCGCCGAAATGGGTTCCGCGAGAGATGGACCGATTCATCGACTGGTTCAACAACTCGCGCGGGATGAACGGCATCATCCGCGCCGGCCTGGCCCATGCCTACTTTGAAAGCATCCGACCTTTCGGCGACGGCAACGGGCGCGTAGGGCGCGCGATCTCCGGCAAGGCCCTCGCGCAAGACGCCAACGGGCCCATCCACTTCAGCATATCGGCGGCCATAAAAGAAAATCGGTCAGGATACATCGGCGGTCTGCAAAGCGCGCAAAGGTATGACATGGATGCCACATTGTGGCTGCTGTGGTTCGCGGATTATGTACGTCGGGGTCAGGAAATGGCGGTAGATCGCGTACGCGAAGCGCTGCGGAAGGCGCGCCTGTGGGACAAATACTCCACCAATCTCAACGACCGCCAAAGCAGGTTCATCTCTTACATGCTCCGCCAAGGCATTCAAGGCTTCAAGGGCAATGCCGCGACATTGCAATATATGAAGATGGCGCGGTGCGACGAGAAGGTCGCCGTAGGCGACCTGCACGGACTTTCGGAGATGGGAGCGATAAAAATAGAGAAAGCCCCCAATAAGGCAACGTGCTACAAGATCAATATGGAGGAGAATGAATGACGCTTGGATGCGGGTAGATAAAAACCGCTGACCGCTCGGAATCGCGCGCCGCGGCCGACGGTATTCAGCCCATGTCCATAGCCGCGATCAGCCCCGCAAGAGCATGGGGGGCGCCGATGCCCCCAAACCCGGCCTGCGACCTCGCGAGCGCGAACCGCCGTCCGGCAACGGGTCCGGCGCGAGGCCTCCCAAGATGGATGCGGGTTATCTGGTTGACGGGGCCACCCCGCAAGCATATTATAAATGGGGAAGGCGCTAGCGTTCGCCGCATAAGGGGTAGGGTTCATGAAATATGTTTGGGAACTCAATGAATGGCCGATATTCACATTTAATGAGGATGAGGTACTCCAAAGAGCATCCTGCGATCAAAGCGCCGTCAGGCTCGATAAGGAGATCGATTCCCTCCCCGGTTCCGATCGCGAGAACGCGATGCTCGATGTCATGGTGCAGGAGGCGGTCAACACATCGAGCATCGAGGGCGTCTATGTCAGCCGCAAGGATGTTCGGGATTCCATACGCAGGCGCTTGGCGAAGGACCCGGCCCCAATCAAAAGAGGACAAAACAGGGCGGAAGGGGTCGCCGAACTGATGGTTTCCGTCAGAGAACACTTCGACGAGCCCCTGACGAAAGAGCGGCTTTGGGAGTGGCAGCGGATGATCATCGCCGAAGGGGAGAAAGATAGTTCCGGGTACGAGATTGAGAGGGGACGCTGGCGGACCTGCATCATGCATGTCGTTGATATGTCGGGGGGGATTGATGAAATCAGTTACGTGGCCCCGCCCCCGGCAAGAGTTCCCGAAGACATGGACCGATTTATCGACTGGTTCAACAACTCGCGCGGGATAAACGGCATCGTCCGAGCCGGTCTGGCCCATGTCTATTTTGAAAGCATCCACCCATTCGGGGATGGCAACGGACGCGTAGGGCGGGCGATTGCCGACAAGGCCCTTGCCCAAGACGCCGGCGGGCCCATTCCCTACGGCCTGTCATCCGTCATAGAAGAAAACAAGCAAGGATACTACGGCGCCATGCAAAACGCCCAACAGCATGACATGGACGCCACATTATGGATGCTCTGGTTCGCGGACCATGTGCGCATGGCCAGAGAGAAGGCGATAGACCGGGCTCGTGAAGTTATACTGAAGACGCGCCTATGGGATAAACACTCCCCCAATCTCAACGACCGGCAAAGCAAGTTCATCGCGCACATGTTTCGAGAGGACACAAGAGGATTCGATAGAAATCGCGCCCAGGAAGAATATGTCATGATAGCTGGGGGCGACGAGAAAACCGCCGCCAGCGACTTGCTCGGACTTTTAAATATGAGGGTGATCGAAATGGTGGAAGGGCCCGAAGGCGCGGCGCGCTATGAAATCAACCTGAGAAAGAGCGAACGCGACGAAATGGAATAAGGACGGGGGACGATAGATCGCAAGCGCGGGCAGCTGCCAACCGCCCCCCTACGTCCCCGCAACCGGCCCCGCGCTATCTCCGCAGTCCACCGCGGCCACGACCGATCAAGGATCACTGGGTCGCTGGAGCATGGGATGCGCCGACCTCCAGCAAAATCCTCAACGCAACCATAGAATCGGACGGCGTACGGCGGGATGCACCCGACAGGATGAATGAAGGAACCCCGCCGCGGTCCCATCGACCGCAGGGCCCTGCTACATCCCCAGCGGCGAAGCCGCATGGACATGGGCGGGTCTGGGCGGACGCCCATATTCCTGCGGCGCCGGGCCCTAAGCGGCCGCGCTGGCTGACCTCGGCGGCGGACATGACCCTGATGACGATGAACCACGGAAAGCGCGCGTAGGAAGCATGTAAGCCGCCTGCGGGCCGTTGGGCGGCTTCACTCCGCCCCGCAGGCGGTCGGGATCGGTTAGCTGGTCCGGCGCCCGGTCGGGATGGATGAGGGCTATCTGGCCAAGGCCCTCCAAGCCAAGGCCCCGGAAGCCAAGACCCACGGCCAAGACCCCGGAATGGCCAAGACACGGTCCGCGACACGGCCAAGACTCGGGACACGGCCAAGACTCGGCCAAGACACTGCCAAGACTCGGAATTGATAACACCCCCCGGAATCTGCGACAATGGCGGCCGTCGCCGGCCCGCCGCGAAGGGAGCGCGCCATGTCCGCAGTGCAGACCGCAGAGCCCGCCGTCATGTCGTTCACCGACAACGCGGCGGCGAAAGTGCAAAGCCTCGTCGCCGAGGAAGGCGGCGACAGGCTCAAGCTGCGCGTGTTCGTCACCGGCGGCGGTTGCTCGGGGTTCCAGTACGGGTTCGCCTTCGACGAGAACGTCAACGAGGACGACACCGTGATCGAGAACCGGGGCGCGGCGTTGCTGGTGGACCCGCTGAGCTACCAGTACCTGGTGGGCGCGAAGATCGACTACGTCGAGGGGCTGGAGGGCTCGCGCTTCGTGGTCGAGAACCCGATGGCCTCCACCACCTGCGGCTGCGGCGCCTCCTTCTCGATCTGAGCGGCCTGCCTCAGGAGCCGCCGGCGTACACGCCGCCGAGCCGCACCGGCCGCTTCGCGCCGGTGAAGGGGCCGGTGTCGATGGGGGCGCCGGCCAGGGCCTGCCGCGCCATCCACGCGAAGGCGATGGCCTCCACCCAGTCGGGATCCGCCCCCAGCGCCGCCGTGGTCCCGACCGGGCAGCCGGGCATCGCCTCGGCCAGCCGCCGCATGAACAGGCGGTTGTGGACGCCGCCGCCGCAGACGTGGATCTCGTCCGGCCGGGCCGGCAGCCCGCCCAGCGCGTCCGTCAGGCAGCGCACCGTCAGCTCGAGCAGGGTGGCCTGGACGTCCTCGGGCGCCAGAGGCTCCCCGAACGCCGCCAGCTTCGCCTCCAGCCACGCGCCGTTGAACAGCTCGCGCCCGGTGCTTTTCGGCAGGGGGAGCGAGAAGAACTCCTCGTCGAGCAGCCCGGACAGCAACCGCGGGCTGGCCGCGCCCGTCGCGGCCCAGTCGCCGTTCTCGTCGTAGCGCCGCCCCCGGTGCCTGGCGGTCCAGTAGTCCATCAGCACGTTGGCCGGGCCGGCGTCGAAGGCCTTCCGTCCGCCGGACTTCTCCAGCAAGGTGATGTTGGAGATGCCGCCCACGTTGATGATGGCCCGGGTCTTTTCGGGGGAGGCGAAGACGTTCTCGTGCAGCACGGGCGCCAGCGGCGCGCCTTGGCCGCCCGCCGCCATGTCGCGGCGCCGGAAGTCCGCCACCGTGGCGATGCCGGTCAGCTGGGCGATGGTGTTGGGATCCCCGATCTGCAGGGAGAAGGGGTGCTCGCCGCGGGGCTGGTGCCAGACGGTCTGGCCGTGGCTGCCGATGGCGGCCACCTCGGCGGGCTCGACCCCGGCGCCGTCCAGCAGCGCCAGCGCGGTTTCGGCGAAGAAGCGGCCGAGCCGGACGTCGGTCCGCCCCAGCAGCTCCAGGGACAGGCCGCCGCCCTCGCACAGGGCCAGCACGGTCCGCTTCAGCTCCGCGCCGGTCTCGCCGTGGAGGCTCGCCAGCAACTCCGGCCGCCCGCCGTCGAAGCGCACCAGGACGCTGTCGACGCCGTCGATGCTGGTGCCGGAGCTGAGTCCGACATACAACGGGCCGCTCACGGGGAGGTCAGTCCGCGACGGGCGGCGGCGGGCTCGATGCCCCGGCCAGGTCCGGGCGCTGGAGGTGGCGCAGCACGCCGGCGGCGTGGGCCGTGAAGCGGTCCATCTCGTCCGGGCCGACGGATTCGGACCTGGGCATCCGGTCGAGGAACACGCGCGGATCCTGGTGCACGCCGCCGCTGAGCAGCTCGTAGTGCAGGTGGGGGCCGGTCGCGGCGCCGGTCGCGCCGACGTAGCCGATGGTGCCGCCCTGGGCCACCGCGTCGCCCTCGCGCACCGCGAACCTCGACAGGTGCGCGTACTTCGTCTCCAGCCCGCCGCCGTGCTGCAGCACCACCAGGTTGCCGAAGGAGCCGTTGCGGGCGGCGATCTTGACGCGGCCGTCGGCGGTGGCGCGCACCGGCGTGCCGGCGGGCGCGGCGTAGTCGGTTCCCCGGTGGGCGCGGATGGTGTTGAGGATGGGGTGCCGGCGCCGCGGGCTGAAGCCGGAGGTGATGCGGAAGACGTCCAGCGGATTGCGCAGGAAGGCCTTCCGCAGGTTCTCGCCGTCCGGCGTGTAGTAGCCGGCCCGCCCGTCCAGGCCGACGTAGCGCACCGCGGTGTGGGTCCTGCCCCGGTTGACGTACTCGGTGGCGAGGATGTCGCCGTCGCCGACGAATTCGCCGTCGTAGTACTTCCGCTCGTACAGGATGCTGAAGCGGTCCCCCTTGCGCGGGTCCAGGATGAAGTCGACGACGCCCCCGAAGATGTCGGCCATCTCCATGATGTGTCCGGCGGGGATCCGCTCGCGCCGGCCGGCCAGGAACAGGTTGTCGTCGATGGCGCCCAGCTTCAGCACCCGGCGCGTCTCCGCCTCGCGCGCGATGGGCTCCGTCCGGAAGCCGGACGCGTCGCGCCGGTACAGGTAGCCCTCGAGGGGGGAGGTGAACACCCGCAACCGCTCCAGCCGCCCCGGCTCGGGCATCATGAAGTCCAGCCGGTACCCCGGATGGATCCGCTCGAGCGCGGGCCGCTCGCCGGCGGCGTTCAGCACCGCGGCGAGATCCCCCTCGCCGAGGCCCAGGCGGGCGAAGATGGCGGACGCGCTGTCCCCGTCCCGGACCTCCACCGTGCGCCAGGCGGGCCCGTCCCCGGCCGGCGCCGCCCCGGAGGGTCCGTCATCGGCCGGCGCTGTCCCGGCATCCCGGCCGCCGGCGGGCTCCGCCCGGGGGGGCGGCGCGCCGTCCGGCCCGTCCTCGGCCGCCGGCGCCGGGGCGGGCGCCCGGGCCTGGAGAGGCGCGGCGGGCCCGTCCCGGTCCCAGACGGGCAACGACAGGGCTCCGGCCAGCGCGAGCGCGATGCCGGCCAGGTAGCCGAGGTCGCCCGGCCTCCGGCGGGCCAGGCGCCCCGGAGTCGCGTTGTCGCCCATGTTTCCTGCGCCTCGCAGCGGAAGGGCGCGGGATTATAGCGGCGAAATCCCGTTTGACGAAACCCGGCTGAACCCGGCGCGTCGGTGGAGTCCGGCGCGCTGTTCCCTGTAGAATCCGGCCCCGCCCCTGGATTTCCGACCCGGACGCGACCATGGCGGGCACCGCCCCGGACATCATCAGCGAGCTCGGCGAGCGCCGGCTGATCGCCCAGACGGCCGGCGGCGACGGGCTGTCCGCCCACCTGGCCGGCGGCCCGCGCACCCTCTACTGCGGCTTCGACCCCACCGCGGAGAGCCTGCACGTGGGCAGCCTGGTGCCGCTGCTGGTCCTTCGGCGCTTCCAGATGGCGGGGCACCGCCCCATCGCGCTGGTCGGCGGCGCCACCGGCATGATCGGCGATCCCAGCTTCAAGGCGAGCGAGCGGCGGCTGGATTCGGCCGACGTCATCCGCCGCCGGGTGGAGAGCCTAAGGCCCCAGCTCGGCCGGTTCCTCGATTTCGACTGCGGGGAGAACTCGGCGTTGCTGGTCGACAACCTGGAGTGGACCGAAAACTGCGGCGTGCTGAGCTTCCTGCGGGACGTCGGCAAGCACTTCTCGGTCAACGCCATGATCCGCAAGGAGGCGGTCAGGCAGCGGATCGAGCGGGAGGACGGCGGCATCTCCTTCACCGAGTTCAGCTACCTGCTGCTGCAGTCGTACGATTTCGCCGAACTGTACCGGCGCCACGGCTGCACGCTGCAGATCGGCGGCAGCGACCAGTGGGGCAACATCACCGGCGGCATCGACCTGACCCGCCGGCTGCACCGCGGGCGGGTGTACGGCCTGACGCTGCCGCTGGTGACCCGGGCCGACGGCCAGAAGTTCGGCAAGACCGAGGCCGGCGCGGTGTGGATC
>CAYSVD010000222.1:0-10521 GCA_964434395.1 uncultured Pseudohongiella sp.
CCGACATGCTGTTCCTGATCAAGCTGTACCCCGAGATCACCGTCAAGGGCCGGGCGGTCCGCTGGCGGCTGATCCGCCAGTTGCGCCGGAACCTGAAGGACGTGCTCCGGGAGCAGGATCCGGACGTGACGGTGACGGCGGCCTGGGACAGTCTGGAGGCGGCGGCGCCCGGCGACGACCCGGAGCGCCGCGAACGGCTGTGGCGGCGGCTGGCCCGCGTGCCGGGCGTCGGCCAGATCCTGATGGCGGAGCGGTTCGCCCTGCCCTCTCTCGACGGCATGGCGGAACTGGCCTTGGCCCGCTTCGGGGAGCGGCTGGCCGGGCGGACCTTCGCGGTGCGCTGCAGGCGCAGCGGACGCCACGGCTTCAGGTCGATGGACGTGGAGCGGCATGTCGGCGCCGTCCTGTGCCGCGAGACCGACGCGGCGGGCGTCGATCTGGGCGACCCGGACGTGCAGGTCGCCATGGAGATCCGCGACGACCGCTTCTACCTGGTGACCGGGCGCCGGCGGGGTCTCGGCGGCTTTCCGCTGGGCTCCCAGGGCGCGGTGCTGTCGCTGATCTCGGGCGGGTTCGACTCGGCCGTGTCCAGCTACCTGTGCATGCGCCGGGGGCTGCGGACCCATTTCTGCTTTTTCAGCCTGGGCGGCCGGGAGCACGAGTTGGCGGTGAGGGAGGTCGCGCTGTTCCTGTGGATGAAGTACCACAGTTCCCATCCGGTCCGTTTCGTTTCGGTCCCCTTCGAGGCGGTGGCCGAGCAGATCCTGGCGCGGATCGACGGCCCCCTGACCGGGGTGGTGCTGAAGAGGATGATGCTGCGCGCGGCGCAACGGGCGGCCCGGGAACTTGAGGTCAAGGCGCTGGCGACCGGCGAAAGCGTCGCCCAGGTCTCCAGCCAGACGCTGGACAACCTGGCGGTCATCGACGAGGCCTCGGATGCGTTGGTGCTGCGGCCCCTGATCGCCGCGGGCAAGCAGGAGATCATCGACACCGCCCGGGACATCGGCACGGAGGCTTTTTCCCGGCACATCCCGGAATACTGCGCGGCCGTCTCGAGCAATCCGACCACCCGGGCCCGTCCCGACAGGATCCGGCGCGAGGAGGCGCGCTTCGACTTCGGCGTGCTGGACCGGGCGCTGGCCGACGCCGACAGCCGGCTCATCGCCGATGCCGGCCCCGGCGGCGCGCCGGAGGAGGTGCCGGTGGTCCGCGCCGCGCCGCCGGGCAGCACGGTGATCGACATCCGCCACCCCGACGAGCGCGCGTTCCGGCGGTTGCCGAAGGCGCTGGCCGAGGGAGCCGACAGGGTGCTTGAGGTGCCCTTTTACGAGCTGGCGGGGAGGCTGGGCGACCTGGAGCTGTCCGGCCGGTGCCTTCTCTACTGCGACCGGGGCATGCTGAGCCGCCTGCACGCCGCCCGCCTGCGGGATCTGGGGCTCGCCGGCGCTGGCGTCGTCGAGCCCGAGACCCGGCGGCCGGGGCGGAGCCGGGCCGTCCGTCCGTCCGGCGCGACGGCGCGGGAGGCCTGAGCCCCTTCGCCCGGCTACCAATGCCCGGGCCGGCGCCTTAGCATTGGACGGGCGCCGCGCGGGGACGACGGGAGGAACGGCGACATGCTCGTGCTGTTTCCGGAGATCAAGCCGTACAGCCGGCGCCGGTTGAAGGTGTCCGGCGGCCACGAGTTGTACTTGGACGAGGCGGGGAACCCGGACGGCATCCCCCTGCTGTTCGTGCACGGCGGGCCGGGGGCGGCCTGCGACGCCAGTTCCAGACGGTTTTACGATCCGGCGGCGTACCGCATCATCACCTTCGACCAGCGCGGATGCGGCCGCTCCACCCCCCACTGCGAACTGTCGGACAACACCCCCGACGATCTGATCGCGGACATTGAGGCCATTCGCGAACTGCTGGAGGTCGAGCGCTTCGTGCTGTTCGGCGGCTCCTGGGGCTCCACCCTGAGCCTGCTGTACGCGCAGCGGCATCCGGAGCGGGTCTCGGCCATGGTGCTGCGCGGGATCTTTCTGTGCCGGCGGCGCGACCTGGACTGGCTGTACCGGGACGGGGCGAACCGCGTGTTCCCGGACCATTGGGAGGCGTTCATCGGGATTTTGCCGGAGGAGGAGCGGGACGATCCGGTGGGCGCCTACCACCGGCGGCTCACCGGCGAGGACGAGGTGGCCCGGATGGCGGCGGCGAAGGCCTGGGCGGCCTGGGAGGGAAACTGCGCGAAGCTGCGCCCGAGCGCGGAGACCATGGCCCGGTTCACCAGGCCGCACAACGCGCTGGCGCTCGCCGCCATCGAGACCCACTACTTCAGGGACCGGCGGTTTTTCGAGGAGAACCCCATCCTCGAGAACATGGGGCGGATCGACCGCATCCCCGGACACATCGTCCACGGCCGCTACGACATGGTCTGCCCCCTGGACAACGCGCTGGCGCTGCACGGCCGCTGGCCCGCCTCGGAGCTGCACATCATCCGGGACGCCGGCCATTCGGCGTCCGAACCCGGCATCGTCGATGCGCTGGTGCGCGCCGCGCGCGGCATCGCCCGAAGCCTCGAGACGGCCGAATAGCGGGCGGGGGATGCTGGCGCTCATACAGCGCGTGAGCCGGGCGCGGGTGGCGGTCGGCGGCAGGACGCATGCCGAGACCGGCGCGGGCCTGCTGGCCTTCATCGGCATCGAGCGGCGGGACACGGAGGCGCTCGCCGCGAAGTTGCTGGAGCGGATCCTGGCCTACCGGGTGTTCAACGACGAGGACGGCAGGATGAACTTGAGCCTCGAAGACACCGGCGGCGAGCTGATGCTGGTGTCCCAGTTCACGCTGGCGGCCTCGACCGACAAGGGGCTGCGTCCCGGGTTTTCCGCGGCCATGGAGCCGGCCGCGGCCCGCGCCCTGTACGCCCGGCTGGTCGAATTGGCCCGGCGGCGGCGCGGCGGCGTGGCGAGCGGGGAATTCGGCGCCGACATGCGGGTGTCGCTGGAGAACGACGGCCCGGTGACGTTCCTGCTCAAGGCCCGCTGAGCGTCCGTCCGCCGTGAGCCTCCGCCCGCCGCCGACCCGGGAGATGCGCCGGAAAACGGATGCCGGCTTCGCCCCGGCGCCCGTCCCCGTCGGGACCCGCGCCCGCCGCGCGGAGGCGGAGCGGCCATGCGTTTGACGGCGCGGACGGCCATGCGTTGGGCGGCGCGGGCGGTCCGGGCGCTGAAGCTGACCGCGGGATTGATTCTGGCGGAATGCGTTCTGCTGCTGATCATCCTGCTGGCGGCGGGCGCGACGCTTCTCGCCTTCGGCATCGTCTTCTACGGCGACGGGCTGGCCGACATCCCGTGGCTGGTGGCGGGCGTCGTGGCGATGAGGGCCATGCTCCTCAACTATCCCCTCGTGGCGGCGCTGCTCGCCGCGCTGATCCGCGAAGAGGACGGCGAGCGGGACAGCCTGCGCAAGATGATGATCGCCAGCGTCGCGGGCTTCGTCGCGCTTTGCGCGGCGCTCGTCCTCGCGCCCGACTTGAACTCCGTCGAGAGGATGCTCGGCATGCGGATGCTTTCGCTCAAGGCGGCGGCGGTTTTGTTTTCGACAGCCGTAGCCGCATCCATGTCGCCCATCCTTGTCGACGGGATATCGAGCTCCTGGAGAAGCCGCATCGGGCGCGCGTTCCGGCTGGTGGTCCTGTTGATGGCGACGGAATTTTTGTTGTTGGTCGCGATCTCGATGGCTTTGGTGGTCTTGGAGACCGTGCTTTTCACGCCGATCGACTGGGGCGATTCCCGGGTTTTCGAACCCGGCGGCGCCGGCGCCCTCATCCCCCAGCTGGCGCTGTTGGTCGCGTACGCCTCGGCGCTCGCAACCGTTGTCCGGATCGCATCGCTCAACTACCCGGTGGTGACGATGCTTATCGTGTTCCTGGACCGCGGGGGATGGGGAGGGCGGATGGATGCTTTCAGGCTGGCCGCCGCCGGCGTCGCCGGATATGTTTTCTTCGCGGGGCTCGGCTACGCCTTGGATCCCGAATCCATGGAGGATGTCCTGCCGCTCGCGTTCCAAACGCCGTGGGCGACGAATTTCCTTTACATGATCGTCGTCATCGTCGCCGCTTCGCCCTTTCTCCTCCGCCGTCTCGGCCGGCGCTTCAAGCGGCTGGGCGAGTGGTCGGGGCTCGCCGGCCGGGCGGACGGCGCGCCGTGAGGAACGAGGGGCGGGGAAGCGGAGCGTTCGCGGCGTCGGACCCGTCCCGTCCCATGCGGGCCGCTAGCCGGCCGCCTGGCGGTCCTCCTCCTTCTCTTCCTCCTCCCGCTGGCGCTTGCGGATCATGCGCCCGGCCAGAACCCCGACCTCGAACAGCAGCCACATGGGAATCGCCAGCATGGACTGCGTGAACGGATCCGCCGGGGTGAGCAGCATGCCGACCACGAAGCAGGCCACCACCACGTAAGGCCGCTTGCGGGCCAGCGACTCCGGGTCCGCCAGGCCGACCCAGACCAGTATGAAGACCGCGATCGGCACCTCGAAGGCGATGCCGAAGGCGAGGAAGATGGTGAGCGCGAAGCCCAGAAAGCTGTTGATGTCCGGCGCCACGGCGACGCCTTCCGGCGCGACCGCGACGAAGAACCGGAACACGAACCCGAACAGGATGTAGCGGGCGAAGGCGATGCCGGCGTAGAACAGCGCGACGCTGGACACGAACAGCGGGATGGCCACCGCCTTCTCCCGCTTGTACAGGCCCGGCGCGATGAAGGCCCACATCTGGAACAGCACATAGGGCGCCGCCAGCAGGAACGAGACGTAGAAAGTCAGCTTGAAAGGAGCGAAGAAGGGGGACGTGGGATCGATCGCGATCATGCTCGAGCCTTCCGGCAGGGCGTCGAGCAGGGGCGTGGCGACATAAAGGTAGATGTCGTCGGCGAAGGCGAAAAGCGCCAGGAACAGCACGACGACCGCGATCAGGGATTTGAGGATGCGGTCCCGCAGCTCGATCAGGTGATCGATCAGCGAAAGTTCTTTCTCGTCCTCGGCCGAGGTCATGGATCGTCCGCTTCTGCGCCGTCCGCCTTCTTCATGCGGGGATTCTGACCGGTGCCGTAAAGTCCGCGTTGCACGTCTGCCGCCCCGTCATCGGAGTCGAAAGTTTCGTTTTCCGCCCCGGCTTCAGCTGCGTCGCCGGGCGGCGGACCGACGATGTCCGCCGAGGCGCCGGGGTCGAAGGTCTCCGAGCCGACAAGGTTGTCCGCCGACCGCCGCGTCTCCCGGGCCACCGTCTCGACCCGGGCCTTGGCGTCCCTGATCTCCTCCATGACGGCCTCGTTGTGCAGTTGCCGTCGGATCTCGTCGGCGTTCAACTCGCGTTCAATCTCCGCTTTGACCTTGTAAAAACTCCGCCGGAACCGGCCGATCCACAGCCCGGCGGTCTTTACCGCCTGGGGCAGCCGCTCGGGGCCGAGCACCAGCAGCGCGATCACGAAGATGAGCAGGAGTTCAAACGGGCCGATGTTGAGCATGGTTGAAACCGGGTTCGCGCCCCGCAGGCCGGGGACGGCGGACGGGCGGAGGAGCATCCGCGCGGCGGAGGGCCCTAGCCGCTTTCTGTTTTCTTCGCCGCCGCGCCGCCTTCCGCGTCCGCCGACTCCTCCGGGTCGTCCGATGCGGCCGCGTCGTCGTCGTCCTTCACGGCGCTGCGGAACCCTTTCAGCGCGCCGCCAAGGTCCGAGCCGAGGCTGCGCAACCGTTTCGTGCCGAACAGCAACAGCACGATCAGCAGGATGATCAGAAGTTGCCAGATGCCAATGCCGCCCATGTCGAATCCCCCTGCGGCGAATCAGCCGCGTCCGCTGTTCCGGCCCCGCGAGGCCTTCTCCTCGAGGCCGGACCTGTTGAAACGGTTTTCAAGCTCCGCCAGCACCTGGGCCGGCGTCAGGCCGAGGTGGCTGAGCATGACCATGCTGTGGAACCACAGGTCCGCCGTCTCGCGCAACACGGCCCCGTCGTCTCCGTCGCCGAAGTCCTTGGCCGCCAGGATGGTCTCGGCGGCTTCCTCGCCGACCTTCTGAAGGATCGCGTTCAGTCCCCTGCCGTGCAGTCCGGCGACATAGGACTCCTTCGGGTCGGCGGTCTTGCGCCGCTCGAGCACGCTGGCCAGCGCCGCCAGCACGTCCCGCGCTCCGTCGCCGGGCGGCGGCGGCTCGGCGACCCGCCACTCCCCCCGCTCGAGGCGCTGGAAAAAGCAGCTGCCGCGGCCGGTGTGGCAGGCGCCCTCGCCCCGTTGCCGGACCCGGTAGCACACCGTGTCGTCGTCGCAGTCGAGGTACACGTCCACCAGCTCCTGGACGTTGCCGGACTCCTCGCCCTTGCGCCACAGCCGCCCCCTCGAGCGCGACCAGTACACGGCCCGCCTCTCGGCCAGCGCCGCGCTCAGGGCCTCGCGGTTCAGCCACGCGTGCATGAGCACCTGGCCGGTGCGGGCCTCGGCGGCGATCACCGGCGCCAAGCCGTCGGCGTTCCATCGGATCCGGTCGAGAAAGGCGGACATGGGGGGAGTATGCGCCCTTACCGCCGGAAAAACAAAAGGTAGGCCCCCGCAAGGCCCAGCCCCGCCGCCGCCAGCGGCGCGGCGGCGCCCCCCGGCATCAGGGCCGCCAGCGCCAGCAGCAACGCCGCCGCGCCGCCCGCCCGGTCCTTGGCCCGCCGCCGCCGGGCCGCATCCCGCTCGGCCAGCCGCTCCCGCCGCCGGGCCGCGTCCGCCTCCCGCAGCCGCTCGCCCCGGGCCGCCGACTCCAGCAGCAACAGGGGGAGGTCGGGCAGCCGTTCCGCCCATTCCGGCAGGCGCTCGCGCAGCAGATCCCGGGTTCTCGAAAGCAGCGCCAGCGGATCGAGCCGCCTGCGGTTCCACTCCTCGAGATAGGGCAGCGCGGTCCGCCACAGGTCCAGTTCGGGATACAGTTGCCGGCCCAGCCCCTCGATGTTCAGCATCGTCTTCTGCAGCAGCACCAGGGACGGCTGGACCTCCATGTCGAAGCGCCCGGCCGCATGGAACAGTTGCGCCAGCAGCCGGCCGAAGGAGATGTCCTTCAGCGGTTTTTCGAAGATCGGCTCGCACACGCGGCGCATGGCGGACTCGAGCTCGCGGACCGGGGTGGCGGCCGGCACCCAGCCGCCGGCCACGTGCAGCTCGGCCACCCGCCGGTAGTCCCGTTTGAAGACGGCCAGCAGGTTGCGGGCCAGGTACTCCTGGTCGTCGCGGTCCAGCGATCCGATGATGGCGCAGTCCAGCGCAATGTACCGGGGCGTTTCGGTCTCGTCCGGCGCCACCAGGATGTTGCCCGGGTGCATGTCGGCGTGGAAGAAGTTGTGCTCGAACACCTGGGTGAAAAAGATGTCCACGCCGGTTTCGGCGAGGGCCTTGAGGTCGATGCCCCGCGCCCTGATCGCATCGACGTCGTTCACCGGCAGGCCGCGGACCCGGTCCAGCACCAGCAGGTTGCGCCGCGTGTACTCCCAGTGGACCTTCGGCACGCGGAGCGCGGGCGAGCCCTCGAAGTTGCGGCGCAGCTGGGAGGTGTTGGCCGCCTCGACCCGCAGGTCCAGCTCGTCCAGGATCACCTTCTCGTAGTCGTCGACCACCTCGACCGGGCGCAGGCGCCGGCCGGCCGGCGCGCGCGACTCGACGGCCCGGGCCAGCCACTTCATCAGCCGCAGGTCTTCGGCCACGGCGTCCTCGACGCCGGGACGGAGAACCTTCACCACCACCTCCTCGCCGCCCGGCAGGACCGCCGCGTGGACCTGGGCCACCGAGGCCGAGGCGAGCGGCGCGTCCGACAGCTCGAGGAAGACCTCGCCGGCTGGCCGGCCCAGCGCATCGGCCACGATGTCCGCCACCGGCGGCGAGTCGAAGGGCGGGACGTCGTCTTGGAGGGATCTCAGCTCGTCCGCCAGCTCGCTGTCGAGAAAGTCGCGGCGGGTGGACAGCAGCTGGCCGAACTTGATGGTGATGGGCCCGAGCTCCTCCATGGCCAGGCGCAGGCGTCGGTGGCGGGGCGCGTCGGAGCGCGGGCGGAACATCCGCGCCGCCAGAAACGGCAACAGCAACAACCGGACTCCGGCGGCGCCCGGCCGTCCGTCGAGGAACTCATGCAGCCGGTGCTTGGCGACGATGTTCAGGATGCGGAAGAGACGGGGAAGGAGGGACACGGCTCGTCCGGCGCTGCGGCGGGCCGCGAGTATAGCACCCGGCGGGATCCCGGCGGCGGCGCCGGCGCTCAGCCGGGCGGCGCGTCGAGCCGGTCCGCGAGCCGCCGCATCCGGGCCTGCGCGCGGTCGATGCGCAGACGCAGCGCGTCCAGCGCCGTCCTGAAGCGCTCCAATTCGGCGGCGTGGGGGAAGCATCCGGCCTCGCCCCGCAGGTAGTCGTCGACGGCGCGGCGGATGTCCGCGCCCGCCCGCCGGGCTGGCCGCGTCCCCGAGCAGCGGGGCCAGCAGATCCCCCCAGTCCGCGTCCAGCGACCCCAGGGCGACGGCCAGATCCTGCACCAGCATGGCGTCGCCGGAGACCGCGATGTCGGGGTCGACCAAGGGCCGCCGTCCGGCGGGCCGGAGCAACAGCCCGGCGAGGGCCCGGGCATCGCCGGTCACGGCGGCGTCCGGGGCGCCGGCGTCGGCGGCCGCGAGCCGCACCGCCCCCTCCCCGAAATGCACGGTCAGGTCGAAGGCGGGAGAGCGGGTTCTGAGCGCGACGGTCCTGCCGCTGAAGCGGCGCAACCTCCGGGCCGCGAAGGGGTCCGCCGCCAGCAAGGCGTTGACGATCCGCTCGGCCGGAACGACGGCCAGGGAGGCCAGGGGCCCGGTCACGGGACCGCCGGATCGGCCTTGAAACCGGTGTGGACGGCGCAGATGCCGTCCATCACGTCGTGGCAGCGGCAGTCCGTGAAGCCGGCGTCCCGCATCATGCCGAGCAGGGCGTCCTGGTCCGGATGCAGGCGGATGGACTCGACCAGATACCGGTAGCCGGCGGCGTCGCCGGCGAACGCCTTGCCCAGCAGGGGCCACAGGCTCGACCAGGCGGAAAAGGCCCATCCGGACAGCTCGCCCCTCGGCTTGGAGAACTCCAGCACCAGCGCCCGTCCGCCCGGCTTCAGCACCCGCTCCATGGCGGCGAGGCCAGCCGCCTTGTCCGTGAGGTTGCGCAGGCCGTAGGCGATCAACACGCGGTCGAAGCTGCCGTCCGCGAAGGGCAGCCGCTCGGCGTCGGCCCGCACGAAGAGGATGTTGTCCTGAAGGCCGGCGTCGATGATCCGGTCGCGGCCCGTCTCGAGCATGGCCTCGTTGACGTCCGCCAGCACCACCCGGCCGGACCGGCCCACCAGCGGCGCCAGCCGGATGCTGAGGTCGCCGGTGCCGCCCGCTAGGTCCAGCACCGTCTGCCCGGCGCGCAACGCGCCCAGCTCGATGGCGAAGCGCTTGATCAGCCGGTGCGAGCCCAGCGACATGACGTCGTTCATCAGGTCGTAGCGGCGGGCCACGGAGCGGAAGACCCGGTCCACGCGCCCCCGCTTCTCGCGCGCGGGGATCCGCTCCCGGCCGAAATGGGTGTCGCCGTCGCGCTCGTTCGCGTCCATGGACCTATCCGGAAGGCGCCGGCCGGACCTTGATCACCTGGGTGTCCGGCGGCAGCGGGTCGCGGGTGGCGCCGGCCGCGGCGAGCCGCTCCAGATACTTCCGCCACAGCGTTTTCTCGTTGCCGCCCAGCTCCCGCAGGTACTCCCAGCTGTAGATGCCGGTGTCGTGGCCGTCGTCGAAAGTGAGCCGCACGGCGTAGCGGCCGACCGGCTCCACCGCGGTGATGGCGACGCGGCGCTTGCCGGACTGCAACGTTTCCTGGCCCCGGCCGTGGCCCCTGACCTCGGCGGACGGGGAATGGACCCTGAGGAACTCGGCGCCCAGCGCGAACGCGTCCCCGTCGGCGTAGCGCAGCTCCAGCGTGGCCGACTTCCGGCGCAGTCTGACGTGTGTGGGGATGGCCGGGTCCATTCGCGGTCGAGCCGTGATCGCGGTGCTCCTACAGGATGTAGCGGCTGAGGTCCTCGTCCTTGGCCAGGTCGTCCAGCTGCTTTTCGACGTAGGCGCGGTCGACCACCAGCTCGCCGCCGCCGCCCACGGCCATGTCGGCGGCGGAGAACGAGACCTCCTCCAGCAACCGCTCCATCACCGTGTGCAGGCGCCGCGCCCCGATGTTTTCGGTCCGCTCGTTGACCTGCCAGGCGGTCTCGGCGATCTTTTCGATGCCGTCCTTGCTGAAGCTCAGCTTCAGCCCCTCGGTCCGGAGCAGCGCCTGGTACTGCTCGGTGAGGGAGGCGTCCGGCTCCTCCAGGATGCGCTCGAAGTCCTTGGCCGACAGCGCGTCCAGCTCCACGCGGATCGGCAGGCGCCCCTGCAGCTCGGGGATGAGGTCCGAAGGCCAAGCCTTCGGACCCCATCCCCGAGCTGCAGGGGCGCCTGCCCATCCGCGTGGAGCTGGACGGGCTGTCGGCC
>CAYSVD010000223.1:0-1531 GCA_964434395.1 uncultured Pseudohongiella sp.
AAGGCGGCGAACAAAGCGGCTGTATCCCGTCCTTTCCGGCCGTCCGGGTGCGGGCCGGGCGCGGCCCTTTCCCCTTGCCCGGCAGGCTCCGGCGCCTATCCTGTCCGCCCGCGCCCGGCCCGCACCCGGACGGCCGGAAAGGACGGGATACAGCCGCTTTGTTCGCCGCCTTGCGCCTCGCCAGCCGCCTGCCGCTCGCCTGCCTCTACCCGGTCGGGCGGCTGCTGGCGCCGTTTGCCCGCGCGTTCGTGCCGAGCCGGCGCCGCGTGGCGGCGCGGAACCTCGCCGCCGTCTTTCCCGGCGCGGCGCAGCGGCCGCTGACGCGGCGGGTCTATGCCGCCGCCGCCGATGTCGCGATGGAATCGGTCCGGCTGATGTCGATCCCCAGGGCGGAGCTCGGCGCCCGCGTCCGCGTGGAGGGGGCGGAGGCGCTGGACGGGGGCGGCGCGCTGCTGCTGACCGCGCATCACGGCAACATGCTCTGGGCGGTCAGCGCCATGACGGAGGCCGTGAACGCGCCGCTCTTCGTGGTTTACAAGGAGCCGCACGGGGCCGTCCTGCACCGCATGCTGAACGCCATCGGCGACCGGTTCGAGGGGACGCTGGTGCCGCTCCGGAAAGCGCGGCGCGAAATGCTCCGCTGCCGGCAGGAGAACGGGGTGCTCGTCCTGGTCGCGGACCAGCGGCCGGGCTCCGCCGAACGCCGCGAGGTGGAGTTCTGCGGGCGGCGGACGGCCTTCTTCACCGGGCCGGACCGCATCGGCCGCGCGCTCGGATGGCCGGCCTACTACCTGTCCTGCCGGCGCACCGGGCGCGGCCGCTATCTCTGCCGGGTCGAGAAGCTCTCAGAACCGCCCTATGACGAGGACAATGCCGGCATCGTGGACCGCTACGCCGCCCGGCTGGAGGCCGATCTCCGCCGCGCCCCGGAAGACTGGCTCTGGTTCCACAAGCGCTGGCGGGAGTGACGCGCCCGCGCACAACGGTCTCGGCCGGCGAGCCGGCGGCGACCCCCGCTTTCGCGAGGGCAGGCGGGTTGCGCGGACCTTTGCCCCCTTTTCGTCGTCCCCGCGAAGGCGGGGACCCATCCATGGCTCGCGATGCCGCCGCTGCCGGTGAAGAACGGGATCGACCGCTGAGGCTGCCGCAAGAACCGAGGCTGGGCCCCGGATCGGGGTCCGGGGCGACGATTCCGGGATTGGACGGAAACATGTTTCCCTCAGAACGGGTCCCGCACTAGGCGACCGGCACCCGCCGGACCTGCCCCGTCAGGCGGCGCAGCCAGACGCCGGTCCTGAAGACGGCGCGCATCGCGGGGCCGGTCGCGTGCGGCGAGAGATCGCGGCATATGTCCGAGCCCTGCCCCGGCCTTACCCGCGCCAGGGCGGGAACGACATGGGCCGGTTTCAGGCGCCGCGCCGCCGGCGAGCCGATCATGTGGAACAGGAACGAGTCCACCGTCATGCCGACGCGCGGCGCTTCGCCGATCGCGATCCCGGCGCCTTCGCGGTCGATCATGTAGGCGCAGGCC
>CAYSVD010000224.1:0-23048 GCA_964434395.1 uncultured Pseudohongiella sp.
GCCTCCGCCCGTACCGCCGCCTCCGGCGCCTGAACCGCCACCGCCGGTACCGCCGCCGGGCATCTGATCATCCAGCTCGTCGATCGCCGCCTGCACGGTGGCGTCATCCCCGGTCACCGAATCCAGCACCTCGCGCAACGCGGACGGCGAGCCGTCCAGCTCCCGCGTCACCGAGTGCTCCGCCGCCACCTGGGCCTTGTTGAGGAAGATTTCGGCGAATCCGGCGAACTCCGCCGGCGCCGCGGGAGCGCTCAGGAACCGTTGCGCCGCCAGCACCAAATCGGCGGCGCCGGCCCCGGCCTCAAGCTGGGCGACCACGATCTCCCGGCCGCCCGCCAGCAGGGCCTCGTCGGCTCCGGGCAGCAACCTCGTCAGCCAGGCGTCCGCGAACTCCTCAGGCGTCTGGGACCTCGGATACAACTCCGTCCAGCGCGCGCCGGCGACCAGGGCCTCGGCCGCATCCAGCAGTCCGCCCCCGCCGTCGACGGCCGCCTCCAGCTCCGCCATCAGAGCGGCGCCCGGCGCGGCGTCGTACGCCGCGACCGCCAGCTGGACGAGATCCTCGACGGCCTCGCTGCGGACCAGCTCCTCCATCGCCTCCTCGCTCCGCTCGAGGAAGGCGGCGGCGAAATCGGCGAAGTCCGCCGACACGCCGGGATCGCTTAGGAACTGCTGCGCCGCCAGCACCAGGCCGGCGGGGCCGTCGCCGGCCTCGAGTTGGGAAACCACGACGCTCCGGCCGAACTCCAGCAGGTCCGCGCCCACGCCGGGCAACAGGGTTCCCAGCCAGGCGTCCGAGAACTCGGCCGGATCCTGAGACGACGGGTACAACTCCGTCCAGCGTTCGCCGGCGGTCAGGACGGCGGCCGCATCGAGCAGGGAGCCGCCCCCGTCGACGACCGCCTCCAACTCGCGCATCAGCGCGGCGTCCGGCGCGGCATCGTAAGCCGCGACGGCCAACTGGACGATGTCTTCTCTGGTTTCACTGCCGGCCATCTGCAGATCTCCCCGCCGCCATTCGGACATCCGGACCGGTCGCCAGCCTCATGGGAGCCGGCTGATGGTGCGGCTCAAGTCTATCCCGCCCGCCCCCTCCGCTCAATCAGGCCAAGACCGGCCGTTGCAACGGCGGCGGGCTTGCTGGTACCTTGCGCGCTCCCTCCCCGGCAGCCGGAGCGCCGACGCCGTGAGACCCTCCCGCATCCTCGTCCCCGTCCTGGCGGCCTGCCTGTCGCCGGCCCACGGCGCCGACGCGCGGGAGAATTTTCGGGCGCGCCTGTCGCCCATGCCCGTGACCCCCCAGACGGTCGGGGACATCACCGGCGGGGGCGAGGTTCTCCTGACCCTGAGCGGCTCCCGGCTCAGCGTCGCCGGCCGCTTCGCCGGCATGAGCTCGCCCGCCACCGCCGCCCACATCCACCTCGGCCCGCCGGCGCAACCCGGGCCCGCGGCGCTGTCCCTCGAGATCGCGCGCGCGCCGCGGGGGGAGCTTTCCGGCGAGCTGGAGCTGTCCGGCGAGCTGCTGGAGGCCCTGCGCCGCAACGGGCTGTACATACAGATCCACAGCGAGACCAATCCGCCCGGCGAGCTGCGCGGGTGGATCTTCCCGCAAAGCCGCTTCGACGGCTGAGGATCCCGCGGCGATGCCAGGCCTCCGCCTCCCGCGCCGCGTCCCGGCGGGCCTCGCCCTGCTGGCGTTGCTCGCCGCCTGCGGCGAGGCGGAGCCGCCCGCCGCCCCGGAGCCCTCCTTCCGGGCCCAGGCCGCCGCCGGGGCGGAGGCCTACGCCGCCTGGTGCGCGTCCTGCCACGGCGCCGGCCTCGAGGGCACCACGCTGGGCCCGTTGCTGAGCGGCGATCCCTTCATGCGGCGCTGGGGCGGGCGGACGCCGGCGCTGCTGCTGGGCGACATCCGGGCCAGCATGCCGCCCGGCGGCGGCGACGGCCTGTCCGACGAGGACTACCTCGGCATCGTCGCCCACATCCTGGACGTCAACGGCGTCGACGGCGTCGAGGAGGCGCTGTCCGCCGACAGCGGCTTCATCATCGCCGAGAACGCCTCCGCCGTCGCGGCGCGGCGGGCGCGGCCCGAGCCGCCCCCGCCGCAGGGACTGACCGTGGCCGGCGACACCCGGGACTTCGCGCCCTTCGTCCCGCTGACCGACGCCATGTTGCGCGATCCCGACCCCGGGGACTGGCCCATGATCCGCCGCAACTACCACGCCCACAGCTACAGCCCGCTGGACATGATCGACCGGGACAACGTGGGCGGCCTGCGCCTCGAATGGGCGTGGAACATGCACGAGGGGGACTCCGAGCCCGCCCCGCTGATTTACAACGGCATCGTCTACCTGATCAACCCGGGCAACGTCGTTCAGGCGCTGGACGGCGCGAGCGGCGAGTTGATCTGGGAGCACTGGACCGGACCGGCCAACCGGCAGGACATGCGCAACATCGCCATGTACGAGGACAAGATCATCCAGGCCACCACCGACGCCCGGCTGGTGGCGCTCGACGCGCGCACCGGCGAACCGGTGTGGGAGAGCATCATCGCCGACAGCGGCAAGGGCTTCGCCAACTCCAGCGGCCCGATCGTCGCCGACGGCAAGGTCATCGTCGGACTGGCCGGATGCGCCCGCTACATCCCGGAGGACTGCTACATCAGCGCCTACGACGCGGACGACGGACGGCCGCTGTGGCGCTTCGTCACCATCGCCAAGGCGGGCGAGCCCGGCGGCGACACCTGGGGCGGCCTCGCCGACATCTTCCGGGCCGGCGGCGAGACCTGGATCACCGGCTCGTACGATCCCGAGCTGCGGCTCACCTACTGGGGCACCGCGCAGCAGAAGCCCTGGGCGCCGCCGTCCCGCCACATGAGCATTTTCGACGCGGGCCTGTACACCAACTCCACGGTGGCGGTGAACGCGGACACCGGCGAGCTGGACTGGCACTTCCAGCACGTGCCGGGCGAGGCGCTGGATCTCGACGAGTCCTTCGAGCGCGTGCTGGTGGACCTCGGCGACGAGAAGCTCGTCTTCTCCATCGGCAAGCACGGCATCCTGTGGAAGAACGACCGGGTGACCGGCGCGTTCAGGGGCCATGCGGAAACCGTCTTCCAGAACGCCTTCACCCGCATCGATCCCGAGACCGGCCTCGTCGTCTACCGCGAGGACATCCAGAACGCCGGGCTGGACGAGTGGGTCTCCGTCTGCCCGTCCAGCGCCGGCGGCAAGGACTGGCACTCCATGACCTACCATCCGCCGTCCGGCCTGATCATCGCCCCCCTGAGCCAGACCTGCCTGGAGAACGCCGCCCGGGAGGTCGCGCTGGTGCAGGGCGGCGGCGGGCTGGCGTCCAGCCGGCGGTTCTTCGAGATGCCGGGCACGGACGGCAACCTGGGCAAGCTGGGGGCCTGGCGCGCGGACACGCTGGAGGAGGTCTGGAGCCGCCAGCAGCGGGCGTCCCTGCACACCGGCGCCATGTCCACGGCCGGCGGCCTAGTGTTCGTCGGCGACCTGGACCGGCGCTTCAAGGCCTTCGACGCGGAGACCGGCGAACTGCTGTGGCAGACCCGGCTCGGCACCTCGGTGCAGGGCCATCCCGCCTCCTTCGCCGTCGACGGCAGGCAGTACATCGCGGTCACCGCCGCCCTGGGCGGCACCAGCCCCCGCACGGTGCCGGGCGTGCTCGCCACCGAGATCGTCTACCCGCGCTGGGGCAACGCCCTGTACGTGTTCTCCCTGCCCGAGGAGGGCCCGTGAACGGCGAGCGGGACGGCGGCGCTCCGACCCCCTCCGGCATCGGCCGCATCGAGTGGATCGACCTCACCGTCGACGATGCCGAGCGGATCAAGGACTTCTACCGCGCCGTGGTGGGCTGGGACAGCGCCGACGTGGACATGGGCAGTTACAACGACTTCAACATCAACCTGCCGGACACCGGCGAGACCGTCGCCGGGATCTGCCACGCCCGGGGCGGCAACGCCGCCCTGCCGCGGCAGTGGCTGATCTACGCGCGGGTGGCCAGCGTGGCGGACAGCGCCGGCGAATGCGAGCGGCGCGGCGGCCGGGTGCTGGACGGTCCCCGCCGGATGGGCGGCGGCGACTTCTGCGTCATCGAGGATCCGGCCGGGGCCGTCATAGCGCTGGTGTCGGGATGAAGGCGCCGGCGCTGCCCGCCGCCGCGGCGGCGCTCGCGCTGGCCGCGGGCGGCGCCGGGGCCCGGGACGACGCGCCCTACCTGTACATCCTCGGGGTCGTCCAGGACGCCGGCTATCCCCAGGCCGGATGCTACCGGCCGCACTGCCTGCCCGGCTGGGAGGACGGCCGCCTGCGGCGCGGCGCCGCGTCCATCGCCCTGATCAGCCCCGCCGAGAACCGCAAGTACCTGTTCGAGGCGACGCCGCACCTTCCGGCCCAGCTGTACGCGCTGGAGCTGGAGGCGCCCGATGCGGACCACCGGCTGGCCGGCGTGTTCCTCACCCACGCCCACATCGGCCATTACGCCGGGCTGATGTTCTTCGGGCACGAGGCGATGGGGGCGGAGGGGGTGCCGGTCTACGCCATGCCGCGGATGGCCCGCTTCCTGGAGAGCAACGGCCCCTGGAGCCAGTTGGTCGAGTTCGGCAACATCGCGCTGGAGCCGCTGGAGCATCGAACGCCGGTGCTGCTGCCGCGCGTCACGGTCACCCCCTTCCTCGTCCCGCACCGGGACGAGTTCTCCGAGACCGTGGGCTTCTCGATCAGGGGCCCGGACAGGACCGCCGTGTTCATCCCGGACATCGACAAGTGGTCGGTCTGGGACACGGACATCGCGGCGCTGGTCGCATCCGTCGACTACGCGTTGCTCGACGCCACCTTCTTCGACGACGGCGAACTTCCCGGCCGGGACATGTCGCGGATCCCCCACCCCTTCGTCGTCGAGAGCATGGAACTGCTGTCCGCGCTGGACCCCGGCGAGCGCGGCCGCGTCTGGTTCATCCACCTCAACCACACCAACCCGCTGCTGGACGCGGACAGCCCGCAAAGCCGGCTGGTCAGGGAGCGGGGCTTCAACGTGGCCCGCGAGGGGATGCGCCTGCCCCTTTGATCCCGGCGCGGACGGCGCAACGGGATGTCTTCGCCCGGCGCCGCGGCGGGCCGTCCTAGGAAGCGTTCTTGTGGTTCAGCACGATCTGGCGGGGACCGCGGGTCGACGTCTGCCCGCTGACTCCGGTGGGGATCTGTTTGACCTTCCCCCCAGCCTTGAAAAACGCTTCGATGTGGTCTGCCAGATTCTCGCGGATGTGGGCTGCTACGTCCTGCTTTTTCTTGCTCGGCATGGCTTTTCGGCACCATATTGCGACGGCCCTTGAATCTATCCAACCCGGCGGGCGAAAGCAAACCCGCTTTTCGGGACCGCCCGCGCGCGGAGCGCGGCGCCGAAGCCCTTGCGAGCGGCGGGCCGGGGCAAGCCGGAGACGCCTCCTGCGGGACCGGCCGGAGGGAAGCCGCGGAAAAGGTCACAATTTGTCACAAGCGCGCCGTCAGGGCGGCGCCGGCCCGCCGGCATGCGGCCGGAGGCCGGGGCGGCGCAACAGCGCGCGCAACATGGACCACAGGCATCCGGCGCCCCAGCTCAAGTGGATCACCGCCAGCACCGGCGGGACCAGCACCGCCTCCGGCCTTCTCCGGCGCAACCCGGCGCCGGCGCCCGCCGCCAGCAGGGCCGCCAGCCAGACCGACGGGACGACCGCTCCGAACGGCGCCCACGGCGGGCCGAGCGCCGCCAGCGCCGCCGACGCCGCCAGGCCCGCCACCAGCAACGGGGGCGGGAGTTGCCGGAACTGAAAGGACGCCGGATGCAGCCGCAGCATCATGAATCGCCAGTACCCGTACTGCGCGTACTGGCTGGCCAGTCTCGGAAAGCCGCCGCGCGGCTGATAGTTCACGACCAGCTCAGGGTCGAGCCAGATCATCTCGCCCCGCCGGCGCAACCGCCAGTTCAGCTCGAAGTCCTGGGTGCGAAGGGCCCCCGGATGGTATCCGCCCACCGCATCCAGCGCGTCGCGCCGGAACACCCCCAGGTACGCCGTGTCGCCGACGGGCCCCCCGGCGCCCCCGGTCCGGTAGCGCGCGCCGCCGGTGCCGAGCCATGTCGTCGTCGCCAGAGCCACGGCCCGCTCGAAGAAGGAGCCGCCGACCGGGTTCAGCATGCAGCCCACGTTCGCCGCGCCGGTCCGCCGCAGCGTCGCGACCGCGCGGCTCAGGTAGCCGGGCGGCCACTCGCTGTGCCCGTCGCAGCGGGCGATCACCTCGCCCCGCGCCTCCTTGAGCGCCAGATTGAGGCCGCCGGGGGTGCTGCGGCCGCGGTTGACGACGACGCGCGCTTCGGGGTACAGCCGCCTTAGGATCTCGGCGGTGGCCGGGGTGTCCGACCCGTCGGCCACGATCACCTCCATCGGGCCCGCGTAGTCCTGGGACAGGATCGAGTCGAGGCAGGCCGCGATCGTCGCCTCGGCGTTCCGCGCGGCCATGATCACCGAGACCATCGGGGCGGCGACCGGATCGGGCGCGGCGGACGCCGGCGGAGCCCCGGCGTCGTCCGCGCCCGTTGAATCGTCCCTGTGCTCCCGCGCCGCCGGCGCCGGTTGGTCAACGCTCATGAGGATCGCCCGCAAGGGGCCGATCATAGCGAAAGGCCGCGCGCCCCGGCAAACCGGCCTTTCACCGCATGCCGGCCTGCTCCCGCACATGCCGGGCGGCCTGCTCGTGGGTGGCGAACCAGACGCCGTCCCGCTCCATGATGTGGGCGATCAGCCCCTCCAGCGCCACCATGCGGGACCGATGCCCGATCACATGGGGATGCAGGGTCAGCAGGAACATCGTGCCCTCCTCCCAAGCCCCGTCGAACTCGTCCATCCACACCCGCATCACGTCCCGCGGATTCATGTAGCGGCCGCCGCGCGGATTGAGCAGCGGCGCGTCGTCCAGTATCCACTCCACCGGCAGCTCCACCATGCCGGTCGGCTCGCCGTCGGCCAGCAGCTCGTACGGCCGGTCGTCATGCATCAGGGAGCTCTCGTACAAAAACCCCATCTCGCGCACGATCCGCAGCGTGTCGATGCTGTGGTTCCAGGACGGAGCCCGGTAACCGACCGGACGCTCGCCGGTGATTTCCGTGATCGCGTCCACGGCCTGCCGCAACAACCTTTCCTCGGTCCGCGCGTCCAGCGCGGCGTTCATCTCGTGGATCCAGCCGTGCACGGCGATCTCGTGCCTTCCCGAGCGCTGGATCAGCTCCGCCTGTTCAGGCGCGAGTTTCAGGCTCCAGGCGGGAAAGAAGAACGTGGCCGGAATCTCCCGCTCGTCCAGCAGGCGGAGAACCCGGGGCAGCGCGGTCCGCGCGCCGTACTGCCCTTGGGAGAGAGGGCCGATGGCGGTCTCGCCCTCGCGCAGCCCGTGCACCGTCTCGTTGTCCACGTCGAACGAAAGCAGCACCGCGACACGGGCCCCGCCCGGCCACGACGGCGGATTCAGGTCGCGCCCCGCCCGCACCCGGCCGACCTCCGCCCGCACACGCTCGTCCGACCAGTTCCATGGCTCGCTGGGGTCGAACAACACCCCGGGGAAAAAGACTCTTATGATCAGTATCGCAATGAGGGCGGAAATGCCCATCGCCCACACGCCGATCAAGACTCGTGAAAAGATGTCCGGTTTGTTCATTGGCGGTCTCCGGTCGGAAGAAGCCATCGGGGTGAAACGGCACGCGGCCGCGGCGGCAACCGTCCAAGCTTGATAGATACACGGATCGGACTCGGCGCAACGGGCTTTCCCACTGCGGCGACCTCCGTCACTTCAACCCGGCGGGGCCGTCCAATGGCTTCTTGCATAATGCCTGGCATTTTTCCGCATCCCCTATGGACCTATCCTTGTCCATTCCGCAGTCCGCCCTCTTCCCGTCTCCGACAGCCTAACCGGACTCCGGATCATTCTCAAACCGATCCCGCCCATGTCCCGCTCATGGAATGAACGAACTGCTGGATGCGCCCGCCCCGATTCGCTGACCTTCGTCCCCGCTGCCCGCGCCCTGCCCATGATGATCCGCGCAAGCGCTCCTTCGGGATATTGTCTGTTCCTATCCAAGAAGATCCTCTCTGCTACCGCATAAAAGGGCCACGCATCGATCATGATCGCTTGACCTCAAATTGAAATGATAACGTCTTCGGATGGAGACACGCCCAATGGGTAGAGAAAGGCGTCCGTCGTTTCCCGCAACACCCCCATCGATCTTTTCCAATCCTTGGTGTGAAAGTTCGGAACCACCTTCAATGTGTCATATCCATGGCAATCATCCGCGATATGCTCGACGCGGCATTCGCTCACCCCATATGTTTTGTTGAGAAAAACCGACAAATCTTTCAATATTTTCTCCATGCGCGGCTTTCTTGCAAGAAAGTCCTCGACCTCCTCCTCGTTTACATATGAGTAAAACGGCCGCGCGACGGTTTTTCCCGTTCCTGTTCCGTTCGCCCTCTCCCTCGCCGTTTTCATCGATCGCTCGCATCCCGGCCGACCGCACTCATCTCGCCCGCAGGAACCGGACGGCCCGGTCGGGGAAGTCGGTGAACACCCCGTCCACGCCCGCCTCGAAATAATGGATCCGCAGCAGCTCCTCGAAACCGTCGGCGTACGGCGGCACCCGGCCGGGGTCCAGCCTGAAGGTGAAGGGATGCACCACCAGCCCGGCGGCGCGGGCCCTCTCCGCCAGCCCCGTGAGCGCGATCCGGTCCCGGCGGGAGGACGGATCGACCACCAGCCCGTGGTACGGGCCGACGCCGTCGGCATGCCGGGCCAGCCGGCGCATGCCGTCCTCCTCGAGCATCCAGGGCCAGGCCGGGCGGTCGTCGATCAACTGCACCAGGCCCACCTCGATGCCGACGGCGGGGAAAACCTCCTCGCGGATCCTTCTCAGCTCGTCGTAGTCGAAGGTCTGCAGGAAAACCCGGTCCCCCCTGTCGACGTAGCCGTAGGCCTTCAGCGCGGCGGCCACCGCCATGCTGATGTCCTTGCCCTCGTCCCGGTGGAACCGCGGCCGCTTGATCTCGGGATAGATGCCGACGTCCCGGCCCGTCGAATGGTTGAGCCCCTGGATCAGCTCTATCTCCTCCTCGAAGGTCGGCACCCGGAACGAGGAGCGGTCCAAGGGAAAACGACTCGGGAACGCCGCCTCCCGCCGCCCGCCGCGCATGCGGGCGCCCTCGCCGGCGCCGAGCCGGCGGATCTCCTCCAGGTCGAAGTCGATGGCGTAATGGCGGCCGTCGGCCCGCGCCCGGCCCGGGAATTTCTCCGCGACGTCGGTGGTGCGGTCCAGGGTGACGTCGTGCAGCACGATCAGCCGGTCGTCCCGGGTCATCACCACGTCCTGCTCGATGTAGTCGGCCCCCATGGCGTAGGCCATGGCCTTGGCCTCCAGCGTGTGCTCGGGCAGGTAGCCGCTGGCGCCGCGGTGGGCGATGACGATCTTCTGGGCCGGCGCCTGGGACGCGAGCGCCGCCAGCAACATGCCGAAAAACGCCGCCTTCCGTCTCATTCCGCTTCTCCTTGCGCCGCGCGGCGTCCGCCGCGAGCCGTTCACGAGCCGAACCGGTAGCGTAGCTTGACCGCCACCACGTCCGCCACCGGCTCGTTCCACGACCGGTCCAGCAGCTCCCGAAAGCCCAGGAAGCTGTCCCCGGGCAGGTTGGCGCCCCGGGTGTATACCACGAACAGGTCGGAAAGGGGCGCGATCTCCCACCGGTAGCGGGCCTGGAAGACCAAGCGGCTGATGACGAAGTCGTCCGGCTCGTCGTCGGGGCGGGCCACCGGACGGAGGCGCTCCAGCCGGCCGGGATCCACCTGCCAGAAACGGTCCTCGAACGCCTTGATGCCGGTCCACTGCATGGTGAACCGCAGCTGCTGCTTGGCGGTGATGAAATAGTTCGCCTCCATCCGCGGGGACCACTGGTGCGCCTCGAAGCTGGTGTAGGCGCCGTCGCCGCGATGCACCAGCAACGCCTCCCGGTCGGTGTAGCTCAGGTTCAGGTCCAGGGAGAACCGGTCGCCGGGCCGCCAGGCGAGCCCCGCGTCGGCGCTGACGTTGGCCGGGCCGAGCTCGTCCTGCCCCAGGTCGACGCCGGCGTAGACGGAGACCGGGCGGGCTCGGTCGGACTCGTAGCCGGCGCTGAATCCCCAGCGGCCAGGGATGCGGAAGTCCCCCGTTCCTCCGCCCAGGCGGTCGTCGACCCGCGGGGGGAAGTGGCGGAAGCTGAAGTCGACCGAGTTGAAATTCTCGAAGGTGTAGCCGCGGTTCCAGAACAGGCCCAGCCGCACCGGCCGGCCGGCCGTGTTCCACTGGTTGGTCACGAACACGCTGGTGGTCCGCTCGCGCAGGCCCGGCACGTCGGAGCGGTTGACGAACAGGGAGTAGTCCAGGTTCATCTGGTCGTTGCGGCTCAGGAACCCCAGGTCGTTGATCTCCAGCTCGTCGTCCATGTAGGTGGCGCGCAGCGTGTGGTTGACGCCCCGCCGCGGCCGGAACCCGACATCGGTGAACACGCCGGCGCCGCTCGCGCCGTCCACGTCGCTGAACATGGCCGAGCCGTCCACCACCCAGCGGTTGTCGCCTGAAAAGTAGTGCCAGTCGACCGCCTGCACGGTGGCGTCCACGTCGGGATGGGACACGTCGGTGCCCATCCAGCCCAGCGAGCGTCGCCCGCCGCCGGCGGTGTCCTCGTACAGCAGTCGGGCCACGGCGAAGTCCCTGCCCGTCGCCCGGATGCCGACGACCGCGCCGTCCTCGAGCGCGCCGAAGATCTCCGGGTCGTCCTCGGCGGCGAACAGGGCGCCGTACCGCCAGTTGCCGGTCTGGCCGGTGAACTTCGCCGCGCCCAGCAACTCCGTGGGCCGGCTGCGGTCCGTGGCGACCACCTCCGCCCCTTCCGGAACGTCGTAGTCCGCCGCCCCGCCGATGCGCCGGGTGTTCAGCAACGACACCGGCCCGCCCGGGCCGCGTCCGCGGAAGTTGCCGCCGCCGGCGCGGGGCGTGGTGTTGAAGATGTCCTGACCCTCCAGAAAGAACACGCGCTTTTCAGGGAAGAAGGTCTCGAACGCGGTGAGGTTGACCACCACGTCGTCGGACTCCACCGTGCCGAAGTCCGGATTGACGGTGGCCGACAGCAGGGTGTTGGTGGTGGGCCGCCAGTAGACGTCGCTGCCGACCTTCGCCTCCAGCTCGTGCCGGATGCCGTCGAACACGGCGGTGGCGAAGGGGTAGTAGGTCAGCTGCCGGCGCGGTTCGATGTCGCGCAGCTCGTAGCGCTCGAACGCGGAGAGGTACTGGTTGACGGTGCGCGGCAGCGGCGGGTTCGACCAGGCCTCGCCGCCCAGGTGCCCCACCTGGCGCTCGAAGTAAAAGCCGATCCGGCGGGTTCCGTCCGCCTGCGGCAGCGGCATCATGGACCAGGGAATGAAGTACTCGACGCTCCAGCCGTCCTCCAGCGCCTGGGTGCGCCCGTCCCACGACCCGTCCCACTGCATGTTGAGGCGCCGTTCCGGCAACACCGAACCGTCGGTCATGGAATCGCCGAGGTTGATGCGCAGGAAATAGCCGTACAGGCCCTCTCCCGACGCGTCGATGCCGACCACGAAGCCGTCGCGGTCCAGCCGGACGTCGCGGGACGTCATGCGCGCCACCAGGGTGCCCGGGGGCTGGCGGTTGACCGCGCCCACGTAGATGCCGCGCTCCGTGTAGAACATGCGGATGCGGGTCTCGTAGGGCGTCTCGGCCAGCGTGTCGGGATTGATGACCCGCATGCCGTCGATGACCGGCAGATCCCGCCAGACCGCCTCGTCCACGAAGCCGTCGAGCGCGATGCCCGCATCGGCCTCGTCGATGCGGGTCAGCTGGGGGAGGGCGTCGGGGGCGGCGGCGGCGGGCAACGCCAGACCGCACAGAAGAAGCCCGCAGTGTCGGAAACGGATCATGGCTTGCCCGGCCCTTCCTCGTCGGAGCGTCATTATACGGCCCGCCCGGCCCGGGACCGGCGGCGGACAATCAAAGTTGCAAACGCCGCGCCCGGAGGGGCCGGCGGCGGCCGTCTCAGCGGGCCTCGAGCCGGACCGGCGCCTCGATGCGCGCGCCGTCCCGGAGCAGCTCGAGCCGCACCGTCTCGCCCGGCGCGGCGGCGCGGATCAGGTCGGAATAGGCCTGCAGGCCGTCGATGGCCTCGCCGTTGAACCGCAGCAGCACGTCGCCCGCCCGCAGCCCGGCCCGGTCGCCGGGCCCGCCCGGCGTCACGGCGGACAGCCGCACGCCGCGGCCGCTGTGGGCGAAGTCGGGCACGGTGCCCAGACCCGCCGCCCGGGGCGCGGCGGAGCCGACGGCGAGGGGCGCGCCGGCCGGCGTCGCCCGCAGCGGCTCGGCGCGTCCGGCCAGGTAGGAGACGGCCTCCTCCAGCCACGCCGCGACGTCCGACATGCCCGCGAGATCGAGGCGGTCCGCCGTGTCCGTCGGCCGGTGATGGTCCGGGTGGACGCCGCCGAACAGGTGGATGGCCGGCACCGAAGCGTTCAGGAAGCTGACGTGGTCGCTGGCGGCGATGGTCTCGCCCGCCAGCGCCGCCTCGATCCCGGTGCTGAAGCCGATGCCCTGGACGATGAACGGCCACTCGCGGGCGCTGTCCGCGCCGAACACCTGCAGCGGGCGGCCCTCCAGCCGCCCGACCGCGTCCAGATTGATCATCGCGAACAGCCCGCCGCTCTCGAATCCGCCCGGCGGATCTCCGACGAAACGGGCCGAGCCCAGCAGCCCCGACTCCTCCCCGCTGAAGGCGGCGAACAGCACCGGACGCCGGGGCGAAAGCGTCCGGAACAGCTTCGCCGCCACCTCGATCAGCACGCTGACGCCGGAGGCGTTGTCGTCGGCGCCCGGGAAAATCCGTCCGGTGGCGGGATCCCGGCCGAGATGGTCGTAGTGGGCGCCCACCACGAGCGGCCGGCCGGCCAGGGCGGGATCGGTTCCCGGGATCATGGCCACCACATTGGCCGCGCCCGTCCCGTCGTCCGCGCGCCAGGGCTGCCGGAAGCCGCCGCCCGCCGGCCGCAGTCCGGCATCGGCGAACCGCCGCTGGATGTAGGCCGCCGCCCGCTCGATGCCGGGGCTGCCGAGCCCCCGCCCTCCGGTCTCCTCCGCGGTCAGCGCCCGGACGTGGCGCAGCAGCCGCTCGGGCGGGTATTTCGGCGGCATGGCGGCGAGGGGCGGCCGCGCGGGCGGCGGCTCCAGCCCGGCGTCCCGTCCGGGCCGGACCCACCGCAGCGGCGAGCTGGTGCCGGCCCACACGCCCCGGACGTCGTTGGCCGGCTCGGCGCCGGTGAAGGCCAGGTAGGAGTAGCGGCCGTAGTGGGGGAGTTTCTCGATCAGCCCCGGGACCGCCGCCATGTCGTCCGCGTGGACCCAGCCGACCGTCAGCTCCGGGTCGTCCGGGTGGCGCCCGGCCGCCGCGATGGCGCGGCCGTCCCAAGTCAGCCCGCTCCCGGCGAATTCGATGCCGTCGTCGGACAGGACCGCCCCATGGCGGCCGATGGCGGCGGCCGCCGCCGGGGCGAAAGGATTGTCCCGGCCCAGGATCCACACGGACCGGTCCGCCGGCAGGGCCTCCAGCGCCTCCGCGGGCAGCAGCTCGTGGTCCCGCCCCCCTCCGAAGGCCCGCGCCATCCGCGTCCAGCCCTCGCGGTCGGCGGCGGGTAGCACGAAGGCGATCCGCTCGGCGCCGAACAGCCCGCCGAGGGTGGGCGGAACCTCCTCGCGGTGCAGGGTCCGGAACACGTCGAAATGCGGATCCGCCAGCACCGCCTCCAGGCGGTCGTGGTCCTCGGCGAGCACGCCTTCGGTTTTCTGGGACAGGACGACCTCGTGCGCGCGCGGCGCATCCTCGTCCTCGTAGTACAGGGCGACCGGCACCCGCAGGCGGTAGGGCTCGCCGTCGTGGATCTGGGCGAACATGATGCGCGCCTGGCCGCCGGCGGCCCGGTCGACCGACATGCTCAGCGCCGGCGCGCCGACGCGCTCGGTCCACTGCTCGAAAAACGGCGTCATGTCCGCGCCGGCGGCGTCCGAGAACAGGGCGGCGATGTCGGCGTAGGAGGTCCGGTGGAAGAGGCGGTCCCGGTACAGTCGCCTGAGTCCGTCGAGAAAGCGCTCGTCGCCCAGCTCCAGGCGCAGCATGTGCCACAGCATCAGCGTCTTGCCGTAGCCCACGGCCTGCGAGGCGGCGGAGTCGCGCGCGGTGAAGGCCGACAGCGGGAAGTCCGATGCCGACGTCACGTAATTGCGGTAGCTGAGCAGCATGTCCTTGCGGTACTCGCGGCCGGCCCCGTTCATGTCGCGGAGCAGGTGGTCCGCCAGGTAGGCGGTCAGTCCCTCGCTCCAGTTGCCGGTCCGGTAGTCCGGATAGACGCCGTTGCCCCACCAGTTGTGGAGGATTTCATGGGGATAGGACGACTCCAGGATGAACGGAAGGCGGATCACCCGGCTGCCCAGCAGCGTGAACGAGGGCATGCCGTACCCCGTCTCCCAGAAGTTCTCCACCAGCGCGAACTTGCTGTAGGGGTACTCGCCCAGCATGGGCTCGTAGAGATCCAGATAACGTCCGGCGGCGTCCATGTACCTCGCGGCCAGCGCCGGGTCCGGCCGGCGCAGCCAGGCCAGCGTCTCCGTGTCGCCGTGCCGCCGGGAGTATTCGGTGAAGTCGGCGGCGACCAGGAAGATCTCCTCGCCGGGATGCCGCGATATCCAGGCGTTGCGGCCGTTCCTGTCCCCCTGGCTCACGGCGGTCCAGCCGGCGGCGCCGTCGGCGAACGACACCTCGAGGTCGAAGGTGGTCAGGCTGTCGCCGAAGCCCGGCGTCCAAGCGCTGTCCCCGTCGAGGTACACGCCGTCGCCGCTGATGATGCCGGACGTCTCCGCGAAGCTGCGGGCGTGCTCGGGGCCGGACTGTTCGGGCGCCTGGCGGATGACGCCGCTGTAGACGAGCCGCACCGGGCCGGCGTGGGCGGGCGGCAGGATCAGCTCGTGGCGGACGCTGTCGGCGGCGCCGTCGGCCGCCGGCAACGGGCGGCTGCGCAGCTCGCCCGGATGCCCGGTGACGGCGAGGTTGCTGTTGAGCGTGAAGGTCAGCGCGTCCCGCCGCCATGCGGGCGGCCGCGTCACCGTGTCCTCCACCGCGATCCGCCCCGCCTGCGGGTCCAGCAGCACCTTCATGCTGTGATGGACCGGCGCGTCCGGTTGGGCCGACGCGGACCACGCGGCCAGGGCGAGCAGCGTCGGGAGGATGCGCGGGACGCGCGGCGCGGTCACGGCGGCGGCCCTCAGTCGAGACCCAGCAGCTCGAGCGCCTTGTCGTGGTTCCAGTCGGCGATGTGGATCTGGGCGGCGCCGCCCGGCGCGCGGGTGGTGCTCCAAGCCAGCCTCGCGCCGTCCGGCGAGAACACCGGGAGGATGTCCGTCCCGTCCGTGCCGGTCACCCGCACCGGCGGGCGGGCCCCGTCGGCGTCGATCATGAACAGCTCGAAGTTCGCATGGCCCAGCGCGTTGCTGGAGTAGATGATGTACTCGCCGCTGGGGTGGTAGTAAGGCCCCCACGCCACCATGCCTTCCGCCGTCAGCTGCCGCTGGTCGCCCCCGTCGACGTCCATGGTCCAGATCTCCGCGCTGCCGCCGTCCGGATTGAAGCGGCGCCAGACCACCCGGCCGCCGTCCGGACTGAAGAACGGACCGCCGTCGTAGCCGGGCGAGAAGGTCAGCCGCCTGACGTCGGCGCCGTCGGCGTTCATGATGTACAGGTCCATGAAGTAGGAGGCGTCGTCCTCCAGCAGCCGCCGCTCGGCCCGGGTCAGGGGGCGGTCGTAGGCCTCGCGGTTGGAGGCGAACAGGATGCGGGAGCCGTCCGCCGAGTAGGAGCCTTCGGCGTCGTAGCCGCGGCTGTTGGTCAGGTTGACGAGGCCGGAGCCGTCGCCGTCGGCGTGGTAGATCTCGTAGTGGGGGTCGTAGTTCCAGGCGTAGGGCCGGTCCGCGCCGGCGGCCCGCATGGCGATCTCCGCGTTCTGCTTCTCCACCGCGCCGGGATCCTCGTGGGTGGACGAGAACATGACTCGGTCCAGCGTCGGATGGATCCACGAGCAGGTGGTCAGGCCCGTGCCGGGCGACACGCGGCGGGCGCGGCCGGTCTCCAGGTCCATCAGGAAGATCTGGTAGAACGGGTTGGGGCCGGGCGCCTCGCTCTGGTAGATCATGCGGCGGCCGTCGGCGCTGAAGTAACCCTCGCCCGAGCGCAGGCCCTCGACGACCAGTTGCCGCGTGTTGGACAGCAACGCATGCTCGTGCCCGGCCCCGTACCGGGCCTCCGCTGCGCCCTCCGTCCGGGTCGCGCCCGCCGCGGCGTCCTGTTGCCGCCCGAAGGCGGCGCCCGCCAGCGCGAGCAGGACGAGGCCGGCGGACGGGAAGCGGCGCCGCGGGGAGCGCCTTCGCGGGGCGTGACTCATGGATCCTCGAACCTGAACCGCCGTCGGTGGGGCAGCGCGCCGAACAGCCCGCCGGTGTGGACGAACACCACGTCCCGCGCGCCGGGCATGCGGCCGCGGTCGCCCTTCTCCAGTTCGCCCAGCATGCCATAAAACGCCTTGCCCGTGTAGACCGGGTCGAGGAACAGCCCCTCCTCGCGGGCGAGCCGCGCGATCAACGCGTAGACTTCGGGGTCCGCCTCGCCGTAGGCCGGACCCGCGTAGCCCTCGATGGTGGCGACCGCCAGTCCGTCCTCGTCGAAGTCCACGCCGTAGCGCCGTTTCCACCGTCTCACGTCCCGGCGGATCCTGCGCTCGAAGAAGGCCGCGTCGTCGCAGACGTTGAAGGCCGCGACGGCGCCGGGCAGCCCGAACAGCCGGGCGCCCACCGCGAGCCCGCCCTGGGTGCCGCCGGAGCCGGTGGCCGTGACGATGTAGTCCGGCGCGAGATCCAGGCGCTCGAAGTCCCGCGCCAGCTCCCCGGCGGCGGCGATGTAGCCCCACAGGCCGACCTCGTCCGTGCCGCCGACGGGGATGAAATGCGCCTGCTCGCCCCGCGCCGCCAGTTCGCGCCGGATCCGCTCCGCCAGCTCGGGATGCCCGGACCACCGCTCCGCCGGCAGCCAGTCGATGCCGGCGCCGGCCAGGCGGTCCAGCAGCAGGTTGCCGTCCGGGACGGCCGGCTCCTCGCCGCGCAGGATCAGGCGGACCCGCAGGCCGAGCCGCGCGCCCAGCACCGCCGCGGCGCGGCAGTGGTTGGACTGGACGCCGCCGCAGGTGATCACGGCGGAGCATCCCCGCTCCAGCGCCTCGGCCAGGATGAACTCCAGCTTGCGCGCCTTGTTGCCGGTCGCCTCCGTGCCGGTCAGCTCGTCGTGCTTGATCCAGATGCGGGCGCCGCCCGGCGCTTTGAAGCGCGCGAGCCGGGTCAGCGGCGTCGGCAGCCGCGCCAGCTCGAGCCGCCGGGGAAAGGCGACCACGGGCGGGGGGTCAGCCGTCCGGGCGGGCGGCGTCGACCGGTTCCGGCCCCCCGCCGTCCGGCGCCAGCGGCTCCTTCGCCTCGCTGTAGAGGAACAGGTCGGTCAGCACCGCCCGCAGGTGGATGGAGGCGTTGAGGTTGTCGACGATTTCCGAGCCGATGCGCTCCTGGGCGAGGACGAATCCGACGACGGCGCCCGCTCGGCGGCAGTCCTCGGCGACCACCCGCTCGAACGGGTCGCCGCTGTCGGCCAGCGCCTTCTCGATCTCCGCCATGGCGGCGGCCATGTCCCTGATGACGGGGCGGGCGTGAGGACCGGGGCCATCCTCCTCGCCGGACGGCGGCCGGCCCTGGGCGGCGTAGGCGAGCAGGAACTCGTATCCGGACTCGATGGTCTCGATGCTGCCGGCCAGCTTCATGGGCGCGGACCCCGCGGGCGGGCCGCTTCAGTCGGCCTCCCGCGGCGACCACTTGGATGGGTCGTGGTTGGTCGCCAGCTCGTCCTCGGAAATCCACCCGGTCACCATCGAGCGGGTGTAGAAGATCTTCTCCGGACGCAACGCGAAGTAGATGTGGGTCGCGGCCAGCGCCACCAGCGCCAAGGTGGACAGGCCGTGCAGCAGGAACACCAGCCCCAGCTGGTCCTCGGGCATGCTGTTGGTCCGGTCCCACCAGGGCGTGTCGATCTGGAAGAACATCAGCAGGCCGGTGACGATCACCGCCAGCACCACCACGGTCACGGCCCAGTGCATGCCCTTCTGCTCGAAGTAGTACTTGCCGGGCTTGCGGCTGGAGTCGAAGGGCTCCGCGAAGTCCTTCGGCCCCAGCAGCATCGATTTGAAGTCCTGCCAGAACAGCGAGCGGACGATGTGGGCCGCGATCAGGAAGGTCAGCGCCAGCCCGGAGATCCAGTGGATCTCCAGCCAGACGATGCGCAACCCGACGATCGGGGCGATGCCGGTGAAGATCAGCGCCAGCACGCTGGCCGCCATCAGCCAGTGGAAGATCCGGTCCACGGCCTCGTGCCGGACCACCCGGCGCCCATCGGACGAGGGGCGGTCCAGGCTCCTCCTCGCCAGCAGGGCCATCACGATGGCGTGGGCCGCCAGCAGAACCAGCACCGCCACCGCGACCACCCACAGCAGATCCCATGAAACGCCGAGGATCACCTCCTCTCCCCAGACGTCGCGTTTGTAGCGGACGATTTCCCCCACCTTGGCTCCCCCTCTGATTTGAAACGCTGTTTCGACGCGCGCGCCCGCTCAGGCCCGGCCGCGGACCGCCCGCTTGACGAGGTTCGCCATCAGCGGAACCTTGAAATGGTTGTAGTTCAGCGGCCGCGCGCCCTCGACGGCGACCGCGCCGGCCCGCTCGGCGAGCGCCTCCGTGCGCGGCCGGCCGCGTATCGCGTCCTCCACCGCCTCCAGGCGCCTCGGCACGCACTCCACCGCGCCGCAGGCCAGGCGGGCGTCCTCGATGACGCCGCCCGACACCTTCATGGCGGCGGCGATGTTGACCAGCGCGAAGTCCCACACGTTCCGGTCGGCCACCTTCTCGAAGTGGAACTCGGCGCCGGCCCAGGCGCCCGGGATCCTGACCGCGGTCAGGATCTCGCCCGGGTTCAGCACGGTCATGTTGACGATGTCCCGCGCCGGGCCGACGAAGTAGTCCCGCGCCGGAATCAGGCGCCGGCCGCGGGACGAGGCGGCCACCATGACGGCGTCCAGCGCCACCAGCGCCGGCGCGGTGTCCGACGGGCTCACCGCCACGCAACGGCTGGCGCCGAAGATGGCGTGCTCCCGGTTCAGCCCCTCCGGCGAGTCGGCGTAGCAGATGTTGCCGCCGGCCCGGTAGCAGTCCAGGCCCCGGCGGTAGTACCAGCAGCGGGCGTCCTGGTTGAGGTTGCCGCCCAGGGTGCCGACGTTGCGGATCTGGGGGCTGGCCACCTTCGCCGCCGCTTCGGCCAGCAGGCCGAAGCGCGAGCGGACCAGCGGGTCGCCGGCGATCTCGGTCAGGGTCGTGACCGCGCCGATCTCGATGCCGCCGCCGTCGGTCTCCCGCACACCCTTCCAGGCGTCGACCCGGGTCAGCTCGATCATGGCCGCCGGCGACTTGTTGCGGTCCTTCAGCCAGCCGAAGGTGTCCTGGCCGCCGCCCAGCAGCCAGCCGTCGCGTCCCAGCCGGCCGGCCAGCGACAGGGCGCCCGCCTCGTCGACGGGCTGGTACAGCTCGATATCGGGCATTACGTCGTGCGATGCAGCTGCCATCTCGCTAACCTCGGTAGTTGTTCTGGGCGAGGGGCGTCGCGTCCTCCGACGTCCCCGCCACATGGTTGATGATCATGTCCGCCGTGACGGGCGCGGCGCCGAAGATGTGGCCGTCCAGCGCGTCGGAGATGGCGGCCGTGAGGGCGGCGGAGACCGAGCCCATGGCCGGCTCCCCGATGCCGCGCGCGCCCACCGGGTTCTCCGGGTCGGGCAGGTCCACCCAGCCGGTCTCGATCTTCGCGGGGGTGTCCAGGTAGGTGGGCACCTTGCTCTGCCAGTAGCCCGTGCTGGCGGGCAGGCCGTTGTGGGGGTCGTACAGGTGGCGCTCGTAGCCCGACAGGCCGATGCCCCACACGGCGCCCCCGACCAGCTGGTTCCTCATGCCCTGCGGGTGGATGACGGTGCCGGCCTCGCCGATGCTGAGCATGTCGAGTATCTCGTACTTGCCGGTCTCGGTGTCGAGCTCGATCTCGCAGCAGGTGACGGTGAAGCCGGGCGGATTGCCTTGGTGGCGCGGGTCGTGGTAGACGCCCATGAAACCGGTCCCGGCCAGGCGGCCGACGGCGATCCGCGTCCACTCCGCCAGACCCTCGGGCAGCTCCGCCTCGCCGGTGTAGCGCCCGCCCAGCTCCATGGCGCGGCGCGCGGCCTGCGCGTAGGTGTAGCCGACGCCCTCGTCGTCGATCCGGCGGACCCGTTCGCCGGCGACGTCGTAGTCCTCCGGCGCGCCGCCCAGGTCCATCGCGGCGATCGCCTTCATCTTCTCCAGCATGTCGACGGCCGCGCCGTGGCAGGTGCGGGTGTTGGTGAAGATGGAGTTGCTGCCGTCCTGCGGCGAGGTGATCGGCAGGTGGCGGTCGGTCCGGCCGGTGACGATGTCGCAACGCTCCCAGGGCATCTTCAGCACCTCGGCCGCGGCGCGGGACACCGCCGCGTAGGAGTAGGTGCCCAGATTGCCGACGCCGTTGTGGATCTTCAGCCGGCCGTCGGCGCCCATCATGACGATGCCGTCCTGTCCGCTGCGCCCGGCGGCGTGGTAGCCTTGGCCGATGCCCAGCCCGATCACCTTGGCGCCGTCGCGGCGGCGGCGGCGGGACTGCCGCCCCTCCCAGTCGAAGCGCCGGGCGGCCTGGTCCAGCGCCTCCGGCACGTAGGCGCTGGTGAACGGCACCCGCTGCGGGCCGCCCACGTCGCCGCTGCGCGCCGCGTTGACCCGGCGGATCTCCAGCCGGGAGAGGCCGAGCTCGTCGGCCGCCCGGTCCAGGATCGGCGCGATGACGGGCGCGATCTGGTTCTGGCCGGGGCCCCGCTGGGCGCCGCGGTGGGCCGTGTTGCTGCCGATGGCGGTGCCGCGGAAGCGGACCGCCTCGGCCTGGTACAGCACGCTGATGCAGTCGGCGGCCGAATAGGCGTCGGCGCCGCCGCCCTTGCCGCCGTTGTCGGACACGATGTACATGTCGCAGGCGGCCATCACGCCGTCGGGCTTGAAGCCGACCTTGATCCAGCCTTGGAAGCCCTGGCGGGCGCCGCCGATGGTGAACTCCTCCTCCCGGGTGACGCGCATCATCACCGGACGGTTGATCTTCCGCGACAGCAGCGCCGGAATGGCCATGCTGGGAATGCTGTTGGCCCGGGCCCGCTGGCCGAAGCCGCCCCCGGTCGCCGCGTTGATGAACACCAGATCCTCTTTCGGGATGCCGATGATGCCCGCCATGCCGTCCGCCAGCGCGGTCAGGCTCTGGGACGTGCCGTGCAGGTACAGCTTGCCGTCCTCCCAGTAGGCCATGGCGCTGCGCGGCTCCATGGAATGGTGCGGGTAGCCGGCGGTGGTGAAGACCCCCTCGTAGACGTAGGCGGATGCGGCGAAGCCGGCCTCCAGGTCGCCGTAGCCGACGGTCATCTGGGGCTCGGCCGTGGGCTCGTTGCCGGCCCGGAAGCTCGCCACCTGGTCGGCGCTCCACTTCTCCGTGCCGAAGCCCTGCCGGAACACGAAGGTGTTGGCGCCGCCCGGGTAGGCGTTGGGGCCGCCCTCGGCCAGACTGTCCAGCGGATCCACCACGAAGGGCAACCGCTCGAAGGTGACGCGGACGGCGGCGAGGGCCGTCTCGGCGGTCTTCTCGTCGACCGCCGCCAGCGCCAGGATCGGCTCGCCCACCAGCGTCGGCTCGCTGGTGAGGATCCTAAGGCCGGCGCTCTCGGGCTCGCCGTCGGGATACGCGTCCCGGGGGGTGAGCACGCCGAACACCCCCTCCATGGCCAGCGCCTCGGAGGCGTCGATGTCCAGCACCCGGGCGTGGGGGATGGGGCTGGTGAGCAGGCGCGCGTAGACCATGCCCTCGCGGGCGTAGTCCTCGGCGTAGCGGATCCTGCCGGTGACCTTGCCCGGCACGTCGGGCGGGACGAAGTCTTTGCCGATATGCATGTATGCCATGGTCCTTACCCCCTTTGCGCGGCGAGCATGACGCCGTCCAGATACGAATCATAGGAGCCGCAACGGCAGAGGTTGCCGGCCAGCCCCTCCCTGGCCTGTTCCCGGGTCGGGCTCGGGTTGGCGCGCAGCAGTCCCACCGCCGCCATCACCTGGCCCGGCGTACAGTAGCCGCACTGCGGCCCCAGCGCGTCCACGAAGGCCTGCTGCACCGGGTGCAGGTCGCCGTTCGGCGCCTGCATCCCCTCCACGGTCTCGATGCGCCCGGCCTTCATCGAATGGGTCAGCACCGAGCAGGCGTAGGTCGGCGTGTCGTCGACCAGCACGGTGCAGGCGCCGCACTCGCCGCGGTTGCAACCCAGCTTGGTGCCGGTCAGGCCCAGCCGGTAGCGCAGGGTGGAGGCCAGGGTCTCCTGCGGCGGCACGTCCACCGTGCGCGTCTGGCCGTTCACGTTGATTCTGACGAGACGCTCCACCGCGCCGGCCGGCCGTTCCTGGCCGCGGGCGGCGTACCACATGCCGGTGGTGGTGGCCGCCGCGCCGGAGGCCACCACCCCCTTGATGAAGCGTCTGCGGGATAGTTTCGCGTTCACTGGTCGATTCGCCTCCGTAGCCTGGCGATGGGTGGGAGAAGCGCCCGGACGGGCGATGCGCGCCTGTTCATTGTCGTCGTCCGTCCCCGGCCGGCGGCCGTTCGCAACGCTTCGGGAGTCGCATGGGGCCTAGATTGGAGCACCGGTTTTCATTTGTCAACACAGCGTGGCGGGTGTGTGGCGGGTGCGTGGCGGGTGTGGCGGGTGTGT
>CAYSVD010000225.1:0-2723 GCA_964434395.1 uncultured Pseudohongiella sp.
CCCGGGCCCCCCCCCCCCACACCCGCGACCGCCCCCCGGGGGGGGGCCCCCGCCTGCCTCACGCTGCCCTCCACGATCTGGCCGAAGTCCCCGCCCCGGGAAACTTTTTCAAGGCTCCGGTGGACCTCATCCAGCCGACCCGAAAGACCCGCGAGCGTTCGGCCGACCTGGTTGAAGCCTTCCAGGTTCAGGCTGTTCATGGATTCGACGCTGTTTTCCATCCTCCCCATCGCGGCGCTCAGCTTCGAGACCGCCTCCAACAGGGGCCGCAGTCCGGCGCCGACGGGCCCCGACACGAGGTCCGGCGGCAGGTCGATGCCGGCCACTTTCCCGGAGAAGCCGCTGACCGCCGAATCCAGCGCCTGGAACGCGTCCTGAAGGGAGCGGACGACCAGATCCCGGGGCACCTCCACGGCGTCGATCCGCTCGCGCAGCCCCCCGACCGCGGCCGCGGCCCGCTCGGCGTGGGCGGCGAGCGCCTCGATGTGCGCGTCGCACGCCTGCCGGAAGCGGCGCTCATGGGCCGCCGCGAGCTCCTCCAGGGCGCCGGCCGCCTCGTCGAGGACGTGCCCGGTCTTGATCCGCATCTTCTCCGCCGCGTTCAGCGCGATGTCCAGCTCCCGGTCCAGCCGCTCGGCCTTCTCCGCGATGCCGCCGGCGATCCTCGCCTCGGCCTCCTCGATCCCCTCCGGAAGCCTCGTGAGCGAAAACCACGTCCGCATCGCCAGCCCCAGGATCGTCGTGGAGATGCCGATGCCGAGGTCGGGCAGCACGTTGGTGTAGATGTACGTCTCCTCCCCGCGGTTCACTTTCCACAGGGCGACCCCAAGGCTCACGGCGGTGAACAGGAACCCGATGAAGTACAAGGTGTCCCCGGCCCTGTCGACCGCCCCCGCCGGCGAGCGCCGGGCCATGTCCAGCGCGGCCGCGTAGAGGATCATCAGCGCCCACAGCCCGGCCGTCGCCCCCAGCGCCGACCAGTCCAGCCACACCCGGAACACGCCCTGGACGGCCAGGCCCAGGGCGAAGACCAGCAGGAACAGCCGACCTTCGCGGCCGCCGCCGACGCCGCCGATCGCCAATTTCAAAGGCCTCCCGATATCCGCGTGAACACGGGCGCCACGTCGGAGCCGATGCCGTCGCCCGAGAGCATCCGGGTCCAGTACTGCAGCACCTCCGAACCGTCGATCCCGTGCCCGGGGCGCTCCAGCACATGCACGTGGAGCGCCGTGCCGGGCGGGAAGATGGGGCGCTGGGCCAGGATGGCCGCCTGGTCGGCCTGGAACCGCTCCGCGAACCAGCCCTCCGCGTACATGTTCAGCGTTTCCGAGTTCTCGATCATGTCGGAGAACACGTACACGGCGGAGGGATAGGGCTTGCCGGTCGCGTCGGCGGCGACGTACCGCAACCCGTCCGTGATCCTCGACGTCGCCTGCTCCTCCCGGCCGAGGTTGCCCAGCACCGTCCCGCTCAGCCGCCGCAGCATCCTGTCGTTCAGCTCGGTCACGATGCCCGGATCCAGCACCGAGCCCCGGCCGCGGCAAAAGCTCAAGGCGCCCCCGGCGCTGACCGGCACCGGCCTGAGGGCGCTGCTCCGGACGGAGCTGATCTCCCAGGCGGAGATCCTGCCGAGCGGGCGGAGCCCCTCGACGATGCCGCCGACCCGGTTGCGGATCTCCCGCCTCTGGGAGGAGATGTAGGGCTCCGTGGTGTCGAACACGAGCACCACGCTTTCCGATATCTCCTCCTCGTCGACCGGGCACCCGTCGGGGCCGAACTCCGGCGGCGGGTTCAGCGCCGCGTACAGGACGAAGCCCGCGATGGCGAGGAACGCCGCCGCCCCGCCGGCGAGCATGAGCCGGCCGCCGGCCGTCTGTCGCCTTCCCGGACGTCTTCTGGCCATCGCCGGCTCCGCGCGGTCAGCGTCCGGACGCGTCCGGCGGGCCGGTCCGCCCGGGGGGCGGGCCGCCTTCCCCGAGTATGTCCTTCAGCCTCTCGATCTGCCGCTCGGCCTCGCCGGTCTTTTCCTTGAAGTTGTCCGCCATGGCCTGGGCCCTCCGTATCAGCATCTCCTCGTCCGGCTCCCGCGCGCTGATCTCCAGCATCGGCGCGACCCCCGGGGTCAATTCGACCGGCGGGCCGAAGCGGGCCGGCGGGCCGTCCCTCCTCGCCTGCGTGTTGATTTTGCGGTAAAGGGCGACGAGGGCGTGGTAATGGGACTTCAGCGTCTCCATGCTCGACGCGTACCGCGCGTGCCACTCCCTGTTCCTCTCGATCAGCCCCGGGGCGTCGTGGAAGCTCGTCTTCAGCCGCTCCTTGAGGCGGCCGATCTCGACGTTCCCCCGCCGCTGCAACGCCTCCAGCTCGCCCTGCACGTCCTCGACCAGGTCGCGGTACCGGTCCTGCTCGTCCATGAACTTTTTCCAGACCGCTCCGTATCCCGGGTACAGGTCGTTCCTTTCCATGCCCTCCCAGAGCGCGACGGAGAACAGCACCATGTTGAGCAGCGCGAAGATCCACGTGAGGTAGTTCTCCAGCCCGAACGGCGAGCTGACGAAGCTCTCGACCGCCGCGCCGGCGAGGCCAGCGATCTCCTCCTGAACGCCCGCGAACGTGTCGGCGTCCGTCAGGCCTCCCGCGGCGCGCTCCGCGACCCGGTCGCGGTAGTGTCCGCTGAGCAGATTGAGCGCCAGGCCGAAGCCGATGCCGAAAAAGGCCAGCAG
>CAYSVD010000226.1:0-6811 GCA_964434395.1 uncultured Pseudohongiella sp.
TCCCCAAGGCTTTTGCAACCCGGGGGGGGGGGGGGGGGGGGGTGACTCTCGCATGTATTTTCTTGACATCCTTTGGGTTTATGATATTCTGAGATTTTGCTTATTTTGCTACACAAGCCCCAATGTAAACGATTTGGGACGCTTTGCGCGCATTTCGACACAGAGTGCCGACACCGCCAGGAAAGTCGCCAAAACGCTCCACCAGAACATCACTGCTGCCGCAAACGAGTTGGACAAACACGTCCCCCAAGAAGTGTTGGACGGCATTGGAAAAAGGCTCAACCAACGAACATCTGTGACAGCTCTGCACACAACGATGATCTTATGGCTGAACTCTCTACTAACGCAACAACGTCTTCACAAGCAAGGAATTCCCGATATCCCTCCAGTCGGAGATATGAGGAAATCGGCCAACCCTCAAAAGCAGGCCGAGGTGTGGCGTACGATTCTGAAAAGAAATTGGCGGGCCATATTCATGCCCGCGATTAAAATACTGGAAGATATCTACCCTAGCGCTAGAATTGAGGTTGTAAACGCCCTTGAGCTTCTCACTGAGTGCGTTGAGGAAGTTGAGACATCAAGGATTGGTGAACACATCAGCATTGGCGCAGAGCTTTTTCCAATGCTCAGTTCGGACCGCAAGGAGGCGGCGGCATTTTACACGAGGGCTACCACGGCGGAGCTTCTGGCGGCGCTAACAATACGCCAAAGTGACTTGGCAGATGTGGAATGGAGGGATCCCGAACTCTTCAAAAGCAATCACGTGGCAGACCTTGCTTGTGGAACCGGAACGCTTCTTCGATGCGGTTTTTTGCAAATCTTAGAAATGCACGAGATTTGCGGAGGAACATTAGAAACGGCCAAACAGCTTCATCGAAATGCAATGGAAGGCGGCGTTGTTGGTACTGACATAAGCGGAATTGCCGCCCATCTCACAACTTCCGCCATGACATCAGCTGGCCCTGGTACCGCAGAATACAAAGACACACAGATCGGATGGGTGACGGTTTGCGGAGAAAAAGGCGCCACCGGCTCTCTTGAATACTTTCATGCGGAAGAGCTTAAAGACAATTACCACGACACGGGAGGTAGAACCGAAGGGAAATCCAAGACCTCCGGATCGGTTATCGTGAAGGACCATTGGTTGCGCTGGGTCATCATGAACCCCCCGTATAGCCGGTCTACGAAGAAGCGAAAAGTATTCGATGTTCAGGATGCGACCGATGCTGAGCGGGATCTGGCGCGAGAACGGTGGGGGAAAATTACGCCGAGCGATCTAACCAATATAAAAGCTGGCATGGCATCATCCTACCTTGCTTTAGCAAAGCAAAAACTTCAGGCAGGGGGACGCTTGGGGTTTGTTCTTCCTATTTCTGCGGCGTTCGTGCCTGCTTGGAAGAAAACAAGAAGAATGGTTGAGCGGCAATTCGAGAACATTCTTGCAATTGCGATTCAACCGCAACCGAACACCAAGGCTTCTTCTATGTCAGCAGATACCGGAATGGAAGAGATGTTGCTGGTCGGGGAACGTAGAAAAAATGAGGACTTGACTATGTCTTCGGAGGGCCCCCCTAGCCCCATCACCTGCGTAACGCTCGGTTCTCCACCAGCTAACGCCGGGGAATCGAGAGAGATCGCCAGAGCCATATTGAGCGTTCTTCCGGAAGTAAACGAAACGGGAAAATCAAGGCGTATTATGATTGGCGCCGAAACAATCGGTCATGCTACCAGTTACTCCGCGGGCGGCGAAGGAGATGCATGGTCCCCCCTAGGAGTCAAAAACCTTTATTTGCTGCACGTGGCGGACCAGCTGGCGCACGGAGAGTTGCTCTCACCAGAAAGCGACGGGCACATGATCCCCGTGCCCATGATCACCATTGCGGAACTCTTTAGCGTTGGGGAGAGCCATGACTTGATTGGATACATGAAGGGACTTGATAATCGCGGCGCCTATGTGTTTGAACCCATACACCCTGACGAAGGGAAATCGATGGGGGAAGACCGTTCGCTTTGGGGGGCGGGCAAGAGCAAACTGACCAACAAGAACCATCAAATGCAAATGGAGGTTTTCCCTACGCACGCAGGAATCCCCAACTCGCAAGCGCCCGCAAACGCAGGGAAGAGTATTCAGCGCGCCAAGTTGTTTTATGCGCGATTTATGCGTTGGACTTCTCAATGTCCCCTTGTTGCCACAACCCGCTGGCCCGCGATGGGAGGGGTGTCGTGGGCGAGCTTAAAGCATGAAAATCGCAAGGTAGAAACGGCTTTTGCCCTATGGGCTAACTCCATTTACGGTATGCTTGTCCACTGGACTCAGGGGTCACGTGTACACAAAGGAAGATCGATTACGCTAAAGGAGGCGGTAGAGTGCATGCCTTGTCCAGATCTCAGCAAACTCAGTCCGGAAGCTCTAGCCCAAGCGGCCGCTGATTATAAACGTTTGAAGAATGAGAGATTGCGCCATGCTTGCTTGGCTCATGCCTGCGAAACCAGAAAAGAGATCAACGATGCGGTACGAAAAATGTTCGGCTGGCCCAACAAGGTCAAGTGCCTATCAATCGATATTACGCGTGATTGGTGTCGCGAACCAACTGTCCATGGTCACAACACAACAGCCTTGAAACTTCTAAGTGAACAACGATAGTGGTGAATCCGAATCCCCGGATGGAAGATACCTCGGTTATAGAACATTCCGGGTTGCCGCTTCCCGCAGAGTTGATGGATCAAATGGAGCCGCTGGAATTCTTCGACCACCGCCTGCCGGATCCTGGCAACCGCGGTTCTCCCCACCCCCGCACCATCCAGCCTATTTTGCTGAAGCAGTTGGACGGTTTTCCTCATCTGAACGATGCGCTTAACTAATTTTGCACTCAGTGACCGGCGAATCATCCCGAAATAGAGACATCGGCGCTTGCTGAACCGAATCGAAGATGCCGGCGGCCGGCCGGGATTTCCAGCAACTGGTCGAATGGCGGGCGCGTCGTCAATGGACCTTCCCCGTCCTTGTCCTCGGCCGGGGCGGGTGCGGTTGCGCGGGGATTCTTGGATCGTTGAGCAACGCCTCGCGCGCCGCGGAATCGGACGCCAGTCCCTCGCTCTGGGCCCGGACCGAGATCAGCATCTCCGCCAGCGCCCGGCGCTCGGAGTCGGTGGCGTTTTGGACGCAGCTCACCGCCGGCAGCGGCCGGCCCGCGGCGTCGGCGGCGCACAGCAACCAGGCCCGCCACGGCCGCTCGCGCAGCCGCCGCAGGACGAAGGCGGCGGAGCTTTCGCCGGGCTCGCGCCGTTCGGACTCCTGCAGATGCCGGTCGATGCGCTCCTTCATCCTCGTCACGTTCTCCTCGCTGGGCTCCATGTCGCGCCAGCTGGCCGGGGCCGCCGACCGAGCCGCGGCCCCGGCCGCTTCGGCCATGGCCGACAACATGTCCGGGCGGTCGATGCTTATTGACGAGCCGAAGCCGCCGGGGCGCCCGTCCTCGACGCCGGCGAAGGCCCAGTCGCGCGCTTCGCCGCCGACCAGATAGGACTCGACCATGCGCAAGAGGCGGTCGCCGGCCGCGGCGGGCGGGTCGGCATCGGTGATGCCGTTCCGCTGTGGGGTTCTACGCTTCATACCGTACCGCCTTCCTGAGCGGCTTCGCCCGCCATCGTTTCGCTTCCATTCGACCCCGAATCAAGTATTTGGAAATGCTCAAACATCAACGACAATTTCCATGGCGTCAAAAACGCTTTTGTCCCGTTGATCATGCCGCATCTCCCGTCCCGGCTTCCGGCGTTTCAGCATCATCCGGCCCCGGCGCCATCCTGCCCGGACTCCGTCGGCTTGGCCGCCAGCCGGCGGAGCCGCCGTCCATGCCCTTGTCCTTCGCGGAATCGCTCGCGCTGGCGGAGCCGGCTGGCGTTTCGCCTCTCATGGCTGTCGTCCCTTTCTTGGGTCGGCCCTTCCGGAACCTTCGGTTCGCGGTCGGGCCGCGTTCGCTCGCGCCCGGGGCGCATCCGACCTGACGCGCCTTTCGCGAGACTGCGTCGGGCACGGTCGCGCAAGATGGGCGAACTGGCGGCTCAAGTCAAGGCTTTCCCGGCATTCTGTTGGCATTCCTGTTGGCATTCCTGTTGGACATTCCCCGGCATTTTCCCCAAAACAGGCGCGCCGCACACGAAGCCGCCCCCGCCCCGACTCGATGCCGCTGATGCGGGCCATCTCCCGCGCGAACTCTCCGACGGGCGCTTGACGGCCCGGCGCGGGGAAGAAACGCCTCGGTAGCCGGCCGCATCGTCCGCGTAGACGGCGGCGCCAGCCAAGGTCGCCAGCGGAGCCGCCGCCGGCGCCCCGCAAGGACGGGATTGGAGGCGCGGATTCCGTCACGGCCGGCGGATTCCGTCCTCGGCGGCCGGCGCGTCGTCACCGCGCGGCCGCGTCCCGGTCCTCCGCGGTCCTTTGGAGGGACAAGTCGAAAAACCGATTGTCCCAGTCCAGCACCCTGCTCTCGCGGTCGGAAATCTCTCCCTCGACCCCCAGCGCGACCATGTAGACCAACAAAGTGGCCGCCAGCAGCCGGTACCGGTCGTTCAAGATCCAGCGTATGATCCTGTCCATGTCGCAACCCTCAGTCGGCGATCCGCCGCATCAGCGCGGCGCCGCCCAGCAGCAAGGAGCCGAACGCGATGCCGATCAGCATGTCGTAGCGAAACAGCACATCGGGAATCCTGGAAAACTCCAGCAACAGGTAGGTGTCGGGCGCCGCCCTGCTGTTCGCCCAGTTCGCGAGGTACTGGGTGCCGAGCGCGATGTCCTCCACAATGCCGATGAGCATGTACGCGCCCAACGCCCACAAAAGCGGCAGTCGTCCGGCGAAGGCGGAAAACAGCAACAGCCACCCGACCAGCGGCATCAGCCACAGGCCCCCGATGAGCATGGAGAGATAGAACATGAGGGCGCCGGCCGCCGCCGTCAGCAACAGGTCGCCCAGCCCCGTGATCTCAATCCCGTAACCGGCCGCCAGCATCCGCAACCAGACCGCCGCGGCCAGCGCCGCCAGCAACACCGCTCCGGCGAAAAACGCCGGGATCACGGCGATCGCCGTGACGGCTTTCGACAGCACCGTCTTCAGGTTCGACACCGGCATGGACTGCCAGAACAGAACGCTCGTGTCGCGGCGGTCCCGGTACAGCGCTCCGGCCAGATACACCACCATGCAGATCAGGATCGCCGCCGCGAAAACCAGCAGCAACGGGAACATGACGAGGAGCTGCAGGACATCCATGGGGGAGACGCCTTCCATCAACTCCGCCAGGAAGCGGACGCCGTCCGCCATCGCCTCGTCGGGGATCCGGACGGAGCTCCAGACCGCCAAAGCCAGGATGATCAGCGTCATAACGGCCGGCGCTCCGAAAAACAGGGTGAAGTTCTCCTGCGCCTCCCTTCGCAGCAGGCCCCCGAACTGCATCAGCTGGAATCTGAGTTCATGTCCCAGTTCATTCATGCCGCTTTCCTCCCATTTTCGCCACAAACAGGTCGGCCACCCCAGGCGTGTGCAGCTCGCCGAGCGGCTCCAATTCCGCGCGGGCGACGGACTCGTAGATGCAGGAGGTCCGGCCCAGCAGCTCGCGTTCGTGGATCGGCCCCAGGCTCCTGGCCCGGTCGACCATGCCCGGCGCGACGAGCACCTCGGTATAGGTGTCCGGCAGGTCCGCCATGGCCGCTTCCAGCACGATCCGGCCCTTGTCGATGAACGCCAGGTGGGAAAGCAGGGTCTCGATCTCCTCGACCTGATGCGTGCTGATGATGATGCTGCGGTCGCCGTCGTAGTACTCGTTCATCAGCCGGTCGTAGAACTCCTTGCGGTAGACGATATCCAGCCCCAGGGTCGGCTCGTCCAGCACCAGCAGCCGCACGTCGATGGCCATGACCAGCGCCAGATGCAGCTGGGTGATCATGCCCTTGGAAAGGGCCTTGACGCGCTTGCCGCGCGGAATGTCGGTGGCGCCCAGCAAGGACTCCGCCCGCTCCCGACTGAACCGCGGATGCGCCGCCTCGACGTAGTCCAGCAGTTGGGACGTCTTCATCCACCGGGGCAGGATGCCCACGTCGGCGATGAAGCAGACCTCCCGCATCAGCCGGCTGCGCGAGCGGCGGGGATCGCGGCCGGCGACGGACAACTCGCCGTCCACGTCGCACAGCCCGACCAGCGCCTTGAGCAGGGTCGTCTTGCCGGCGCCGTTGGGCCCGATCAGCCCGCAGATCGAGCCGGGCGCAACGGACAGCCCCGCCCCGTCCAGCGCCTTGAGCCGGCCGTAGAATTTCTCCAGCCCGGCCGCCCTCACGATGTCGCTCATCTCACGCTCCTCTTTCGCGCCGCGGCGCCGCGACGGCGAGCTCCCGGGGATCGAGCCCCAGCCGCTCCATCCGCCGAGTCAGCCGCGGCCACTCGTCCCGGATGAACCGCGCCCTCTCCCGGCGGACCAGCCGCTCCCGCGCCCCGCTGGCCACGTACATGCCAAGCCCCCGCCGCTTCTCGACCAGATCCTCATCGACCAGCACCTGGTAGGCCTTGGCGACGGTCAGGGGGTTGATGCGGTGCTCGCTGGAGATCCGGCGCATGGAGGGCAGCGCCTCCCCGTCCCCGACCTGACCGTCCAGAATCAGCTCGGCCAGCCGGTCGCGCAGCTGCAGGTAGATCGGCGCCCTGTTGCTCCAAACGATCTCCACGGTCCGGCTCCGCCGCCATGGTGTTGTAGTTGACTATAACACTCTGGGGAGGGCCGGACAAGCCCCTGCCACGGAGCCCCTGCCACGGAGGGTGCCACGGAG
>CAYSVD010000227.1:0-2197 GCA_964434395.1 uncultured Pseudohongiella sp.
CGGCGATCCCGACCACCCCTACATCCCGTCCTATCTCCATCCCGGCGGCGGGACGACCGACATCGTGGTGCTTGCGTACGGAGGGGATGCGGACGACCGGATCGTCATCGTCGGCGGAACTTCGGATGCGGCCGCCTACCGCGGCCGCTTCCTGGCGCACGACGGGGACATCCCCGACTCCGGCGGCTGACGCCGTCGGGGCGGGGGAAGTCCGGCGGCGTCGCCCGCCGGCGGATGGAGGCGGGACGATGCGGCCGGATCGATGGCGGCGACGGAGGGGAGCCGTCGCGGGGCGGGGACGCGCTTTGCGGCGGGTTCTGTCGTTGCTTCCGGCCTTGGCCCTGGCCGCCGCCTGTGCGCGGGAGGATGCCGTCATGCGCAGTCCGTCGCCGGTCGACGGCGTCTTCTTCCGGCAGGTCGAGGCCAACGGCATCTCCATGCGGGTCGCCGAGGCGGGGACGGGCCCGCTGGTGCTGCTGGCCCACGGCTGGCCGGAGTCCTGGTACAGCTGGCGGCATCAACTCCGCTTTCTGGCCGGGGCCGGATACCGCGTCGTTGCGCCGGACATGCGCGGCTACGGCGGGACCGACGCGCCGCCGGAGGTCGAGGACTACGACATCGTCCGCCTGACGGACGACATGGCGGGACTGCTCGACGCGCTGGGGGAGGAGACCGCCGTCATCGCGGGGCACGACTGGGGCGCCATCGTCGCCTGGCACGCCGCGCTGATGCATCCCGGACGCTTCACCGGACTGATCGCCATGAGCGTGCCCTACGGCGGCCGCCCCGCCCGCTCGCCGATGGACCGCTGGCGGGCCGTCCACGGGGACGACTTCTTCTACATCCTCTACCACAACGAGCCCGGCGGCGCGGCGGAGGCGGAGTACGACGGCGACCCCCGGGGCCTGCTGAGCCGGCTCTACCTGTCGCCGGACTCGCCGCGCGCGCCCCCGGCCGTCACGGACCCGAAGCGCTCGGCCGGGGGCTGGATCGGGCGCCTGGGCACCCCGCTGGGCCTTCCCGACTGGCTGACCCGGGAGGATCTGGACTACGTGGTGGGGGAGTTCGAGCGGACCGGGTTCCGGGGCGGGGTGAACTACTACCGCAACTTCCACCGCAATTGGGAGATCACCGAACATCTGGCCGGCGCGAAAATCTCCGTCCCGACGCTGTTCATCGCCGGCGAGCGGGACGTGGTGATTGCCGGTGCCGACGCCGCGGCGCTGACCGCCGCCATGGGCCGGGTGGCGGAGGATCTGCGCGGGGTGTTGCTGATCCCCGGCGCGGGGCACTGGGTGCAGCAGGAGGCGCCGGAGCGGACCAACCGGGCGATGCTGGAATTCCTGCGGGGCCTGTAGTCCGGCCTCAAGCCATCAGGGCCTTGAGCGCCGCGGCCGCCCGGTCGATGTGCTCGGCCGTGTTGTAGATGGTCGGCGACAGGCGCACGCCGCCGGTGGCGGCGCCGGCGATGCCGTGCTCGCGGTACAGGCGGTCCACGACCCGCCGCCGCCGGTCCGGCGGCGCGGCCGCGATGCACACCCCCAGGCTGAGCGCGGGATCCATCGGCGAGACCAGCGGCAGCCCGGCGTCCGCCAGCGCCCGCTTCAGCCGTTCGGCCAGCCAGACGACCCGCGCCTCGATGCGCGCCGGGCCGATCTCGTCGTGGATGCGCGCGGCGACGCCCAGCGCCGCCAGCGCCGCGTCGTCGCGCTGCCCGAGCGACTCGAACTTGCGCGCGCCGGCCAGGGCGGTGCCGGGCTCGGAACCCCATCCGGGCGCCACGCCGCCGGGCCAGATGCGCTCGATGTTGCGCTCGCGCACGTACAAAAGGCCCACCTCCTTCGGGCCCATGTACCACTTGTGGGCGCTGGCGGAGAACGAGTCCACGTCCAGCGCGCGCAGGTCCAGCGCCATGGCGCCCCACGTCTGCGCGCCGTCCACGTGCACGTGGATGCCGCGCGGCCTGGCGGCGGCGGCGATCTCGGCGACCGGCAGGCGTACGCCGCTGACGTTCGACACATGGGTCAGGGCGACGGCCCGGGTGCGGCGGGTGAAGCGCGAGACGAAGGCGTCGATCAGCTGTTGGCCGTCGGCGGGGAAGGGGGGCGTGGCGATGCGGGAGACGGCGAAGCTGAAGCGGGCCGCCCGCACGTCCCAGGCGACGTTGTTGGTGGGGTGGTTCTGGTCCCAGACCAGC
>CAYSVD010000228.1:0-3009 GCA_964434395.1 uncultured Pseudohongiella sp.
GAGGTCAAAAGATTCCGCGCCGCATTCACGTCGGCGTGTTCCATGAAGTCGCATCGGCGACGCACAAACTCGGCCCGGCTCGGCCGATTGCCCCGCTCGGTATGAGAACACACCGAACATTGCCGGCTGGTGTACGCCGGATCGACCTTAATCAACCCGCGGGCCTTGTAGAGCAGCAAACGCTTGATTAGGGGCTTATGTAGCAAAAGAAGCAAAATTCAAAAACCTCCACCAAATCAACGACTAACGACGGCGGATCTAGGTTCGCGTGTATCCGGGTTGGCGTATATCCACAGTGTATTCAGTTGACAAAACCCGCCCCGCGGTCGATATACCAATCCCAATGGGCCGGGGACGGGCCATGCCGGAACAAGCAACAACGGGGGGCGAAGGCCGCTCCGCCGAGGTTTTCGGGGTCGATGAGCTCCGCCGCCGATTCCCGGATGAGGACTCCTGCCGAGCCTGGCTGGAGGAAGTGGTCTGGGGCGGAGAGCCGGCCTGTCCGCGGTGCGGGGCCGTCGACGACATCGGCCGCCCGCCGCCCAGCAGGCCCCACAATCACTGGTGCAAGGGTTGCCGGCGATACTTCACGGTCACCACCGGAACGGCCCTGCATGCCGGCAAGAAACCGCTCCGGGACTGGATCTACGCCATCTACGGCGTCATGACCGCCCGCAAGGGCGTCTCGGCCATGCGGCTGAGCAAGGAGCTGTCCTGCCAGTACCGCACCGCCTGGCACATGCTGGGACGGATCCGCGAAGCCTGCCGCCAGGGCGATTTCTTCCTGCAGGCGGTGATCGAAGCCGACGAGACCTACATCGGCGGCAAAGAGCGCAACAAGCACTTTCGCCAAGAGGGGTGGACCTGGCGGGAGGGGGACGGCAAGCGGCGCCGGACGGCGCCGAACGGCGACCCGGAGACGCTCTGCGGCCGGAGCGGACAGGCGGAGATGTTTGGGGGGATGACCGAGGGACGGGGGGCGGCCGCATCGCCGACGACATTCGATGCCCCGACATTCCGCCCCCGGCCGAGCCCATCGACAAGGCACGAGCCTTTCTCGAAACCTCGCGGGATGCCGGACCGGGATGTCGGACGTGGACAAAAACCGGCACGGATCTCATCATCCCCGAAACGCTTGAAACCATGCGCGCCAGGGCGGGCGGCCCGGACACGCAAACCGGCGGGACAAAACCCCCGCCGACAACCCAGCGGCAAAGCCGCGCATACAGGAGACAGACCATGAGCAAGCACGACAGCGGGAGATGGGGACGGGACGGAACCGAGGCCGAACGCCTTCGCCAAGAGGGATGGACCTGGCGGGAGAGGGACGGCAAGTGGCGCCGGACGGCGCCGAACGGCGACCCGGAGACGCTCTGCGGCGAGAGCGGGCAGGCGGAGATGTTCGGGGGGGTCACCGAGGGACGGGAGGCGGCCGCATCGCCGACGACGCGAAACATCAGCATACCGCGCCGGATGCGGACGACGGGAAAGATCATCCCGTTCCCCCACAAGGGACCGCCGCGGCGGGACCGCGCCGATCGCGCGCGCATCGACCGCGACCTGGACGCCGAATGCGCCGCCGCCGACAGGGCCGCCGGCCGGGCGCTGCGATACGCCATCCTGGCGGAAGAGATCCTGCAGCGGGCCGAAGGGGCCATGGCCTCCGGCCTCGAGCCGACGGCGCCTGAGCAGGCGCGGGAGAACAAGATCCGCGCCGGCTTCCGCGCCGCCGCCGCCGCCGAGGCCGCCCGCGCCGCCGCCTGGGCGGCCGCCGCCGCCCGCAAGGCCAGGCGCCGCCGATACGACGACATGGTCGCGGAAATGCGGCGACACGCCGAAAAAAGCGCCCTGCGGGCATGCCAGATGGCCAAGGGCCGGGACCGCGACGCCCAGCCGGTCCGGGACGCGCGCCCGGCGCCCCGGCGAGCGCCCGGCGACGGCGGCGACGCGCCGGGACGGCGCATCGACCGCGGACACGCATCGGCGGCCGGAAACGGATGGATGCCGCCCGACGCCGGGCCGCAGGCGCTTCCGGAGGCGGACATCGAAACCGGCGATGAGGGCGGAGCCGATGCCGGGCCCCCGGACCCCGGGCTGTTCCGGGAGATCCTCGGGCAGGCGTTCGACGCGGCCCCGCCGCTGATGAAATCAGGAGAGGACGATGGGGGCGAGGACGGATGCCCGGAGCGTCGGCGCGGGTTCGAAGCTGGGGGATCCGGCATGAATAAACGCGCACGCAACCTGATGGAGGAGGCGTTCGCCGCGGCCCGGCAAACCGATCACGGGGATCCGGCGGACCCCGCCTGGGACCTCGCCAACCGGGACTCCGCCGCCCGGCTGCTGGAAGCCGTCAATAAGGGAAAAGGGAACGAAGGCCCCGCCACCGCCGGCGATCTGGAAACGGCCCGCGACAGCCTGTACGCCGCCTCCATCCAGGACTCCCGGGACACCATGCTGCACCACAAGAGGTTCTCCGATGCGGAAGCCGGCCGCCCCTTGGGCGAGCGCGACGTCTGGAACGCCGCAAGGCGGCGCGCCCAATGGCTGAAGACGGCGTATGATCTGTTGCAGACGATCATCCTGCGAAGGGCGTGCGAGAACGACGACGAGAACGCCTACGAGAACACGTTCTTGGCGCTGATCGAGATCTTGACCTGCTCCCGGTTTCAGGGCGAGGGCCTCGGCGAGACGGTCCACTAGGGCGGTCGGTCCCGCAAGCGCGGCATCCGGCGCATCCCGGACCCGAACGGACCATTCCGTCGGTCGATTGCCCGGTGGTTGGGGGCGAGCGCCGGCGGCCGGACGGCGAAGACCGGCGGGGGGACCGCTCGAGGCCCGGCCGGAGGGGAGGGCCGGCCGGATGACCGGCGCGGGTCGAAGGCGCGGTTTCAGCTCCGTCCGGCCTCGACGCTCGGCGCAATCCGCCGCCCCAACACCCGCCCGATGAGCCGACGAGGGGAACGCCCGGAACCGGCATGCTTCGGAGCGGCGGAAGCGCGGGAACGGCGG
>CAYSVD010000229.1:0-14117 GCA_964434395.1 uncultured Pseudohongiella sp.
TGTTGAACGCGGCGAGTATTATTTTATTCTTGTTTCACCGGAACGGTTGCAGATCCCTGGATTTCGGGATGCGCTCCAGGCATTGGCGCGCAAAACCTTTGTCAACTTGGCGGTGATTGACGAAGCGCACTGCGTATCGGAATGGGGACATGATTTTCGTCCTGCGTATCTTCATTTGCCGAACAACCTGCGGAAGTTTTGTAGGAAGGACGACAGGGAAAGTCCCCCACCGCTATTGGCGCTTACGGGGACCGCTTCCCGCGTCGTGCTGCGAGATATGTTGCGAGAACTCAACATTGATCAAAATAGTGCCAATGCGCTGATTCGGCCTGAAACCTTTGATCGGCCTGAGCTTTATTTTGAAATCGACCGAGTCCATGCTGGAGATTCTCCCGAAGCGGCTCTGCGCGGTGTCCTTAATGTCTTGCCCGAAAAATTAGGATTGCCGCGCCAAGAGATCTTCGCGCCTTACGGTCGTGATACAGCGTCAGGAATCATCTTCGTCCCAACCGTAAAGGGGTGGCCATACGGAATTATCAACGCCTTCAAAATAGTTAAAGGCGTGGTTGGGGCATCTAAAGTCACGACCTATTCCGGGGGGCCGCCTTGGAATATTTCTAAGGGGAAGTGGGATATTGAGAAACGTGAGAATGCTCGAAAATTCAAAAACAACGAGGTTTGTGTCTTGGTCGCAACAAATGCGTTTGGCATGGGAATTGATAAACCGAATATCCGTTATACGGTGCACTTTGGCATGCCGCGCTCCCTCGAGAATTTTTATCAAGAAGTGGGGAGGGCGGGGCGCGACCAGCAACCAGCATGCTGTATCGTGGTATTTTCAGAGCAAGATCCTGTGCGCTCGGACCAGATGTTAGATCCAAGGATGAACCTTGAAGATCTGCGTCAGCGGCATGATGATTGGTCGAATACGGGGGTGCGGGATGACGTCATTAGCGCATTGTGGTTTCACTTGCAGGGGTTTAGGGGTGTCGAGTCCGAGATCAAAGCCATTGAGGGGGTTCTTAGGAAAATCGGCGAATATTCGGCACACAGCAGGGTCAGCATCCCTTTTAGGAAAGATAAGGACCAGAAGGACAAGAAGGACAAGGAAAAGGCAATTCTTAGACTTGTCATACTTGGAGTGATACAGGGCTATGAAACAGAGTTTGGTTCGGGAAAGTTTAATCTCGTCATGCACGATTTTGATGCAAAGTCTCACAAGGAGAAATTGCATGACTATATTCAAAAAGCGCAGCCAGCCAAGAGCATCTTATATCGTGAAGAGATAGACCAAGTTGTTCCGGGGGATTCAACTGGCACCATCTTGTGGCTGGCTAGGATTTTAGTTGGTTTTACGTATGAGACAATCGAACGCTCGAGAAGAAGGATGGTGCAAGAAGCAATGCTTTTTGCCCGCCAATCGAAGGGAAATTCAGATATTCGGAAGCGATTGCTTGACTACCTTCAAGAGGGGCTTGGTGCCGAGAACATCTACGAATTAGCCGAGGTGGAGGCGGACAAAATAGACTTTGCTCTGTGGTTTGAGCTTCTTGAAAAATCTCAAAGCCCTCTTGAGGCAAGCGAGCTCAGGGGGATCCTGATTCGCTCACTGGAATCTTATCCTGATCACCCGGGACTTCTGTTGACGCGGGCGATTGTAGAGTCAATGTGCACCGACTACGACTACGGGGCATGCCGCAGCGACCTGATCAGTGCAATCCAAAAAATTATCGATTACGGACTTGGTGATCAATTGGCTACTGTCATCCGGAAGGTACACGAGTTGGCACGTGACAAAGATCTGGAGGAGTTGAGCGGGATGCTCGTGCTTCTTTTATGCATCGTGCGCGAAGAAACCAGAAATTTCCCCTTGGACGGGGGAGGGATTATTGCAATCGCGGAGGAATTTGGCAATGCAAATGCAAACGTTCGTCTCGCAATACTTGCGTGCAAACTGCGCGACCTGACATGCTTGTTGGAAGAATCTTGCGCCCGTCTGAGCGCTCCCTTGCCACCACCACTGAATAAGGAGATACGATGAGTGAATTCAGTAAAGAGATCGAGAATCACATCTCGGCGACTCGGAAACGAATCGAGGCCGTAACCGACAAGCTTGAGGAGCTTGGCTCGCTTGTAGAGGAACTGGCTCGTGCTCGAGAGCGGCTGGGAAAGACCGAAAGCGCTCTAGGCCCGGCGATCGAAGAAATCAAAAACAGCGCCAGATCTCTGCAAGACTTGGCGAAATCGGTCGGCCAGCTACGCGATGGCTATGAACAAATGGCGCAGGCCGTACAGGCCATACTGACAAACTCTGACCTTGCGCAACTCAAGACGAGTGTTGATACGCTTTGTTCCGACGTAGCCAAATTGCAAACGGAAATTTCTCGAGAAATCACCCAGGCATCGAAGCAAATCAACGATCAGTATGCCGCGCTCGCGCAATCAGTCGAATCAATCAATTCGGAACTGCAGGGAATGCGCGATGCGATTGCCGAGGAAAACAGTCGGATGCGTACCGTCCAAGACAAGGCGTTTCAGATGCTTCGCATCCAACAGAAAAGGGATCTGAAAATTGCCATGGTCACCAGCATAGCGAGCGCGGCGGTTGTTCTTGGCGTGATTGTTTATTTTCATTATTCCATGTGAGATGTTTCGCTGGGCCGCGGCGGCGTCCGCTTCAGCACGACACGCACTTCCCGCTGTTGGCGGAGCCCAGGGACTCCAGCAGCGCCACCGTCTCCGGATAGGGCTGGGTGCGCTGCACCGGGCCGTTGGCGAGGTCGGCGGTGGTCTGTCCCTTGCGGTTCACCGCCCGCGGGTCGGCGCCCCGCTCCGCGAGGTACAGGATCAGCTCGTCGTCGCCGCGGGAGGCGGCGTTGTGCAGCGGCGTCGAGCCGTCGTGGTCGCGCGCGTTCACGTCGGCGCCGTGGACCTCCACCAGGTAGCGGACCGCATCCAGCCAGGCGTCCGGCGCGTGGCGGTGGGAATTGCCGGCGAAGCCGACGCCGTAGCCGTGGCCGGTGGCGGCGTGGATCGGATACAGCCCCGGCCCGCCCTCCGGCACCGCGGGCAGGCCGGACGGATCCAGGTCCGGCCCGTCCAGCGCGTCCTCCAGGTCGCAGAACAGCTGGACCAGCAGCAGGGAGGAGCAGGACCGCGCCTCCTCCTCCCCCTCGTCCGCCTCGACCGGCGGGCGGATGGTGGGGACGCCGGGATCGGCGCCCCGGGCCGCCAGCAGCTTCATGGCCGGCACGTCCAGCGCGTGGGCCGCGCGCCAGAACGGGGTGGCGCCGCGGGTGTCCAGGTCCAGGTGGGCGAAGGTGTATTCCATGTACCACAGGTGCCGCTCCAGCCGGGCGTTGGGGTCGGCCCCGGCATCCAGCAGCGCCTCCATCACCTCGAGATAGTCGGCCTCCTGCAGCCGCCAGGCCAGCTGCTGCGGATAGCGCGCCTTGGGGGCCCAGCGGGTGTTCAGCGCCGCGTACAGCGGCGCGGCGCCGGCGTCGCTGGCCTGGTTCGGATCGGCCCCGCGCCGCAACAGCGCCAGCGCCAGGTCGAAGTGCCCGTTGAGCAGCGCCATCAGCAGCGGGGCGGCGCCGTCGCCGCCGGCCTGGCCGATGTCGGCCCCGGCGTCCAGCAGGGCGAAGGCGACGGCCGCGTGCCCCTCGCGCGCCGCCAGCAGCAGCGCGGTGAGGCCTCCCTGCGTCCCCACCAGCCGGGTGTAGCGCAGCGCCCGCGGCTCCTCCGCCTCCTCCCCGTCCGCTCCGTCGGCGAGGCCCTGCCCCGCCGCCCGCATGGCCGCGCTGACCTGGGCGGGGCTGGGCCGCCAGGCGCCGGCGGCGGAGCCGCTCTCCTCGCGGAAGGCGGCGTACACCTGGTCCCGCCGCGCCTTCGCCCGCAGGTCCTCGCGGTGCCGCGCCACCAGGTCCGTCACATGGCCCGCCGCCGCCGGGTCCGCGCCGGCGGCCAGCAGCGCCTCGACCGCCCGCAGCCGCCCGGCCGCGCTGGCGAACATCAGCGGCGTCTGCCCCCGCGCGGACTCCCGGGCGTCGACCTCGGCGCCGCGCGCGAGCAGGGCGGCGACGAGCGCCGGCTCGCCGGCCGCGGCCGCGAAATGCAGCGGCCGCGCGCCGCCGGTCGAGGTGCGCGCCTCGGGGTCGGCGCCGGCGTCGAGCAGCGCCTCGGCCGCCCCGGCCGCGCCGTTGCGGCCCGCCAGATGCAGCGGGGTGTAGGCGCCCAGCCGGGTCGCCGCATCGACCCGGGCCCCGGCGCGCAGCAGCAGCGCCGCCAGCTCCGCATCGCCGTTCTCCGCCGCCCAGTGCAGGGCGCTCATGCCGTCGCCCTGGGCGGCGTTGACGTCGGCGCCGGCGCGCAGCAACGCCGCCGCCCGCCCGAGCTCCCCCGCCATCGCCGCATCGGCCACCGGCGAGCCGGCGGCGGCCGGCGCCGCGGGCGGGACGGCCGCCGCGAGCAGGGCCGACAGCAGGAGGGCGGGGCGGGGCGGCCGCATCAGGCCCGCTCCAGCGACAGGGCGCCGGTGCTGTCGCCGAAGCTCTCCAGGTCGTCCAGCCCGAGCTTGCGCAGCATCGACAGCATGGCGTTGGCCATCGGGGTGCCGTCCGGCGCGACGACGTGCATGTTCCCCGCCAGCGCGCCGTTGGCGCCGCCGGCGACGAACAGCGGGCACCGCTTGTGGTTGTGCACGTTGCTGTCGCCCATGGGCGAGCCGTAGATCACCATGGTCCGCTCCAGCAGGTCGCTGTCGCCGTCGGCCGTCTCCTGCAGCCGTTCCAGCAGGTAAGGAACCATGCCGACGTGGTGCTTGTTGAGCAGGTAGAAGTCCGTCACCGCATCCTCCTCGTCCCCGTGGTGGGAGGCGGGATGGAAGGGCTTGTCGGTGCCGCTTTCCGGGAACACCCGGGCCGAGGAGTCGCGGCCCATCTTGAAGGAGAACACCCGCGTGGCGTCCGCCTCGAAGGCCAGCGCCATGAGGTCGAACATCAGCCGCACATGCTCCTCGAAGGACTCCGGCACCCCGGCCGGCGCGTCCGGCAGGGTCCGCCGCTCGCCCGCCAGCGAGCGCCTCTCCACCTGGTGGATGCGGCGCTCGATCTCGCGCGCGTTGTCCAGGTAGCGGTCCATGCGCCGCCGGTCCTCCGGCCCCAGGCGGGTCTTCAGCTCGGCGACCCGGCCGGTGATCCAGTCCAGGATGCTGCGGTCCGCGCGCCGCCGCATGGCCCGCTCCTCCTCGCTGCCGCCGGCGCCGAACAGCTGGTCGAACACCAGCCGCGGATCGCGGATCACCGGCATCGGCTCGGTGGGCGAGGCCCAGCTGATGGTGTCGGTGTAGATGCAGGTGTAGCCGTAGGCGCAGCCGCCGGACTGGCTGATGTTCTCGATGCACACCTGCATGGACGGGATCGGCGTGTCCTGGCCGAAGCGCTGGGCGTAGAGCTGGTCCAGGGAGGTGCCCACGAACACGTCCGAGCCCTCGGTCTGCTTCGGGTGGCTCTGGGTCAGGAACACCGCGCTGGACCGGAAATGGTCGCCGCCGATCTCGCTCGGCCGCTTGGCCTCGGCGTTGGCCACGTCGGTGTTGCTGACGATGGTCAGCCGGTCCCGCCAGGGCTCCAGCGGCGCCAGGGCGCTGGGGGACAGGTCGAAGCCGGCGCCGGCCTGGGCCGGCGACCACAGGTTGCGGGCGGCGCCCGGCTTGCAGCTGCCGGCGGCGCCGTGGACCATCTCGATGGCGACCAGGCGCGTCGGGCCCATGGCCCGCCGCGCCCTGGCCGCCGCCGCGCCGGCGGGCGCCATGGCGCCCAGGAACGGCAGGGCGACCGTGGCGCCCAGCCCCTTCAGCACCGCGCGCCGCGGCAGGTGTTTGCCGGTGATGATGTTCATGGTCTTGCTCCTCCTTGCCGGTTCGTCTGCGTGCCCGGGCCGTTCGCCGCGAGCCGCGGATTCCGCTCCGGCCGCTTCATGCGGAAGGCCGCGCTGCCGGCCACGCCCTTGATGTAGGCGGACAGGCGGTGGCCGTCGGCGGCGGCCGCGGCGGCGATCCGCCGGACCGCCGGCATGTCGCGGTGCTCGATGCGCCTCCCCAGGGCGTAGGCCATCAGGTTGGCGGTGAAGTTCCGGGCCAGCGGCTCCGGCCGGGCCAGCAGCGCCGCGCGCAGGTCGGCCGGGCCCGCCAGCGGCGTGCCGTCGTAGAACTCGCCCGAGGCGTCGAGCGGCATGGCGTTCTCGCGGATCCGCCACCGGCCGGTGACGTCGAAGTTGTCCAGCGCCAGCCCGATGGGATCGATGAACTGGTGGCAGGAGTTGCAGCTCGGATCGGCGCGGTGCATCGCCATGCGCTCGCGGGTGGTCAGGAACCGTCCCTCCCGCGTCTCGCCGGTCGCCTCCAGCTCCGGCACGTCCGGCGGCGGGGGCGGCGGCGGGGCGCCCAGCAACACCTCCATCACCCACTTGCCGCGCAGCACCGGCGAGGTGCGCCCGGCGTGGGAGGTCAAGGTCAGCACGCTGCCGTGGCCCAGGATGCCGCGGCGGTTCGGGTCGGCGAGCGGCACCTGCCGGAAGCGCCGCCCGGCCACGCCGGGCAGCCCGTAGTGCCTCGCCAGCGCCTCGTTCGCGAAGGTGTAGTCGGCGGTGAACAACTCCAGCAGCGGACGGTCCTCGCGCACCAGGTGGTTGAACAGCATCTCGGTCTCGACGCGCATGGCCTCGGCCAGCTGCCGGCTGAAGTCGGGGTACAGCAGCCGGTCGGGATGGACCTTCTCCAGATCCTCGAGGCGCAGCCACTGCCGCGCGAAGCGCGAGCCCAGGGCCCGCGCCCGGGGGTCGGCCAGCATGCGCTCGAGCTGCCGCTCCCACGCCGCGTCCCCGGCCAGCCCGCCGGCCGCGGCCAGCTCCCTGAGCTCCCGGTCGGGCGGCGCGCCCCACAGGAAGAAGGACAGCCGCGCGGCCAGGTCCAGCGGCTCCAGCGGGTAGGGGCCGTCCGTCCGGGCCGGCTCCCGCTCCAGCCGGAACACGAAGTCCGGGCTGGCCAGGATCGCCTGCAGCGCGGCGCGCACGCCGGCCTCGAAGCCGCCCTCGGCGGCCTCCCGCCGGTAGAAGGCCAGCAACTCCTCGAGCGCCGCGTCGTCGAGCCGGCCGCGCCAGGCGGCGTCCGCCAGCCGGCCGACGATGGCGCGGGCGCAGGGCGCCTCCTCGGCCGGCGCGGTGGGGCGGCAACTGAAGATGCGGCGGCGCGACGGGGTGTCGGACACGCCGGTGGCGTTGAACGGCCCGCGGATGCTCAGATCCTTGAGGTGGGGCAGGGCGGTCACGCCGTAGCCCGCCACGCCGATCTGCCGGTCCGCCAGGGACCAGTCGTGGGGCGAGAGCAGGTCGTCGAGCGGGCCCTCCCAGCGCTTCGGGAAGGCGGCGGAGACCCGGCGGGGGCCGGCGGCCACGAACACCGGCTCGGTCTCGCGGTTCAGCCCGTTGGGGTCGGACACATGCATCCACTGGTCCATCGGCAGCGTCGCCGCCGGGCGGCCGTCGATGGACACCTCGATCCGCTCGCCGCGCGCCGTGGAGCCGGACATGCCGCCGGTGGTGGAGTGGTCGAAGGCCATCCGGAACACGTACTCCCCGTCGGCCGGGAAGTGGTGCGTCACGCTGATGCCGCCGCGGGTGCCGAAGGGCGCGCCGTCCACCCGCTCCCACTGGGTGACGTAGCCCGGATTGGTGTAGGTGGGGGAGGCGGGCGGCGCGCCGGCGTCGCCCACCGCCAGCCGGCTGATCCGCTCGGCGGCGCTCAGGTAGGCGCCGAGCAGGGCCGGCGACAGCGGCTGGGCGTCGGCGATGTTGTCGAAGCCGGCGCTCTTGGTGTCCAGCGGCAGCCAGTCCGCCCCGTCGATGTCGAGGTCCAGCAGCTCGCGCACGGCGGCCGCGTACTCGGCCTGGTTCAGCCGCTGGAAGCTGCGGCGGCCGGGGTCGGGCGGGCCCGCCGCGTCGACCCGCGCCTCCAGGGCCGCCGCCAGCGCCTCCATCGTCTCGGCCGGCGGCCGCGGGACGCCCGGCGGCGGCATCATGCCCGCGCGCAGCTTGCGGATCATCTTCTCGGTGACCGGCGCCAGCTCGGCGGCGCGCTCCACCTCGTAATGCTGCAGCGACAGGCCGCCGGTCAGGGCGTAGTCGTTGTGGCAGGCCACGCAGACGGAGCGGACGGTGCGGGTCAGCGCCGCCGCGTCCGGAGCGCCCTCGGCCGCCCGCGCGGCCGGGGGCGCGGCGAGCAGAACCGCGCAGGCGGCGGCGGGCAAGGATCCTGCTGTTCTCATGGTTCCCGTCCTCCGGGGCCGCCTGGCGGGCGGGCCCCTCGGGGGCCCCGGACCGCTCCGATTCTACTGAAGCGGCGGCCCCAATCCTATACCATGCCGGCGGGCGCTTGCGCCCGCCGCCGGAGTCCGCCGTGAAGACCGCCGCCGCCGCCCTCGCCGCCCTGATCCTGCTCCCGCCGCCGGCCGCCGCCGCGGCGGACTCGGTGTTCCTGGAGGAGCTCACCTGGACCGAGGTGCGCGACCGGCTGGCGGCGGGCGCCGTCCGGGTGATCGTGCCGGCCGCCGGCACCGAGCAGAACGGCCCCCACATGGCGCTGGGCAAGCACCGCTACATCGTCGAGCACGCGGCCGAGCGGATCGCCCGGGAGCTGGGCCGGACCCTGGTGGCGCCGGCCATGACCTACGTGCCGGAGGGGGACATCGACCCGCCGTCCGGCCACATGCGCTTTCCCGGCACCATCTCCCTGCCCGAGGAGCACTTCGTCGCGGTGCTGGAGCACGCCGCCCGGAGCCTGGCGGCCCACGGCTTCACCGACATCCTGTTCGTCAACGACAGCGGCGGCAACGTCCGCGGCATCGAGCGGGCCGCCGCGGCGCTCGCCGCCGAGTGGGAGGGCGGGCCGGCCCGCGCCCACCACCTCGGCGACTACTACGGCGCCAACGGCTTCCGGGAGTGGCTGGCGGAGCAGGGCGAGACCCCCGAGGCCATCGGCCGGCACGCCGGCATCACCGACACCTCCCAGCTGCTGTACGTGGCGCCCGAGCATGTGCGCGTCGGGCGGCTGGCGCCCATGGGGGGATTCGAGGGCAGCGGGGTGACCGGGGATCCGACCCGGGCCGGCGCGGCCTACGGCCGCAAGGGCATCGAGCTGAAGGTGGCGGCGGCGGTGCGGCAGGCGCGGGCGCTGCTGGGGGAGGACTGAGCGCCGCGGCGATGCCGCGGCCGGCCGCGGACATGGTTGCGACAAACACGGCCGCGACAAACACGGCCGTCGGTCAAACACGGCCGTCGGTCTTGAAATCCCGGGCCGAAGTGGCGGATACTGCCGGGCCTGTTCACGGCGGTGAGCCGGGGAGACAACGATGAAGACGGCGGCCAGACTGGTCCCGCCCCTCGCGGCGCTGGCGCTCGCCGGCTGCGAGGTGAGCTGGACCGAATCGGAGTACCAGGGAAGCTTCTCGGAAGCCGACGTGGAGCAGTACAACGCGCAGGTGGAGCCCACCGACCGCGTCGTCTGCCGCATGGAGGCGCCGTTCGGCAGCCGCATCAAGCAGCGGGTGTGCCGCCGGGTCCGGTCCGTCGAGGCCGCCTCGGCGCTGGCCCAGCGGGAGTGGCGCCGGGCCGAGAACAACCACTGAGCGGGAACCCCTTCCGCCCGATGCCCGTCCCGACCGTCCGGCGGCTGCTGGCGCTGGCGGCGCTGGCGGCGCTGGCGGCGCCGTGCGTAGCCCCGGCCGCCCCGCTCACGGTGGCGGCGGCCTCCAACTTCGCCGCGCCGGCGGCCGAGCTGGCCGCGGCCTTCGCCGCGTCCGGCGGCCCGCCGGTGCGGCTGGCGACCGGATCCTCCGGCAAGCTGTACGCCCAGATCCTGGCCGGCGCCCCCTTCGACGCGTTGCTGTCGGCCGATCAGGAGAAGCCGGCGGCGCTGGCCGCCTCCGGCGCCGGCCTCGCGGACACCCGCTTCACCTACGCCGTCGGCCGGCTGGCGCTGTACTCCTTCGCGCCGGGCGCGGCGGTCGAGGGGGGGCGGGCCCTGCGCGGGAGCGGACGGCTGGCGCTGGCCAACCCCCGGCTCGCCCCCTACGGCCGGGCGGCGATGGAGACGCTGGAGGCGCTGGGCCTCGGCGGCTTTCCGGCCCGGCGCATGGCGACCGGCGAGAACGTCGCGCAGGCTTGGCAGTTCGTGGCCAGCGGCAACGCGCCGCTGGGCTTCGTGGCCTTCTCCCAGACCCTGACGCGCCCCGGGCGGGGCGCCGTCTGGCTGGTGCCCGAGCGCATGCACGCGCCGATCCGCCAGGACGCCATCGCGCTGGCCCGGGGCGCGCCGGCCGCCCGGGACTTCCTCGCCTTCCTGCGCTCGCCCGCCGCCCGGCGGATCATCGAGGCGGCCGGCTACCGCGCGGCGGACTGAGCGTGGGCTTCTCCGCGGCGGACCTGGCGGCGATGGGGCTGAGCCTCAGGCTGGCGGCGGTCTCGACCCTCGCGCTGCTGCTGGCCGGCACGCCGCTGGCCTGGTGGCTGGCCCACACCCGCTCGCGCTGGCGCGGGCCGGTGGCGGCGTTGACGGCGCTGCCGCTGGTGTTGCCGCCGACGGTGCTTGGCTTCTACCTGTTGCTCGCGTTCGGCCCCGAGGGGCTGGTGGGCCGGCCGGCCGCCGCGCTGGGGCTCGGTCCCCTAGCCTTCAGCTTCGAGGGGCTGGTGATCGGCTCGGTGCTGTATTCGTTGCCCTTCGTGGTGCAGCCCCTGCGCGGCGCCTTCGAGGCGGTCGGGCGGCGGCCGCTGGAGGCGGCCGCCACCCTGCGCGCCGGACCGGTCGACCGCTTCTTCACGGTGGCGTTGCCGATGGCCCGCCCCGGCTTCCTGACCGCCGCGGTGCTGGGCTTCGCCCACACGATCGGCGAGTTCGGCGTGGTGCTGATGATCGGCGGCGGCATCCCCGGCGAGACCCGGGTGGTGTCGGTGCAACTGTACGAGCACGTGGAGGCGCTGGCCTACGGCCAGGCCCACTGGCTGGCCGGGACGCTGTTGCTGTTCTCCTTCCTGGTGCTGCTGGTGGTGTACGGGAGCCGCCGGCCCGCCGGCGGGGGGCTGTGGTGACGGAGGCCGCCGGCGGCATCGAGCTGGACATCGCCGCCGCCCTGCCGGGCGGCTTCGCGCTGGATCTCAAGGCGCGGTTGCCCGGCCGGGGCGTCACCGCCGTGTTCGGGCCGTCCGGCTCGGGCAAGACCACCCTGCTGCGTTGCCTGGCCGGCCTGCAGCCGGTCTCGGCCGGCTCGTCCATCACGGTGGCTGGCGAGCGCTGGCAGGGGGAGGGGCGCGCGTTGCCCGCGCACCGGCGCCCGACGGGCTACGTGTTCCAGGAATCCAGCCTGTTCCCCCACCTGACCGCCATGGGCAACCTGCGCTACGCCTTGAAGCGCGCGCCGCGGCCCGCGCCGGACGGCCTCGAGCGGACCGTGGCGCTGATGGGGATCGAGGGGGCGTTGGAGCGCTACCCCGCGCAGCTGTCCGGCGGCGAGCGGCAACGGGTCGCCATCGCCCGGGCCCTGCTCGTCGGCCCGCGGCTGCTGCTGCTGGACGAGCCGCTGGCCTCGCTGGACATGGCGCGGCGGGCCGCGATCATGCCCTATCTCGAGCGGCTGCACCGGGAGGCCGCCATGCCGGTGGTGTATGTGACCCACTCGCTGGACGAGGTGGCGAAGCTGGCGGACTTTCTGGTGGTGCTGGACCGGGGCCGGGCGGCCGCCCAGGGGCCGTTGCCCGAGACCCTGTCCCGGCTGGACCTGCCCCTGCCGGCGAGCGCGGACAGCGGCGTGGTGCTGGAGGCGGAGATCGTCGAGCGCGACAGCCGCTGGCGGCTGGCGCTGGCCCGTTTCCCGGGCGGCGAGCTGTGGCTGCCGGACGGCGGCGGCGAACTGCCGCGGCGGGTGCGCGCGCGGGTGCTGGCCCGGGACGTCAGCCTGTCGCTCGACGCCGAACAGCGCAGCAGCATCCTGAACCGGCTGCCGGCGACGGTGGCCGAGGTGAGGGAGGAGGCCGACGGGGCCATGGCGCTGGTGCGGCTGCTGATCGGACCGACCGCCCTGCTGGCGCGGGTGTCCATGCGCTCGCTGGATCAGCTGGGCATCCGGCCGGGGGCGAAGGCGTTCGCCCAGGTGAAGAGCGTGGCGGTCATCCGCTGACCGGCCGCCGCCGGACCGACAAGCCCAGCGGCCGAAGGCGGGCATCGGCATCGGCGGCGAAGGGATTGATGATCTCGACCCCGCCCAGGCGCCGGCCGTGCTGCATGTTCTCGCTTGTGAGCGCGCAACAGGCCTGTCGCGCCGTAGCCAAGAGCATCGCGTCTCAGAACGACACGCTGTGACCCTTGTAAGCGCGCATGGCGTCGGCAAGGGAGCTTTCGTTTGCGCTGGCGATGGTGAACGCTCCGCGCCATCTGTTCACATAGGCGATGGCCTTTGCCGCATCAAGCATTCCTCTTTTTCGCGTCGTGGAGTGGATAAATTCTCCAAGCGCTTGAACCATCACTACACAATCGACAGACGAAGCCTGATTCACAAGGTCTTCAGACATCACGTGGCGGTCGCCGCCGGTTTTGTCGGCGGCATAAACCAGAATGTTGGTGTCGAGAGGAAACCGTCCATCAACGATCATAGAGATCGTCCCGGTTTTCGATTTTCATACCGCCAAGCGGCAAGCCCTCTTTCATGATCGCGGCCAGTTCCTTTCTGGCCTGTTCCCATTCGGGGCTGCCCCTTTTGAAGCGCGGCCCGCAACGCACCATCTGGACAATAGGAAAGCCATCCCGAGTGATCAGGATGCCCCCTTCCTCCTCGACTCTTTCGATCCACTTGGCGAAGCCCTGATCGACGCTTTCGACAGGGATATTGGCCATCGGTTTGCTCAGCGGTTCGCTCATCGGTCTAGTCCTCGTTTTAGAAGCAGATCGTGCGATGCTGACGGGAAATTTTGCGCCCGTCAAGGACGAGTCCGCCGCAGGCCGAGTCCCGTCAATGTCCCATCGATGCCCCATCGAGTATCGCCCATGCCGTTGGGAGGGAGAAGCGGTCAGGACGGCCCATGTCTGTCGGCGAAGCCGTCGACGCTTCGCCGCTTCCTCAACGATCATAGATGTCGCATCGGCTTTCGGCTTTCAAACATTCAATCGAGGCATCCTTTCAGGTTCTCCGCCGCCTGCTGACCGGCTGTCGTCAGACCGATAGTCCCAGCGGGCGAAGACGAGGGGCGGCATCGACGGCGAAGGGATTGATGATCTCGATGCCGTCCAGACGCCGGCCGTGTTGCATGTTCTCGCTTATGACCGCGGAGCATCCGGCCAGTCGCGCCGATGCCAAGAGCATCGCGCCCCAGAACGATACTTGGTGCTTCTCGGCGGCATCCATGGCATCGGCAAGGGATTTTTCGCCAGCCATGGCAATGGGAAATGTGTTGGACCAGCGTAGCACAAAGTTTTTAGCTTCAGCGGCTTCGAGCAGACTTTTCTGTGTCGCCACTTTGAAAAATTCGCCGAGAGCCTGAAGAGTCAGTACACAGCCGCGTTCTCCTGCGCTCGCTTGGTCTAATAAGGTTGAAGCCTTCCCGTATCGCTCGCCGGCATCGCGATCAACGGAATAGACGAGGATGTTGGTGTCGAAAGAAAAGCGCCTCTCAACGATCATAGAGGTCGTCCCGATTTTCGATTTTCAGACCACCCAGTGAGACCCCCTTCTTCATCCCCAAGATCATCTCTTGGCGGGCCTTTTCCCACTCGGGGCTGCCCCTTTTGAAGCGCGGCCCGCAACGCACCAGCTGGACAATGGGAAAGCCATCCCGAGTGATCAGGATGCCCCCTTCCTCCTCGACTTTTTCGATGGGACCTATCAAGTTAACTCCACCACTGCTCTTTGATTCATACCTCGGCGCAGTCCCCCCAAAGCCTTCACGCGGTCAGTTCCTGGTAGGTTATGCGGCGGCGGAACGACTTCTCGATAAAGGCGGCCAGGCGCTCCAAGGTATGGTTTTCGCAGTTCCCTTCGTTCAGCCGGAACACCACCTCGTTCACATAGCGATGC
>CAYSVD010000230.1:0-5794 GCA_964434395.1 uncultured Pseudohongiella sp.
GGTCAGGTTCCGTATCCGGTTGAGTATTGGTATAGCCCGGTTCCGGTTGAGGCGGAGTGGGTGAAGGGTGATGATGTGGAGCCGCGTCCTGGTCCGATTTCGGAGCCTGGTCCGCCGGCGTGGGCTGTTGGGAGGTAGTGGCCGCTGGTGGGGCGGTGTCGCTGGATGGGGCTTCGCTGGCGCTGGTGGTCTCTGGTCTCGTCGCTGTTGTTTCTCTGATCTCGCCGATCTCTCCGCTGGGGTGGGGCGTCGCTGGCGGTTCTCGCTGATCTCTGTTTCGTCGTTGGAGTGAGGCGTTGCTGGTCCCGTCGCCGTTCTCGCTGATCTTCGTCTCGCCGCCGGCCCGCTGATCTCTGATCTCGTTGCTGGCGGGCGCTGGCTGTTTCTCTGGTCCCTGTTATTGCCGCTGGCGTTGTCGCTGCGCCGCCGCCGGACACTATCTGATCGCTCCGCCGCTGTCGCGTCCTCTGTCTCGCCCGGCGGGGGTTGCTCCGGGTCGCCGCCAGCCGGTATTCCTGTCGTTGGTGTCGCCGCACAGGATCGCGCTGGGGGGCTTTCCGCCGGTTTCGTGCCGGTGAGGAGGGCCTGTAGTACCCACCCTCAGTCCGGCATGCCGAAACCACGGCTCATCATAACCCGCGGGATGAAGTCGCCGGGTTTCTTGTCGGATGGGACGCTCTTGATTTCTAGCGGCTTCCCCTCGCCGCTCCAGCGGACCTCGAACTCCTCACGCTCCCCAGTCTCCGCGTCGGCCGCATCGACGATGGCGACAATCTCAGCCCGAGCCATCTCCCGCTCTACCGGGTCTTTTGCGTAGAAAAGCGTCGTGAATGTCGGTTCTTCGGCGAGATACTTTTTGACCGCCACCAAAGCGGAAGTCGCCTCATAGCCGTCCACTTCCTGATTTCCGATGTCGTCCCCTACGATATATTCCCGTAGGTTGCCTGTCGATCTTTCCTCTTCGGCTTTCGCCGCCGCCCCTAGAGCGGCGATCTCGGGCGCGGTTCTTGTTCTCAGCATGGCTTCCTTCCACTCGGAAAAGTCCCGATCACCCGAATCCGGCGGCGCGTAAGCTGGCCCCATTCTTGGTGCCGCCGCGTCGCCCACGGAGGATGGCCGGTGCCGGTGCTTGATCCTGGCCGCCCGCCGCATCCGTTTCGCTTCGCGTTTCTTATTGCGCTTGTTTTTCCCGCTCATGGCCGCATTCTCCTCATCCGGTTACTGCTACTCGGGGGCGCAGTTCAGCACCACACCCAGCGCTTCTTTTGGGGTCAGCACTCCCAAGTTTCTGCCGGCGGCGAGCAGGCCGACGGCGTCGAACAGCGTCCGCGTTCTGCGTTCGCGCTCATCTGCGGAGTTCTTATGCATATCCATTATGAACATGGCGGCCACCAGCGCCGAGCGTACCGGCCGTTCCCCTAGTATGGTCAGACGCTCCCCCATGTAATATGTCATCTGCCGCCACGGTGCGGCGGATAGATTAAGCATTCTGCGGACCTCGCATTCATCCAGTGTTTCCTCCCCCAGATCATCCATGGCCTCCCGCAAGATCTTTTCGCGCCACCAGCCGCGGGCCATGGGGTTTTCCTCGTAAAGCGCCCGCCGCCCCCGCGCCTCGGGGGAGCTGCCGAACAGCCTGCGGCAGAGAATGCCGACCGTTTCCCTCCCCGGTCCCGGTTTGTCCGCGTCTTCGGCAACGCATGCGCCTTTCAGGTCGCTGACCGCCGCCGCCAGTTGCGCTCGTCCCCCGATGTCGCGCGCGCCCTGGGGCGGCGCGGCGAAGACCCAGGGGCCTTCGACTTTTTCGTGTTCCAGCAGGGCCAGGTTGTAGGCCGCCCAAAACGATGGGCGGGCGGCGACGAATGGCGGAACTTTCTCCAGCCTCTCATACAACCGACGCCCGGCCTCGGCGTCGGGGCGGGTTATTTCCTCATTGGGGATATTGTCGTCGGGAAGGCCGACCGGGACGGCGCAGTCATCGGCGTAGCCGCCGATGAGTTCGATGATCCATGGCACGAACTCCCTGGATGGCCTCAGGGCGGCCTCGACGATCTCAAGCCGAAGACTGGCCGCTTCCCGAGGCGTTTTGTGCTTCCCATGTTTGTTGATGAGATCGCGTCGCAACCGCGAGAGTCCTTGATCGTGCAGGGGGCGGATTTCTATCTCCGTCATGGCTGTCCTTCCTCCTCGTATTCTTCGGGTTGATGCATGATATGCGGCTCAATGGCCGCGGCGGCCTGGTTCGCACTGAAGTCCTTGTCGCACCACAGGGGGAGTCCTGCCTTCTTCAGCGCCAGGCGCAGTCCGGCCAGATTGGGATGGTCTTTGCAGAGCCTGTCGATCTCCTCCGGATCCCCGTAGTCTTTTTGCAACCCCCGCATTCCATCGGCGATGGCGGCGCTATGCAGACTCAGTACGTGGCGGTAGGCATCTTCGCTGGCCGGATGCCGCATGGATTCGTATAGATCGGGATAAGCGCGCATCAGGAAGTGGAATTCGACATCGGGCACGACCTCGACCTCGAAACTTCCGGGAAGCACATTGCTGTCCGGTATTGTCTTCAGGATGCGGTCGCCGAGCTTTTGGTCCCACCAAGGGTGGTCGGTGAGGATGTCGCCCTTGTTCAGATTGATCGTCACGTCGCTCCAGAAGGAGTCGACGCCGTGTTCCGGACCTAGGCGGATAGGGGCTTTGAGAGTCTCCGCGACGACTATGGCGGGATGCAGCCGGGCCGCCCCCGCCAGCAACATGCCCGGCGGGAACTCTATGCTTTGCCGCATGACGATTTCTCCCGCCCGCCGCCGGGGTCGGCCGTCGGCGATGTATGTGCGGCGGAACATCGCTCCCGGGCAGACGACAGCGACCGTCGCCCGCGCCCGGCCATCCTCCAGCATCTCGCCGACCAGGCATTGATCGCGCGTGACGGCATGCTCAATGATTTCCTGTTTCCCGCGGGTCTGGTGCGCGGCGCGGTACTCTCGCCCGGGTTGGTAATGCAGGCCGCCGGACGCGAGAATCGGGCGGACGCAGGACATGGCTCCGATGTTCATGGCTTCTCTCGGGTCTGGGTGGATGTATTCGATGCGCTGTCGTTCCCGGGCGCGACCAGCACGAGCTCGAACACGCCGGATTCGGCATTGAAGCCCTCGCCCAGCAGCAGTTCGAATTTGTGCGGCTCATCCGCCTTCATTGCCCCTATCTTCGCCTCCCGGGACTTGGGTGCGTCATCGGACGCGCCTTTGAGCGAAAAGGGAACCCATACGTGGGGAACGCCTTTGTCGCAGGATTGGTCGGCGCCGGAAAGCCGCAGCAGGCGCAGACGCGGACTCCGAACTTCCGCATGGGTCGCGATGAGAAATATGATCTCCGATGCCGACAGCGGCCGGCCTCGCCCATATATATCGATGCGCGACGCGTTCTCGTCGAATTCGGCATTTTCATCATCCGGCGCCGGCGCCGGCGGCGGCTCGAGGTATCGGAATGGCTCGCACAGGTCGGGATCCCGCCCGGTGGCCATGGTCGCGCCGCGGTTCAGCTCCGCCCGCCTCTTTCCCGCCGCCGTTATTTCGTAGGGGCCGTAGACGCAACGGGGTCCGGGCGGCTTCTTGTCGCCCGGCTGTCTTGGGTTTTGGACGCCGCCATCCATTTCTTCGAAGCGGGAGCGCCCGCCGCCCCTCCCGGTCCCGCCGCCGCCGCCGCCGCCGGGCACGGTGATGTCAGACCAGATTTCATCGCCTTGTGGCTCGCCCACGATCCGGGCGATCTCTTTAGCGAAGCCGAGCCAGCTTTTGTTGAATGCGGGGCGTCTTTTTTCCTCCAGCCTTTGGGAGTCGATTTCCAGATGCATCTTGCCCTCGGAGGCGCGGAGCATGGCGTAGATGTGGTTTTTATCGAAGTCGCCGCCGCTGTCCGGCGGGTCGAACAGCAGCAGGCCGACGAAAGGACGCAGGCCACCGATGCGCCGTTGCAGTTGTCGGGGCAATTTGCTTCCGCGGACGATGAACATGCCGTTGCGGTAGATGGAAAGCTGAATGCGCTCGCCTGGATCGGCGGGACGATGGAAGAAGCGCGCTTTCCCGATGCCGGCGCCGTTTCCGGCGCCGATATCGATCTCGGTCGCCTCGCCATCGACCAGTGTCCGGTAGGCCGCGCGCGCGGACTTGGCCTCGTGGTCTTCGCCCTCCGCCAGCAATCGCTCAAGATGATCGGGCGCCGCCGCTTCCCGCAGACCGCCTTCGAGCTGGACCGCGACCTCCAGGCGCCCTTCATGAATGGCGGGGAAGAAGTGACGGGCGGCGGCGCCCAGGATGGTTCGTGCGGCCAGTTTCGCCCCCCCGGATTCAAGCGACGGACGCTCCATCCCCTCGCCGTCGCCATCGCCATCCTCCCCCTGCCGGAAGTTGTTGAAGCCCGGAATGATGATGACGGAGCCGGAGCCGGAGTTTTCGCCTATCTCCCGCAGGCTCTCGCGGATCATCGCAGGGACGGCGGGGCCGGCGGGAAAATCGAACCAATTCTCGTCGTCCGCATCAATGTGATCCATCCACCCAGCCGTGGTGATGAGACGGCCGGAGGCGGTTTTCAATTCTCCACCGGACCTGTGGGTCGCTAGCTCGACGTGGGCGGACGCGATCTCGTTGCCGCCCTTGTCGACCCCCCCATAGAAAACCATTTGAAGGTCGCTGGCGCCGAAGGTTGTGTGGTGCCCCAGCCCGTAGGAGCCGGCGCTGAGAGCCCCGCCGACGCCGATCTTGTCTGTGCGTCCATCGCGGTGCAGGGCGTTCATGCTGGAGCGGTCGAGACCGATGCCGTTGTCGCGGACTTCCAGCACCGTCGTTTTCTTCCCAGCGAGCACGCCGCGGATCCGCTCGATCTGTCCGGCGGCGGCTCCTTCCGTGTTTGTTTCGCCGTCCACCGCGCCCCGGAAAGCCGATCGGACCTCCTCGATGCACGGAATATCCGCGACGTCCATCTCGCGTATGATGAACTCCACTTCGGCCCGCGGTCGGTCCGGCCTCTTTTCTACGGCATCCAGCGCGTTTTGAATCAGCTCCCTGATAATGACGTCGGCGCCGGCGGCGTTGGCGCCCGTCATGATCTCGGATGCGAATCCGACCGGGTGTTCGGCCGGCCCGAACAGCAATTTCCCTTCGCCGCCGACCATGCCGCCGGTGTGCTGATTTTTATCTCCCATGAAACCGCCCCTTTTCCAGCGCCGGGCTTCCGCATCGGCCCCGGAAGTATGAGCGGGGGGCGGGATATGTCCAGCGGCGGGGGTGGATATGTCCAGCGACGTCGCCAGGATAACCGCCGCGGGACGCTTCCTCCGCCTGGCCCGGCTTGCGCCGGCCACGGCTTGTTCCGCTCCACACGGTCGCCTATGGCAGGTTTTTCGTCTCCTCCGTGAGGTAAGCGGCGGGACCGGGGACGCGGCCAGGCCGCAACCGGTCGATACGGGCGGCATGACAGAGGCATCGGATGCGGCGCCGGGCCGCCGGATGGCGAAACGGGGCTCCCCTCCGGCGCAGGGGAAAGTCCACACCAGGCGCTACGCACGGGCCCGTGCGTCGCGGCCGGGCCGGTGTCGCCTCTACGGCGTGTGCGGCCTACAGGGCGATCAGCGGGCAGTGACCGGCCGGCCCATCCGGTGTACCATCTCCGGCGGCTGGCTCGGATCCGGGGCCGCCCGGCCGGGGGCTCCGGTCCGGGGGCGTCCGGAAACCGGCGGCGGGACAAGCGGAGAAGCAGGTTGATGAACGCCCCCCAGCGCGCGCCCGCCCCGAACGGCCCCTCG
>CAYSVD010000231.1:0-6886 GCA_964434395.1 uncultured Pseudohongiella sp.
GGCGCGGCCCTGGGCGCGGCCCTGGGCGCCGCCGCGGCGGCGCAGGCCGCCGTCCCGCCGTCCCTGCCCGCCGCCGGCCCGAAGGCCGGCGCCGCGTTCTCCGGCGGCGCCACCGTCAACGGCGGCGCCAGCTACCTGCCCGAGGTTCCCGCCCGCGCGGCGGCGGCCCTGCTGGCCGCCATCCGGCCCGACGCCGCCGACGTGGGCCGGACGGGCTCCCTGGTGGCGGCGCTGGAGGCGCCGGGGCTCGGCGTCTTCAACAAGCTCCCCGGCGGCGCCTGGGCGCCGCTGGACCCGGCCGACGTCCGGCCCTTCGCCACCCGGACGCTGTCCGGGACCGAGGAATTCCCGCTGCTGGACGGCCTGGTCGGCGAGGCGGCGAACCTCGACGGCCTGACCCTCACCGCGCACTTCGGCTACTACACCGACGGCGACCTGGCCAACATCACCTACGCCTCCTTCAGCTTCGGCATCGCCGAGGCGCCGGACGGCTCTTGCCCGGCCAACACCGCCGCGGCCGCCTCCGGCGCCTCCTTCAAGGGCATGCCCGTGTGCGTGCTGTCCGGACGCATCGAGTCGGACACCCACCTGACGGCCGACCACGCCTACCTGCTGAACGGGGCGGTGACGATCGGCTCGAACGTCCGGGACGGGGACCGCACCCGGCTGACCATCGACGCGGGAACCTGGGTGTTCGGCCAGATCGGCCTGAACTTCCTGCTGATCGACCGCAACGGCCAGCTGCACGCCAACGGCTCGCCGGACGCGCCGGTGATCTTCACCTACGAGGGCGACGACGAGGCCACGGCCGCCACCACCGGCCAGTGGGGCGGCATCATCATCAACGGCAACGCGCCGCTGAACGTCTCCGGCGGCGTCGCCGAAGGGGAGGGCTCGACCGGCGCCTTCGGCGGCGGCGATCCCGCCGACAGCAGCGGCTCGCTGACCTACGTGCAGGTCCGGTACGCCGGCCAAAACATCACCGAGACGAACGAGCTGAACGGCATCGCCTTCCAGGGCGCCGGCTCCGGCACGCTGGTCGACTACGTGCAGGTGCACAACAGCTCCGACGACGGGGTGGAGTTCTTCGGCGGCGCGGCCAACGCCCGGCACGTGCTGCTGACCGGCAACGAGGACGACGCCCTGGACTGGACCTTCGGCTGGACCGGCAAGGCCCAGTTCGTCGCCGTCAGGCAGAACACCGCCAGCGAGCACTGCATCGAGGCGGACAACAACGGCGACAACAACGACGCCGCGCCCCGCTCCCGTCCGACCATCAGCAACCTGACCTGCGCCGGCCCGGACGGCGGCGGCGACGCCGGCTTCCGGCTGCGCGAGGGCACGGGCGCCGCCCTGTCCAACGTGGCGATGGGCGCGATGGAGACCTACTGCGTGGACATCGACCAAGCCGCCACCTTCGCCAATGCCGGCGGCTCCGTCGCCGGGCTGAACGGCAACCTGGCCATGACCCACTCCCGGCTGGCCGCCGGCTGCGCCTTCAGCGAGGATCCGGGCGACCCCTTCTCCGTGGCCGACTGGTACCACGCCCAGACCGGCAGCGCGGTCGGCGGGGTGGACCTCGGCGGCTCCCGCGGGCTGGTCAACGGCGCGGCGCTGAACGCGGTGGAGCCCGGCATCCCGGACGATCCCTTTTTCGAGCGGGTCGACCACATCGGCGCGATCAGGGACGAGGCCTCGGACTGGACCCGGGGCTGGACCTACGGCGACGACTAAGCGGCCCGCCGCCCGGCCCCCGCGCCCCGGCGAGGGGGCATGTTTTTCGGCCGCCAACCGTCACGGAATCGCAACGTTTTCGTCACGGTTTCGCAACAAAACGCCCCTACACTGCCGCCCGCCCGCTGGCATGCCGCGGAACCACCGCCCCGGAGCCGCCGCCATGGACAGACCCGCATCCCGACGCGCGCGGGCCGCCCGCCCGGCGGCCCTCGCGGCCCTCGCGGCCCTCGCGGTCCCCGGCGCCGCGGCGGCGCGCCAGGCCCCGCAGATCGAGGAGATCGCCGTCGTCGGCCGGTACGTGCCGGACGAGAAGCGGGCGACCTCCGCCGTGTCGAACGTGGTGGGCGCGGAGCAGTTCGCCCGGACGGGGGACTCCGACGTCGCGGAGAGCCTGAAGCGGGTGGCGGGCCTCAGCACCGTGGGCGGGAAGTTCGTGTACGTGCGCGGCCTCGGCGAGCGCTACTCCACCACCCTGCTCAACGGCGCCGTCCTGCCCAGTCCGGAGCCGGTCAACCGGGTGGTGCCGCTGGACCTGTTCCCCACCGCGGTGCTGGACAGTGTGCTGGTCCAGAAGACCTACTCGGCCCAGTTCCCCAGCGAGTTCGGCGGCGGGGTGCTGCAGCTGCGCACGAAGAAGTCCACCGACGAGTTCTTCCTGAACGTCTCCTCCTCGGTCGGGATGAACGACCGCGCCAGCTTCCGGGAGGGCCTCGCCGCCGGCGGCGGGGATCTGGCGTGGCTGGGCTACGACGGCGGCCACCGGGCCCTGCCCGAACCCCTGCGGCGGGCCACCGAGGGAGGACGGGAGCTGAAGCGGAAAAGCGCCTTCCTGGGCGGCGGCGGCTACACGCCGGCCGAGCTGCAGGCGATCGGGCGCTCCCTGCGCAACGAGTACGCGCCGGCGGTCGAGGAGATGCCGCCGGACTTCGATTTCTCGGTCTCCCTCGGCAACTGGCATCCGGTGGGCGCGGACGGCGGCGCCCGGCTCAGCTACCTCGCCGCGGCGGACTACTCCAACGGCTGGGACGCCGACGAGATCGTCCGCCGGACCTACCGCACCAGCGACGCCGGCCTCGAGCTGGACGACGACCTCCTCTACCGCGGCGCCGAGCACAGCATCGACCTCAGCGGCATCCTCACCGCCGGGCTGGACTTCGGCGGCGGCCACAACATCCGCGCCACCGGCGTGCTGCTGCGCAAGACCGACGGCCGCGTCGGCGTGGAGGAAGGGGACCTGGCCCAGGAGGCCTACGTGCGCCGGACCGAGCTGGAATGGATCGAGCGGGAGCTGCTCTCCGGCCAGCTGCAGGGGGACCACTACTTCCCGGGGCTCAACGAGCTGACCGTCGGCTGGCGCTACAGCGAGGTGAAGGCCGAACGGGACTCGCCGGACCACCGCCGCTACCGCTACGACCTGGAGAACGACGGCCGGTTCCGCTTCTCCACCCGCGCCGACGGCAACGTGCGGCGCTGGAGCGCGCTGGACGACGACGCGAAGGATATCGGCCTGGACCTGTCCATGGTCTTCCACGCCCCCCGCGGCGCCGTCGTCACCGCCCAGGCCGGCTACGTCAGGACGGAGAAGGAGCGCGCCTCGGAGATCCGCCGCTACTCCTTCTTCGACCAGGGCGCCGCCGCCTTCGACGAGGAGCTGCTGGCCCGGCCGCTGGAGGAGGTGCTGGCCGCCGAGAACATCGGCCCGCACGGCTTCGAGCTGCGGGAGTTCACCCGGCCCACGGACAACTACAGGGCGCGCAACGACTCGGAGTCCTTCTACCTCCAGGGCGAGCTCAACCTCGACGACCGGCTGCGCCTCAACGCCGGCGTCCGCCGCGAGGCCTTCTCCCAGACCGTCGACACCTTCGACCTGTTCCGCGACGTCTCGGTGGTCGCCGGCCAGGAGAGCGAGGACTGGCTGCCGGCCGCCGGCGCCACGCTCATCAGCGGCGACCACCAGTTCCGCATCGCCTACAGCGAGACCCTGTCGCGCCCGGACTTCAGGGAGCTGTCGCCGGCCGCCTTCACCAACCCGGTCACCGGGCGGGAGGTGGCGGGCAACCCGGAACTCGAGATCGCGTCCATCACCAACTACGACTTCCGCTGGGAGTGGTACTTCGGCTTCGGCGACTACATGTCGGCGGGCGTGTTCCACAAGGAGTTCGACCGGCCGATCGAGTCGGTGATCGAGGCGGGCGCCGAGGGCCGGCAGACCTTCGCCAACGCCGGGGCTGGGGAGAACCGGGGGGCCGAATGGGAGGTCCGCAAGCGCCTGGGCTTCCTGGGCGGGCGCTGGGAGGACTGGTACGTGCAGTCGAACGTCGCCTACATCGAGTCGTCCGTCGAGCTCCGCGACGAGGACCGCGGCGTCCTGACCAGCGTCAGCCGCCCGCTGCAGGGGCAGTCGGACTGGCTGTTCAACGCGCAGCTCGGCTACGAGCCCTTCACCGGCGTCACGGCGACGCTGCTGTACCACTATTTCGGCGAGCGCGTCGCCGAGGTCGGCATCGAGGGGGCGCCGGACCTGATCGAGCAGCCCTTCGGCGAGCTGAACCTCATCTACATCCACGAGCTGGGCGAGCGCTGGAAGTTGCAGCTCAAGCTCAAGAACATCCTGGACGAGCGCTCCGCGGTCGCCCAGGGCGGCCTGGAGACCACCGGCTACAACCGGGGGCGCCGGCTCTCCCTCAAGGCGGACTACGCGTTCTAGCCGCGTCGCCGTGTCCGGCGCGCCCCGGCGCCCCGTGGTACCATCGGCCGGCTTTCCGCGCCGGCGGAGGTTGCGAAATGGGCGAAGCCACCATCCTGATCGTCGACGACGAGCCGGCCATCCGGGACATGCTCGGGATCACGCTGGACCTGGCCGGCTTCGACACCCTGAGCGCGGCCAGCGCCCGCGAGGCGCGCGCCGCCATCGCCGACAACCGGCCCGACCTGATCCTGCTGGACTGGATGCTGCCCGGCGGCAGCGGCATCGACCTGGCCCGGCGGCTGCGCCGCGACGAGGCCGCCAGCGGCATCCCCATCATCATGCTCACCGCCAAGGCCACCGAGGAGAACAAGGTGCAGGGGCTGAACGAGGGGGTGGACGACTACGTCACCAAGCCGTTCTCGCCCCGCGAGCTGGTGGCGCGGATCAAGACCGTGCTGCGGCGGACGGGCGGGCGCGGGAGGGGCAAGAACAAGGTGCTCAAGGTGTTCGAACTGCGGCTGGATCCCGTCTCCCACCGCATCGCCATCGAGGGCCGGCCGGTGAAGGCGGGCCCCAAGGAGTTCCGCCTGCTGAAGCTGTTCCTGGAGAACCAGGAGAGGGTGTTCAGCCGCGACAGCATCCAGAGCGCCGTCTGGGGCGGCAACGCGTACCTCGAGGCGCGGACCGTCGACGTGCTCGTGCGGCGCCTGCGCAAGGCGCTGTCGTCCGTCGAGGGCGCGGCCGTCGACTACGCCGGCCTGATACAGACCGTGCACGGCGCCGGCTACCGGTTTTCGGCGCGCGCCTCCTGAGGGGCGTCCCCGGGCGGCGCCCGGGACAGGCGCAGGCCCGCGATCCGCAGTTGCCGCGAGCCGTCGAAATACGGCTTCCACAGGGTGATGGACACCGGCACCGCGACGTTCAGCGCGAAGGCGGTGGCCATCAGCGTGTAGAACGCCTCGGTGGTGATGATGTCGTTCTGCACGTAGCCGATGTCCATGACCACGAAGGCCAGTTCGGCCCGGCCCAGCATGCCGAAGCCGATGAGCAGGCTTTCGTGCCATTCGTAGCGGCCGGTGAAGCGGGCGGCCAGCCCGGCCGAAAGCACCTGCCCGACCAGCAGGCCCGAGGTGAGGAGGACGATCTGCGGGACGACCGACATCAGGATGGAGTAGTCGAACACGATCCGGGTGCCCAGTTCCACGAAGAACACCGGCCCGATCCAGGAGAAGGCCACGTTGTCGACGATCCGCTTGGTGTGCCGGTAGTGGTCGGCGTCGGGCGAGCCGCGCCGGTGGAAGTACTCCTGCTTGATGATCAGCCCCGCCATGTAGGCGCCGACCGCCGGGTGGAACCCGAACCAGTGCGACAGCAGGCTGATGAGCAGCGCCACCAGCAACACCGCCAGCGTCGCCTGCTCCCCGTCGCTGAAGCCGATGAGCTGCCGGATGCCGATGCTCCGGATCAGCGGGATCCGGTGGTACAGCGCCAGGTCGCTGCGGTGCGGGAACACGAACAGCTCGAGCAGGGAGACGACGAGGAAGAAGGCGGCGGCCTTGCCGACGACGATGAGGATCCCGAGGGGGGTGACGTCCGCGCCGCCGGTGGCCAGGGGGACCAGGATGGCGACGGCGGCCAGCGAGGCGATGTCGTCGAGGATGGCCGAGGTCATGATGCCGGTGGCGGCGGCGGTGCCCTGCAGCCTCTCGCTCTTCAGCGACACCATGGTCAGCGAGACCGCGGTCGCCGTCATGGCCAGCCCGCAGATGAGCGAGAGCCGGGGGTCCTGCCAGAAGTGGAAGGTGACGCTCCAGGCCACGGCGAAGGGCGCCAGGGCGCCGAACAGCGCGATGCCCCAGCTGCGCCGGATGCCCCGGACGAAGCGGCCCGTGTCCTCCTCGAAGCCCAGGGCGAACATGATGAGGATGATGCCGACCTCGGCGAAGCCGCGGATGAACTCCGAGCTCTCGACGGGCAGGATGCCCAGGTTCGCCATCGCCGAGCCGAAGGCGAGGAAGTACAGCACCGGCGTCAGCCGGGTCCGGTGGGCCAGCAGGCCGGAAAACAGCACGCCCGACCAGATGACGGCGAGATGGAGCAGCTCGTGCATCCCTGCGGTTCCCGAAGTCTACGGCTCGCCGCCGGCCCGCGTCCGCTCCAGCGCGCGGCGGTACTCGTCGTAGGTGGTCCGGTACTGGGCCTTGCAGGCCGCCTGCTGGGCGATGGGGATCCGCTCGCAACGCCGCAGGTGGTCCTGCCGGACCGTCTCGTACAGGTCGTGGTGGCTGCAGGCCGCCAGCAGCGCCAGCGCCGGCAGGCCGACGGCCAGGCGCCGGCGGAGGGCGCGGGCGGCGCCCGCGGCGCCGTCGAAAGAGCCGGCGGCCGGAGATTTCACGGGAAGGCGGCCGACGGCCCTGTTCCGCCCCGGGTCAGCAATCGGAGCCGGGCGCGGCCACGAGG
>CAYSVD010000232.1:0-8824 GCA_964434395.1 uncultured Pseudohongiella sp.
ACCCCGCAACCCCGCAACCCCGCAACCCGTTACATCTCGTAATTCCGGTTCCCGGAAACAACGTGGACGCATAATTCAGGGTGATTGTCTCGCAGTTATGCGGGGCATGAAATCGGAATCTGTACGTCTGGTCGTCACCTCACCCCCCTACAACATAAAAAACAGTACCGGCAACGGCCTCCGTAACGGAACCGGAGGCAAGTGGCCCGCCGCCGCCCTTCAGGACGGGTATGCTGATCATGAAGATCAGATGCCGCACCACAAATACGTTGCGTGGCAAAGGGACTGTCTGACCGAAATGATGCGCCTTCTCAGGCCGGACGGCGCGATCTTCTATAACCATAAATGGCGTGTCCAGAAGGGACTCATTCAGGACCGGTCCGACATAATGCAAGGGTTCCCCGTGCGCCAGATAATCATCTGGAAGCGCGCCGGGGGAATCAACTTCAATCCCGGCTATTTCCTGCCGAATTACGAAGTCATATATCTGATCGCCAAGCCCGAGTTTCGTCTTGCGGACAAAGCCAATCGCGTCGGCTCGGTTTGGAAAATCACTCAAGAATCCAACAATCCCCACCCAGCGCCATTCCCTGTCGATTTAGCTCATCGTTGCGTTGACTCTGTCAAAGCCGGCCCTGTACTCGACCCGTTTATGGGAAGCGGCACCACAGCTATTGCCTGTGAAATGGCCGGGATCGACTGGGTGGGGATTGAGCTGTCCGCGAAGTATGTGGAGATGGCCAACACTCGTCTGTCACGCTGGAAGGAGCGCGTTCAATGAAAATCATGTCCGATCAAAAGCTGTTTTCAAGACTTAGGCGGTTGCTGGGAGCCGGCTGGATGGGAATCCCTGACGAGCCTGGCTATGGAGGGAGCGGTGCGCCGGGGAAGATTCTGGAAAAGGAACTCGGTCTAGACGGCGGCAACCAAGACACCCCAGACGGCGGCAAGTGGGAGCTGAAGTATCACTCCAACGCTTCGCCTATAACCTTGTTTCACCTTGAAGCCGAACCGAAGGGCCATTTGCGGCACATGGTGCGGGAATTCGGATGGGAGGACAAGGAAGGCAGAACCAGTTTTCGTCATACTATCTGGGGGCGATCCGACAGGGGGTTTTACGTTGAGAACGAAAGCGAAAGAATAACAGTACGTAACAACTCAGTGTCCGATATGGTGTGGCCTTTCTGGACCCATCAAAGGTTGATCAACGCTTTTGTAGCGAAACTGCGAAGAGTCATTGCTGTGAAAGGAGAAAAAAGTCGGGGGCGGGTAAGGTACCTAAGCGCTTGTTTGTACACGGAGCCAGACGCTGCGCTGTTCATTGGCGCTATAAGCCAAGGACTTATTGCTATTGATTTTGATGTTAGAACGAATAACGGAAGCGGTTTGCGAAATCATGGGACGAAATTCAGAATAAAGGCCGATCATCTCGAGAAGCTTTATTCTCACGTGGAGGAATTTTCCTAACCGGCCGGGAGATCGACGATATCTTCCACGGACCGTCTCCCGGCCATGGAGGCAAACAAGCGTTGGTGGATTTGAATAGGTGTCCGTCTGCGCGGCCGCTCGTCCTTCTCAATGTCGCCCACACACGTAAGCGCGAAACCCTTGTGCGCCGCTCGGCTGTTGTGTTGGTTCTGGGGGAATCCTAGGGTGCGGTTCCCGCTACCGGAGGGAGCGGTCTAGTCGCGGCCTGCTCCTCGGTGGTTGGGGATCCGGGGCGGCGAGGCTTCTTCGTCCCGTCATTCGGGATTTGGTCGTCTAGTTGCGGTCCCGGCGGCCGTCGCCGAGGCATGGGCCGCGGCCCCGAGCCATCCCGCCCACGCCGCCGCATTCCCTGCAGATCCCGCCACATACCCCGAGATTTTCTGTTGCGGATTTCTTGGCATTTCCCTGATTTTCTGGTATCGTGCGCTTTGTGTGATTTGCTACACAAGGCCCTCAACAAACAGCGGAGTGCGGAGATGCGGTTCACCATGCCGTGTGCCGCACGCGTTTTGACGCATGATTCTCAAAAGGATAGTCGTCATTGCGCTTTCAGCGGAGCGCTTTTTTTGAGGGAGTATGCATGATTTACAACGACGAACATTACAAAGTGTCCGAGGCTCGGCTCGCCGAACTCAGGGAAACGCTGGTCGAATTTGAAAAACGCATGCCGGAGCGGTCCTGGATCAAGCGGACGCAGATCAATTCGCTTAAAGGGCTGATTTCCGATATTGAGGAGGAGATGGCGGAATATGATCGGCTGAAGTCCGGGAAGGTCTCCTTCTCCGAAGCGCGCGCGCTGGAGGAGTTGCCCCGTACGCTCGTCCGGGCGCGGGTCGCGTCGGGAATGAGCCAGGCCGATCTCGCCGAAAGGCTGGGCATGGAGTTACTGCAGTTGCGGCACTACGAGGATTCCGACTACCTGGGCGCGAGCCTCGGACGGCTGACCGAAATCGCCGGCATGCTCGGCGTGAGCCTGTCCACCGCGCACCGGGGCTCTCCGGACCCCGGCGGCCCGGTGTTCACATGGAGCGGCGCCGACGACGCCGTCTGGAAACGGCTCCCTTGCGGAGAAATGGAGCGGCGCGGATGGTTCGCGGTCCCGCCCGGCGGGGATCCGCAGGATGCGGCCCGGGAATACTTCATCCGCGCGGCGGGCCCCCGGTTCGCAGCCATCCTCCGCCGCCAAGGAACGAGCGGCGGCGACGCGTCCGGCGAATACGCGCTGCTGGCCTGGCAGGCGCGGGTGCTGGAAAAGGCCCGCGATTCGGTCCAAGGCGGCGGCATCGCCGAATTCCAGTTGAACGACCAATGGTTGCCGCGGCTCGCCGGGCTGACGGTCCGCGGGGACGGGCCGATGCGCGCCAAGCGGATGCTCGCGGAGCGCGGGATCCCCTTGGTCATCGAGCGCCGGCTTCCCGGAACCCGGCTCGATGTCGCCGCCATGCTCAGCGAGGAGGATGCGCCGCGTCCGGTCATCGGACTGACCCTGCGCCGCGGCGGGCTGGACGACTTCTGGTTCGCGTTGCTGCGCGGGCTCGGGCGCGTCTTCCTGCAGCTTTTCGCCGGGCAGAGCTTCGTCTTCTTCGACGAGGATATCGGCGCGGAATGCGATGAGGCGGGGCGGCGGGCCGACGAGTACGCGCTGGGCGCGCAGGTTCCGGAGGAGGCGTGGAGGCCGGTCCTTCCTCCCACGAAGAAGGCGAGGGCCGAGGCGGAAAAGGCCGCCGCGCGCGCCGTCTCGGCGCGCATCCGCAGGGAGTGCGGCGGCCGAGCGGTTCCGGACGGCCTGAGCGGCCCGGCATGACGTCGCGTCCGGCTCAGGCTCCCGCCGCGCCGCCGTCCTCCCGCGACCGCTCGGTCAAGGCGTCGCTGATCAGGACGTAGTCGGCCAGGCTCAGCCGCTCCGGGCGCAGGCCGAGGTCCAGCGGAAGCCGCTCCAGCCGGCCGCCGGGCAGGATGCCCTTGAGGCTGTTGCGCAAGGTCTTGCGCCGCTGGCCGAAGGCCGCGCGCAGCACGGCGCGCAGGTCGTTCACGTCCCGGGCGCGCGCGGGCGGGCTCCGGTGCGGCGTCAGCCGGACGACGGCCGAGCTGACCCGGGGCCGGGGCCTGAACGCCGCCGACGGCACGTTGAACAGGCGCTCCACCTCGCAGAAGTACCCCACCATCAGCCCGAGCCGCCCGTAGCCGCGCTCGCCGCGCCGGGCGGCGAGGCGTTGCGCCACCTCCAGCTGCAGCATGAAGGTCATGTCCCGGATCAGGGCGCAGTGCTCCAGCAGGTGGAACAGCAACGGCGTCGAGATGTGGTAGGGCAGGTTGCCGACGACGCGCAGGGAGCCGGGCGCGGGCGCGAGCCGGCGCGGGTCGAAGCGCAGGATGTCCTGCCGGTGGACGGCGACGCGCCCGTCGCCGCGCCAGCGCCGGGCCAGCGCCGCGGCCAGGTCCCGGTCCACCTCGACGCAGTCGAGCCGCGCGCCGGAGGCCGCCAGCGGGCCGGTCAGGGCGCCGCGGCCCGGCCCGATCTCCAGCAGGCGCTCGCCGGGCGCGGGGCCGACCGCCTCGACGATGCGGCGGACGACGCCCGCATCGCGCAGGAAATTCTGGCTGAGCCGCCGGCGGGGGCGGGGCCCGCCTTCGCCGGCCGGGCCCGCCCCGCGCGCCGGAGCGTCTTCCCGGCTCACGGCCGCCCCGCGCGCCGGAGCATCTCCCCGGCGGCGGCGACGGCGCGCTCGAGGCTGCCGCCGTCCGCGCCGCCGCGCCCGGCCAGCTCCAGGGCCGTGCCGTGGTCGACCGAGGTCCGGATGATGGGCAGGCCCAGGGTGATGTTGACGGCCCGGCCGAAGCCGCGGTGCTTGAGCGCCGGCAGGCCTTGGTCGTGGTACATGGCGAGCACCGCATCGACCTCCCGCAGGCGCCGCTCGACGAAGGCCGTGTCGGCCGGCAGCGGGCCCCGCAGATCCATGCCGCGTCCGCGCAGGGCCTCCAGCGCCGGCCTGATGGTCTCGATCTCCTCGCGGCCCAGGCTGCCGCCCTCGCCGGCGTGGGGGTTCAGCCCGCACACCGCGATCGCCGGGCGGGGGATGCCGAAGCGGTCGACGAGATCCCGGTGCAGGATGACGACGACCTCCTCCAGCCTTTCGCGGGTGATGGCGGCGGGCACCGCCGCCAGCGGCAGGTGGGTGGTGGCCAGCGCCACCCGCAGCCCGCCGTCGGCCAGCATCATGACGGCCCGCCCCCGCCCGCAGCGCCGGGCGAGGAACTCGGTGTGGCCGGTGAAGGGGCGGCCGGCCAGGTTGATGACGCCCTTGTGCACCGGCCCGGTCACCAGCGCGTCCAGCGCGCCTTCGAGCACCCGGTCGGTCGCCAGCGCCAGCGCGTCCAGCACGTAGCCCGCGTTGGTCGGGTCCGGCTGGCCGGGCTCCTCCGGCGTGGCCAGCTCGACCGCGAGCAGGCTCAGGGTTCCCGGCGCGCCGGGCGCCGCCGGCGCGTCCGGCCGGAAGGGGCGCAGGGAGAGCGGCAGGCCCAGCCGCCGCGCCCGCCGCCGGAGCAGGCCGCCGTCGGCCACCGCCACCAGCTCGACGCCGGACGGGGGGCGCTGGGCCAGCGCGACGCACAGGTCGGGGCCGATCCCGGCCGGCTCGCCGGGGGTGAGCGCGATGCGGTGCGCCATCAGTCCACCAGCTCGACGAAGGCCTCTTCCCGGATCTCTATCAGCCAGTTCTGCAGCTCGAGGTCGAAGCGGCGGCCGCGCAGGGTGTTGTGGGCCTGGGAGCGGGTGTATTCCCGGCTGAGGTCGGTCTCCCGCCTGCCCAGCACCTGGGCGATGTGCCAGCCCGTCGCCGAGCGGAAGGGCTCGCTGATCGCGTCGACCTCCATGGCGTCCACCACCGTCTCCATCTCGATCGGCATGCCGCCCTCGGAGACCCAGCCCAGGTCGCCGCCGGCCACCACGGAGCCGGCGTCGTCCGAGTTCTGCCGGGCCAGGGAGGCGAAGTCCTCGCCGTCCTCGACGATGCGCCGGCGCAACTCCCCGATCTCGGTCCGGGCCTGCTCCTCGGTGCGGATCTCGTTCGGGGCCAGCATGATGTGGCGCAGGCTGGTCTGCCGGACGATCTGCTCGGTGCCGCCGCGCCGGTCGCGCAACTGGATGATGTGGTAGCCGTTGCCCGCCTCGATCGGGCCCTCCACGCCGCCGACGGCCATGCCCTCGACGACCTCCCCGAACAGCCGCGGCAACTGGTCCGCCTTGCGCCAGGAGAAGTTGGTGCCGTCGATCGGATGCTCCCCCGAGCGGAGCGCCTCCGCGCGCACCGCCGCGACGGGCTCCCCGTCGCGGAGCCGGGCCGCCAGGGCGGCCGCGAACCCGAGCCGGTCCCGGCGCAGCGCGGGCGGGTCGCCGGCCGCCGCGGGAACCAGGATGTGGTCGATGAGGTAGTCGGCCGCGACCGCCTCCCGGCCCATCTCCGAGTTCAGGAAGTTGTCGATCTCCTGTTCGGTGACGTGGATGCGCTGGTTGACCATGCCGCGCTGCAGTTCCTGGATGGTCAGCTGCCGGCGCACCCGCTCGCGGGTCTGCAGGTAGACGCCCTGGCCCTCCAGCTCCCGCACGTAGCGCTCGAAGTCGAGTCCCGCATCGGCCGCCATGCCGGCCATCACGCGGTTGATGGTGTCGTCGTCGTAGCGGATGCTCGCCCGTTCGGCGAACTGGAGCTGGATGCTCTCCAGGATCAGCGCCTCCAGCACGTCGGCGCGCAGCTCGCTCTCCTCGGGCAGCGGCCGGCCGCCGCGCCGGGCCGCGGCGCGGATCTCCCGCATCCGGTCGACGAGCTCGCTCTGCAGCACTACGTCCCGGTCGACGACGGCCACGACCTTGTCCAGCACCACGCGCTGGGCCCAGGCCCCGGGGGCGGGGACGGCCGCCGCCAGCGCCGCCAGCGCCGCGAGCGGCAGGATGGGCCGTGCGAGCGTCATGTCAGTTTCCGAAACCGCGGATGCCGTCCTGGAGCATGGCGTCCAGGCCGCCGCCGGCGAGGTCGCCCAGGCCGCTCAGGCTCAGCTGGACGAAGACCCCCCGCCGGGGTCCGGTATTAGGGACAAACAGCCCGCGCTCGTCAACCCATTCGCGGGCGACCAGCCGCACGGTGGCGCAGCAGCCGCGCCACTGCAGGCCGGCGAGGCGCTCCAGATCCCGGTCGTTGGCGTGGTCCCGGTTCCAGCGCGCCAGCAGGGTCCAGCGTCCGTCCAGGGGCCAAGCCGCCGAGAGGTCGCTCTGGCGGATGCGCGGGTCGACGCCGGCGTCCGCCGCCGCGCGGGGCAGATCCAGGAACCGCCAGGCGAGGTTCAGGATCCGGCCGTCCCCGCCCCGGTAGCCGACGCGCAGGCTGCCCTCGTCGAGGCCGTCGTCGGCCGGATCCCACTGGGCGTCGGCGTCGAGCCGCCAGCGGGCGCCGAGCGACAGGCCCAGCTCGCCGGCGACGGCGGAGCCGCGGGCGGTCGGGGAATAGCGGGGCGCCCGCGGGCGCAGGGGGCTGGAGAGGTCCACCCGCCGCTCCGCGAAGTGCCGGATCCGGCCGAGGCTGAGCCGGGCCCGCTCCCGGCCCCGGCGGTCCAGGCGCCGGGCGGTGAGCGCCAGCGCGGCCTGATGGGCGTCGCCCAGGCGGTCGCCGCCGGTGAAGCGGTCGTTCCGGAACAGTTGGCCGAAGCTGAAGTTCAGCTCGGCGGTGTCGAACAGCGGCAACCCCCGCTGCTCGGCGAAGCCGCTGCGCAGGTAGCGCAGGCGCGGCTCGAGGGTCCAGACGCCGTCCGGCGAGCGCCGCTCGAACGCCAGCCCCGCATCGAGGCTGTAGTCCGTCGCGCCGATCGCGGGATCGTCCGGGGCCCCCGCCGCCTGGTTCTCGAGGCGCCAGCGGATGTGCCGGCGGCGGGCCCGGACCCGCGCGAAGCCGCCGGGCGCCTCCAAGGACCAGCCCAGCTCCGGCGCCAGGTTGAGCCGCCGCCCGGTCGCCAGCGCGCCGGCCGCGATCTGTTCCGCCGACAGGCGGGACCGGTCCAGCCGGCGCTCGAAGGCGGACAGCTGCCCGCGCAGCCGCAGCGCGAAGCCCGCCCCTAGGCGGGCGCGGGCGTCCAGATGCAGCCGCGGCAGGATGTCGAAGGGCTTGTCGAGGGGGCCGGCGAAGGGGTCGAGGAGCTGGATGCGCTGGACGTTCAGGCCGGCCCGGCTGCCGCCGGCGCTCCAGTCGACGCGCCCCTGGCGGTTCAGGTGGCTGCGGGCGGCGGTCTCGAGGCCGCCCCCGTCCAGGTCGTGGAAGTAGCGGCCGTCGCTGACGGCGTTGTAGTCGATGAAGGTGCGCAGGCCGCCGACGGCGCCGGCGTGGCGCAGGGAGGCGGACCAGCGGTCGGGCCGGGGGGGCGAGTCCGCGCCGGGTCCGGCGGCCGGGTCGAACAGGCGGTCGTCCTCCAGGCGGGCCGCGCGCAGGACGTTCATGGAGCGCCGGCCCAGCCAGCGGAACTCGGCGCCCAGCAGCAACCCCCGGTCGGCGATCCAGCGGGGCGAGACGGTGGCGTCGTAGTGGGGCGCCAGGTTGAGGTACCAGGGCAGCTCCAGCTCCGGCCCGCCGGCGCGGGTGGCGCCGACGCGGGGCGGCAGCAGCCCGCCGCGGCGCTCGTCCCCCAGCGGGAAGGGCAGGGCGAAGGGGTAGTAGAACACCGGCGCCGGGCCGAGCCAGAGGCTGGCGCCGCGCGCCACGCCCACGCCGCGCTCCCGGTCGAGGGTGATGCGGCCGGCGCGCAGGGTCCAGAAGCGGCCGCCCGGCTCGCAGCGGCTGAACTCGCCGTTGTCGATGACCACCCGGCCGGCGGCGCCGTCGCGGACCAGCCGCTCCGCCGTCCCGTGGGCGCCCTGGGCGTGCAGGACGTAGCGGGCGTCCTCGATGCTGCTCGCGTCCGCCGCGCCGTCGAGCAGGGCGGCGGCGCCCCGGACCAGGAGGCCCGGCTCGCGGAAGGCCACGTCGCCCTCCATCGCCACCGAGCGGCTTTCGCGGTCGACCGTGGTGGTCCCGTCGTTGCGCACCTCGCGGCGCCCCTGGCGCACCAGGATCTCGCCGTCGATGCGGATCAGCCCGGCATCCGGCTGGACCGGGCCTTCGGCGGCGCGCAGCTCGAGGTCGGCCCCGGCGGGATCCTCGTCCGGGCCGCCCGCCAGGGGGTCGACGAAGGCGCCGCAACAGGCCGGCCGTCCGTCCCCGGCGGCGGCGGCGCGCGGAACCCAGTCCAGCTCCGCCGCGGCGGCCTCCGGATCCTGGGCGGCCGCGCGCGCCGGGGCCGCGGCGGCGAGGGCGGC
>CAYSVD010000233.1:0-25980 GCA_964434395.1 uncultured Pseudohongiella sp.
CAGCCTTTTTGCCAGTGTTCAAATTGGCCGGAATCGGTGTTCAAATTGCCGGAATCAGTGTTCAAATTGGCCGGAATCGGCAAACTCCGGCCAGTGTTCAAATTGACCGGAATCGGTGTTCAGATTGGTCCAGAATCTACAACACGATCAGCCGGCATCTTTCTTCCGTTCTGGACGATGCATTGGAAACGGCGCCCATCGTCAACCTGATAGGCCCTCGACAGGTCGGCAAAACCACCCTCGTGAAGAACCTGTACGGCGCGGGGGACTATTACACGCTGGACGATGCCCACGTCCTCACCTCGATGGAGGCGGACCCGTGGGGACATCTTTCCGGTCTCGCGGAGAGGGCGGGGGACCGCACGGTGGTCATCGATGAGGTGCAGAAGTCGAAAAACCTCGCCTTGGCGCTCAAGCGCATTGTCGATGCGAATCACAGAAACGGTCAGTTCATCCTCACCGGGTCATCGAACATATTTCTGCTCCAGGACGTAGCCGACTCTCTGGCCGGGCGCACAATCACTATCAGGCTCTGGCCGTTCACGGCGGCGGAGACAAGCGGCGCGGAACCGAACAGGTTGCTTGACTGGGCTTCGGGAGAAAAACCTAGATTGGCCCAAATCGCGTTGCCGAAAAAAGTCAGCCGCGGAGAATACATCAGGCTCATTCTGGAAGGCGGCTTCCCGCGCGCCCGCATCAGGCCTCTGCGTCGGCGCCAAAGACTGTACCGCAATTACATCGCCGCCATAATGGAGCGCGATGTCGCCGGCCTGTTCAAGATTCGAAATCTCGCCGGCTTGCGCGTACTGATCGATCAAACGGCCGCCCGCACAGGACAAAAAGTCAACGCGTCGGAGCTGTCCCAGCTTGTCGGCATCAAGCGAAACACGGTGAATGACTATCTGTATGTTTTGGAACGCCTGTCTCTTGTGCTGAAGCTTGATATCTGGTCGTCCCAGGAGGTCGGACGAGGCATCAAACAGCCGAAGTATCACTTTGTCGACACAGGCATGAACTGCGCGCTGCGCCGTCTCGGCCCCGATTCCTTCTACGCCGACAGCAGGCATGCGATGCGGCTTGGCGGACTGATGGAAAGCTGGGTGTTCAACGAAGTGATGCGCGGCCTGGAGCATCTCGACGGGGATTTCCGCCTGTATCACTGGCGCGATGCCGAGCGTCGAGAAATCGATATCATCGCCGAAGGCGGAGATCGAATCGTCGGCATCGAAGTCAAGGCGTCCACATCCGTCACAGGCGACGACTTCAAGCACCTTAAGTGGTTCGCCAAGCATGGCCCGGGCCGCGCAAGGCGGTTCGCCGGCATCGTCCTCTATCTGGGAGAACACTCGTTGGGGTTCGGAGACAACTGCTTCGCGTTGCCCGTCAGCAGCCTGTGGGCCGAAATCGATTGCTAGCGGCCTTTCGGGCCTGGACGACGAACGATGCCTCGTTCAGGGCCGTCTTCGCCATTCGAAGCTCGGACGACGCGCAGACGATGCGCATCCGCGACCCGTATTCATCCATCCGCGCGCAGGCTCTTCCGGGACGGGCCTTGCGCCGCATTCGACCCAAGCCCGTCGGACGGTTCGGTCAGGGGTCCGGGATCCGGATGAAGTGCTCCCGGTAGTGCTTCAGCTCGCCGATCGAGTCCATGATGTCCTCCATCGCTTGGTGGCTGCCCTTCTTGGTCAGGCCTTTTATGGCGGCCGGGTTCCAGCGCATGACCAGCTCGTTGACGGAACTGACGTCCAGATTCCGGTAGTGGAAGAACCCCTCCAGCTCCGGCATGTGCTTCGCCATGAAACGGCGGTCCTGGCAGATGCTGTTGCCGCACATCGGCGAGCTGTTCTGTTCCACATGCTGGCACAGGAACGCCAAGGTCCGGCGCTCCGCCTCCCGCTCGTCCAGCGCGCTGTTCCTGACCCGCTCGACCAGCCCGGACTCGCCGTGGGTGCGCCGGTTCCAGTCGTCCATGCCGACCAGCACCTCATCCGGCTGGTTGATCGCCAGCACCGGCCCCTCGGCGACGATGTTCAGGTCGGAGTCGGTGACCAGGGTCGCGATCTCGATGATGCGGTCCGTCTCGGGCGAAAGGCCCGTCATCTCCAGATCGACCCAGACGAGGTTGGAGCGGGGGTTCATATCAGCGACGATCCCAGCGGTCTTCGGACGATTGTAGCAAAAAAACGCGACGGGACGGGCATGCCATAATCCGCGCCGCCCCGACCCCCGGCCGGACGATGCGCGAACGCCACAGCGACAGGAGAAGGCACCACGACCGGCCCGCGGCCGAAGTTCCGTCGGAACGGTGCAACGGCCGGGTCGTCCGGCACGCCGGCGACGCGCTGGACGTCGAGCCCTCGGACCCGGCGCGGCGCGGCGAGAGGGTGCGTTGCCGGCGGCGCTCCGGCCTGCCCCGGCTGGTGACCGGCGACTTCGTGGTGTGGGAGGAGGACGCCGACGGCGCCGGCGTCATCACCGCTGCCGGCCGCCGCCGTAACGCGTTCGTCCGGCGGGACGCCTCCGGCAGGCCGAGGCCGGCGGCCGCCAACCTGGACGCCGTGGCGGTGGTGAGCGCCGCGGCGCCGGCGCCGCGGCCCGGCCTGATCGACCGCTACCTGGTGGCCGCCGCGCCCCTCGGGGCGCGGCTCTGCGTGGTGCTGAACAAGGTGGACCTGCTGGACGCGGCGGGACGGGACGGGATGGACCGGATGCTCGCCGCCTACGAAGAGCTGGAGATCGCGACGGCCAGGGTGTCGGCCCGGAGCGGGGAGGGCCTCGACGGCCTGGAGCGTACGCTGGCCGGCCGCACCGCCATGCTGGTGGGCCAGTCCGGCGTCGGCAAGTCCTCGCTGATCAACCGGCTGGCCGGGCGGGAGGTGGCGAAGACCGGCGCCTTGGCCGCCGCCGGTCGCGGCGGCGCCCACACCACCACCGCCGCGACGCTGATCCGCCTGCCCGCCTTCGACGTGATCGATTCGCCGGGCGTGCGGGAGTTCGGGCTGGGCCATGTCGAGGCCGAACAGGTGCTGGCGGGCTTTCCCGAACTGGCCGCGCTGGCCGGGCGGTGCCGGTTCAGGAACTGCGCCCACCGGTCGGAGCCGGGCTGCGCCGTGCGGGCCGGCGCGGCGGACGGGCGGATCCGCCCCGAGCGGCTGGCCAGCTACCTCCGCATCATGGACGACGTCGGCTCGCCCGGCCACTGACTGGTAGAATGCCCGCTGCGCCATCCACGCCCTCCCGGACCCGCCCGTGCCCGACGACCTTCCGCCGCTGATCCTGGAGCCGGCCGAGCTCGACGCGATGCTGCGCGACGGGACGGCGTTGCCGGTCGGCGTGGTGGAGGAGAGCGCGTTCCGCGCCGGACACATTCCGGGCTCGGCGCCGATCCTTCCCCGCGAGCTGATCGGCGGCGTGAGGCCGGCCGTCGGCCGGTTGCCGGACGCGGCGCGGCTCGAGGCGCTGTTCTCCCGCATCGGCCTGACCCCCGACCGGCACGTCGTCGCCTGGGACGACGAGGGCGGCGGCTGGGCCGGACGGCTGGTCTGGACCCTGGACGCGGTCGGCCACCGCCGCCGCTCCTTCCTGAACGGGGGACTGGCCGCCTGGGCCGGGGACGGCCTGCCGCTGGCGCGCGAGGCCGTCCCGCCCGTCCCCTTGCCGCCGCGCGCGGTGACCCTGCGCCGCGACGTGATGGCGGACCTCGAGGAGGTGCGCGGGTGCATCGGCCGGGACGACTGCGTCATTTGGGACGCCCGCAGCGCCGGGGAATACCTGGGCACCCGGACCACCGCGTTGCGCAACGGGCACATTCCAGGCGCCGCGCATCTGGACTGGCTGGAGTTGGTGGACCGGGACAACGGCCTGCGCCTGCGGCCCCTCGAGTCCCTGCGGCGGCGGCTCGAGTCGCTGGGCATCGCGGCCGGCAAGCGGGTCGTCACCCATTGCCACACCCACCACCGTTCGGGACTGAGCTACGTGGTCGGCAGGGCGCTGGGGCTCGACATCCGCGCCTACGACGGCTCCTGGTCGGAGTGGGGCAACCGGACCGACACGCCGGTGGAAGGCCCGTAGGATCCGCGCATGTCCCGGCTCTTCCCGCTCCTGCAGGCCCTGTTGCCCCAGCATGCCCTGTCCCGGCTGGCCGGGCGCGTCGCGGACAGCCGGTGGGCCGCCCAGGCGCTAATCGCGCTGTTCATCCGGTGGCACCGGGTCGAGCTGGACGAGGCGGAGCGGACGGATCCGGCCCGGTTCGACACCTTCAACGACTTCTTCACCCGCGCACTCAGGTCCGGCGCGCGGCCCGTCGCCGACGGCGACGGCGTGGCGGTGTGCCCGGCCGACGGCGCGCTCAGCGCGCTGGGGACGATCGAGGGGGACCGGTTGCTGCAGGCCAAGGGCCGCCATTACACCGTGGGCGAGCTACTCGCCGGCGACCGGCAGGCCATGCGGTTCGAGGGCGGGGAATTCGCGACCGTCTACCTTTCGCCGCGGGACTACCACCGGGTGCACATGCCCTTGGACGGGAGCCTCGAGCGGATGATCCACGTCCCCGGCCGGCTGTTTTCGGTCAACCGGGCCTCGACCCGCGCCGTGCCACGGCTGTTCGCGCGCAACGAGCGGGTCGTCTGCCTGTTCCGGACCGGCGCCGGCGCCATGGCGGTGGTGATGGTCGGCGCGATGATCGTGGCGGGCATCGAGACGGCGTGGGCGGGAAGGATCCGGCCGGACGACCGGGGAGCGGTGAGGACCGTCGACTACCGCAACCGGCCGCCGGTCGAGCTCGCCGCCGGCGACGAGCTGGGGCGGTTCCGGCTGGGCTCGACCGTGATCGTGCTGTTCGGGCCGGGCGGCGTCGCGCTCGGACCCGGGCTGGCCGCCGGGGACGCCGTGCGCATGGGCCAGGCGCTGGGCGCGGCCGGGGGGCATCCGTGAACCCGGACGCGCTGAAGCGGGCCGCCGCCCGCGCCGCCTTCGCCTTGGTGGAGCCCCGGCTGGCGGACGGCATCGTCGTCGGCGTCGGCAGCGGCTCGACGGTGAACCGCTTCATCGAGGAGCTCGGACGCGCCGCCGGCCGCATGGACGGCGCGGTGGCGGCATCGGAGGAGTCGGCGCGGCGGCTCCGGGCGCTGAACATCCCCGCGCTCGAGTTGAACAGCGTCGGCGCGGTGGACGTCTACGTCGACGGCGCCGACGAGGCGAACCGGCATCTGCAGCTGATCAAGGGCGGCGGCGGGGCCCTGACCCGGGAGAAGGTCATCGCGGCGGCGGCGCGGGAGTTCGTCTGCATCGCCGACGAGTCGAAACTGGTCGATGCGCTGGGCCGGTTTCCGCTTCCGGTGGAGGTCATCCCGATGGCGCGCAGCTTCGTCGCCCGGCGGGTCGTCGGGCTCGGCGGCGATCCGGTCTACCGCGAGGGCTGCGTGACCGACAACGGCAACCACATCCTGGACGTCCACAACCTGGACATGACGGCGCCGCGCGAGTTGGAGAGGAGCCTGGACCGGATCCCCGGGCTGGTGGCCTGCGGCCTGTTCGCCGAGCGCGGCGCCGACCGCCTGTTGCTGGCCGGCGGCGACGGCGTCCGGACCCTCGCGCCCTGAATTCCCGGGCGCACGGCCGCCGCGCACGGAGTCCCGCACACGGCGGCCGGCGGAATGGGAGTTGAACGAAACCTGCTTACAGCGGCGTTACGTTCGCCGCCTGAGGGCCTTTCTCGCCTTGGGTGACCTCCATAGTGACCTTCTGACCTTCGTGGAGCGTCCGCCTTCCCCCCGAGCCGACGATGGCGGAGAAGTGCACGAACACGTCCTTGCCCCCCGCCTGCTCGATGAAACCGAAGCCCTTCTCGTCATTGAACCACTTGACGACACCTTCAACCTGATCTGCCATGCTGTTCTCGTGTAGCGCGATGGATGGTCCCGCCGCCGAAAACGGGGGCGGGGCGGTCCGGCGCAGGGCCGGATGCGGGGAGCAGTTTACGCCCCCGGCGGGACGATTGAAAGAAAGCGGGGGGCCTTTTCGCGCCGCCGGGCCGACAACAGCCCCAAAAAGTGACCTCGGTCACAGGGACCGGTCCGGCGGGCCGCCCGGAGCGCCGGCCGCCGGGGGCATGCGCGCCGCTCAGGCGGCGTAGCCCTGGGCCATCTCCTCCAGGCTGCGGACCCTGCCGATGCCGGCGGCCTGGCCGGCGGCGCCGAAGGCCTCGAGGCGCGCCTTGACGATGTCCTTCATCGCCGCGACGGTCGGGCCGAGGAACTTCCGGGGGTCGAACTCGGCGCGGTTCTCGGCCAGGAACCGGCGCACCGCGCCGGTGGACGCCAGCCGCAGGTCGGTGTCGATGTTGACCTTGCGCACGCCGTGGCGGATGCCCTCCTGGATCTCCTCCACCGGCACGCCGTAGGTCTCGGGGATCTCGCCGCCGAACTCGTTGATCACCTCCAGCCATTCCTGCGGCACCGACGAGGAGCCGTGCATCACCAGGTGGGTGCCGGGGATCTGCCGGTGGATCTCCTTGATGCGGTCGATGGCCAGGATGTCGCCGGTGGGAGGGCGGCTGAACTTGTAGGCGCCGTGGCTGGTGCCGACGGCGATGGCCAGGGCGTCCACCCCGGTGGCGTCGACGAAGTCCGCCGCCTCCTTCGGGTCCGTCAGCAGCTGCTCCATGGACAGCTTGCCCTCCGCGCCGACGCCGTCCTCCTCGCCCGCCATGCCGGTCTCCAGCGAGCCCAGGCAGCCGATCTCGCCCTCGACCGACACCCCGCAGGCGTGGGCCATCTCCACCACCCGCCGGGTCACGCGCGCGTTGTACTCGAAATCGGTCGGGGTCTTGCCGTCCTCGGCCAGCGAGCCGTCCATCATCACCGACGAGAAGCCGAGCTGGATCGAGCGCTGGCACACCGCCGGGGAGACCCCGTGGTCCTGATGCATCACCACCGGGATGCGGGGGAAGGTCTCGATGGCGGCCTCGATCAAATGCTTGAGGAAGGCGGCGCCGGCGTATTTCCTGGCGCCGGCGGAGGCCTGCAGGATGACCGGGCTGTCGACCTCGTCCGCCCCCTCCATGATGGCCCGCACCTGCTCGAGGTTGTTCACGTTGAAGGCCGGCACGCCGTAGCCGCGCTCGGCGGCGTGGTCGAGCAGTTGGCGCAGGCTGATCAGGGCCATGCCGTCTCCATTGCGTCCGGCGGCTTCCCGGACCGTCCGGGATCTTCGCCGCGCCATTATCGGCGAGCGCGGGACGCTTGGCAAACTACGCCTCGCCCGCCGCACGTCGTGCCCGCCGCGTCTGCCGCGGAGCGTCAGCCGGCCGGCCCGGACCAGCCCTCCCGGCCCCGCCGCCGGAGCATCGCCACCGCCGGCAGCTCCGCGCCCCCCATGCACTCCAGGAAGGCGCCGCCGCCGGTGGACGCGAGGGAAATGGACCGCGCGACGCCGAAGCGGTCCAGGGCCGCGAGGGTCTCGCCGCCGCCGGCGATGGAGAAGGCCCCGCTCGCCGCCACCGCCTCGGCGACGCGGCGGGTGCCCTCGGCGAAGTTGTCGAACTCGAACACCCCCGGCGGCCCGTTCCAGACGACGGTCTTCATGCCGGCGATCAGGCGGGCGTAGCGGCGCGCCGTCTCCGGGCCGATGTCCAAAATCATCTCGCCGGGCGCGACGCCGCCCGCCGGCCTGACGGCGGCCGCGGCGTCCGCTTCGAAAACCGCGGCGGTCCTGACGTCGACGGGCAGGGGAATGTCGACGCGGTCCATCAGCCGGCGGGCGGCGTCGACCATGTCCCGCTCGCACAGCGAGGCGCCCACCTCGGCGCCGCTCGCCAGCAGGAAGGTGTTGGCGATGCCGCCGCCGACGATCAGGTGGTCCGCCAGGCCCGCCAGACGCTCCAGCGCCGCCAGCTTGCCGGAGACCTTGGCGCCGCCCACGATGGCCAGCAACGGACGCTCGGGGCGGGACAGGGCCCGCTCCAGCCCGTCCAGCTCCGCCGCCAGCAGGGGCCCGGCGCAGGCCCGGGGGGCGAGCCGGATGACCCCGTGGGTGCTGGCCTGGGCCCGGTGGGCCGCGCCGAAGGCGTCCATCACGAACGCGTCGCACAGGGCGGCGTAGCGTCCGGCCAGCGCCGCATCGTCCGCCGCCTCGCCGGCGTTGAACCGCACGTTCTCCAGCAGCACCGGGCCGGGGCCGGCGAGCCCGTCGGGGTCGTCCAGGTAGTCGTCCGCCAGCGGCACCGGCCGGCCCAGCAGCCGCTCCAGCCGCCGCGCCACCGGCCGCAGGGAGAAGGCCGGCTGGGCCGATGCCGGAGCGCCCTCCCGGGGGCGGCCCAGGTGGGACATGATCAGGGTCCGGCGCGCCGTCTTCAGCGCCCGCCGGATGGTGGGCAGGGCCGCACGGATGCGGGCATCGTTCGCCACCTCCCCGTCGCGGACCGGCGCGTTGAGATCCTCCCGGATCAGCACGCGCAGGCCGCTCAGGTCCATCTCGTCCATGCGCGGCCAGCTCATCGCGGCGCGCCCTCGCCGTCCAGCGAGCGGATGCGCCGGGCCACGTCCAGCATGCGGTTCGCGAAGGCCCACTCGTTGTCGAACCAGACCAGCAGCTTGACCAGCCGGCCGGCCGCTACCCGGGTCTGGCCGAAGTCGACCACGGCGGAGCGGGGGTCGTGGTTGAAGTCGCAGGAGGCGAGCGGCTCCTCGGTCCATCCCAGCACGTCCGGCGGCATCGCCTCGCCGGCCCGCCGTATCGCCGCGTTCACGCCGGCGGCGTCGACGTCGGCGCGCAGCCGGACCGACAGGTCCATGGCGGAGACGTTGACGGTGGGCACCCTGATCGCCTGCGCCCCGAGCAGTCCCCGGAGCTCCGGCAGGATGCGCTCGATGCCCCGGGCCAGCTCGGTGTTCACCGGGATGATCGACCGCATGGCGCTCCGAGTCCGGCGCAGGTCGTTGTGGTGGAAGCCGTCGGTCACCGGCTGGTCGTTCATGGCCGAATGCACGGTGGTGACGAGCCCCGCCTCGATTCCGAACGCATCGTGCAGCGCCTTGAGCACCGGCGCGACGCAGTTGGTGGTGCAGGAGGCGTTCGACACGATGACGTCCCGCGCGGTCAGCGAGCCGTGGTTGACGCCGTACACCACGGTGGCGTCGACGTCGCTCTCGGCCGGCTGGGAGAACAGCACCCGCCGGGCGCCGCGCTCGATGTGGCGCCGCGCCGTCGCCCGATCCGTGAACGCGCCGCTGCATTCCATCACCAGGTCCACCTTCCGCTCCGCCCAGGGCAGGCCGTCCATGCCGGCCCGCGAGACGCGGATGCGGCGGCCGTCGATCGTCAGATCCCCGCCGTCCACCGCGACCTGTCCCGGGAATCGGCCGTGGGTGCTGTCGTAGCGGGTCAGGTGCGCCAGCGTGTCCACGTCGGCCAGGTCGTTGACGGCCACGATCCGCAGTCCGTCGTCGGGCGATTCACAGTGCGCCCGCAGGACGCAGCGGCCGATGCGGCCGTAGCCGTTGATCGCGATGCGGTAGGCCATCGCTCCGTCTCAGGACGACGCGGCCGCCCCCTCGAGCGAGCGCGCGGCGGCCGCCACGTTGTCGGCGGTGAAGCCGAAGTGCTCCATCAGCTCGCCGCCCGGCGCCGAGGCGCCGAAGCCGCGCATGCCGACGACCCCGCCGTCCAGGCCCACCAGCCGGCGCCACCAGTCCGCCGCGCCGGCCTCCACCGCCAGCCGGCGGCGCGCCGCCGGCGGCAGCACGCTGTCCCGCCAGGCCCGGTCCTGGGCGTCGAACACGTCCGCGCAGGGCATGGACACCAGCCGCGCCGCGACGCCCTCCGCCTGGAGCGTCCGCACCGCCCGCGCGCAGACCTCCACCTCCGACCCGGTGGCGATGACCACCGTCTCGGGCGGGCCCTCGCAGTCGATCAGCACGTAGCCGCCGCGGGCGATCTGCTCCAGCCGCCCGTCGCCGCGCGGCTGGTGGGCGAGGCGCTGGCGGGAGAGCACCAGCGCGGTGGGGCCGTCGGCGCGCTCCAGCGCCTCCCGCCAGGCCACCGCCGTCTCCACGCCGTCGCAGGGCCGCCACACGGACAGGCCGGGCGTCGTCCGCAGGGCGGTCAGCTGCTCCACGGGCTGGTGGGTGGGGCCGTCCTCGCCCTGACCGATCGAGTCGTGGGTGTACACGAAGATGCTGCGCTGGCCCATCAGCGCCGCCATGCGCACGGCGTTGCGGGCGTACTCCATGAAGATCAGGAAGGTGCCGGTGTAGGGGATGAAGCCGCCGTGCAGGGCGATGCCGGTGGCGATGGCGGTCATGCCGAACTCCCTGGCCCCGTAGTGCAGGTAGTTGCCGTCCGGCCGCTCGGTCAGCGCGGCGCTACCCGACCAGGCGGTCTGGTTGGAGCCGGTCAGGTCGGCGCTGCCGCCGAGCAGCTCCGGCAACAGCGCGGCGTAGGCCTCGAGGCATCGCTGGGATGCCGCACGGGTGGACAGCGCCTCCCCCGCCCGCTGGCGCTGCCGGATGAAGGCCGCCGCCCGGCGCGCGAAGCGGCCGGGCAGCTCGCCCCGGATGCGGCGCTCCAGCTCCATGGCCAGTTCCGGGCGGTCCTCCTCGAAGGCCGCCAGCGCCTCCCTCCACGCCGATTCCCTGGCCCGCCCCGCGGCGGTGGCGTCCCAGGCCCGCATGATCTCCGGCGGGACCGTGAACGGGGGGTGCGGCCAGTCCAGCCGCTCGCGCGCGACGGCCACCTCGTCCTCGCCCAGCGGCGCGCCGTGGGCGGCCGCCGTGCCCTGCCTGCCGGGCGCCCCGAAGCCGATGACGGTCCGGCAGATGATCAGGCTGGGGCGGCCGGCCTCGGCCCGGGCCTCGAGCACGGCCGCGCGAACCGCCTCCGGGTCGTGGCCGTCGGCGCGGAGCACCTGCCAGCCGTAGGCGGCGAAGCGCCCGGCGGTGTCGTCGGTGAACCACCCGCCCACCTCGCCGTCGATGGAGATGCCGTTGTCGTCGTAGAACACGATGAGCTTGCCGAGCCCGAGGGTTCCGGCCAGCGAGCAGGCCTCGTGGGAGATCCCCTCCATCAGGCAGCCGTCCCCGGCGAACACCCAGGTGCGGTGGTCGACCACCCGGTGGCCGTCCCGGTTGAACTGCGCCGCCAAGGTCTTCTCGGCGACGGCCATGCCCACCGCGTTGGCCAGGCCCTGGCCGAGCGGGCCGGTGGTGGTCTCGACGCCCGGCGTCGCCCCGCGCTCGGGATGCCCCGGGGTCCGGGAGTGGAGCTGGCGGAAGTTCTCGAGCTCCGCCATCGGCAGGTCGTAGCCGGTGAGGTGCAAGAGGGCGTAGACCAGCATGGAGCCGTGGCCGTTGGACAGCACGAAGCGGTCGCGGTTGAACCAGTCGGGGTTGGCGGGGTTGTGGCTCAGGAAGTCCCGCCACAGCACCTCGGCGATGTCCGCCATGCCCATGGGAGCGCCCGGATGCCCCGAATTCGCCTTCTGCACGGCGTCCATGCTGAGGGCGCGGATGGCGTTGGCGCATTGCCGGCGCGTCGCGGCGTCCGCCATCGGTACGACTCCTTCTACGGTTCCCTGGCGGACGGCCGTCCGCGCCGCCGGGCGGGCCGTATTTTCCCGCACCCCGTCCCGGGATGCCACTGTCCGGGGCCGCGGTGTCCGGGGCCGCGGGGGCCGCATCCAGGCCCTTTCGCGGCCGGCCAAGACCCGTCCGGGGCGCGGGTCCGGGGCGCGGGTAGGGCTTCACGGCGCGGTCTGCTGTATAATCGCGCTTTTGGAATGTTTTTCACGCCGTTCCCGCCGCCGGCCCGGCCGCGGCGAGCCAAGGAGAACCCATGACCAGATCGTACCAATTCACGTCCGAGAGCGTTTCCAAGGGCCACCCGGACAAGATGGCCGACCAGATCTCGGACGCCATCCTCGACGCCATCCTGAAGGAGGACAAGCGCGCCCGGGTGGCCTGCGAGGCCTTGGTCAAGACCGGCATGGTGCTGGTCGCCGGAGAGATCTCGACGGACGTCTACGTGGACATCGAAGGCATCGTGCGGGAGGTGGTGCTGGACATCGGCTACGACCACTCGATCAGGGGGTTCGACGGCAACACCTGCGCCGTCCTGAACGCCATCGGCGAGCAGTCCCCCGACATCGCCCAGGGCGTCGGAGGCAAGGCCAAAGGCAAGGGCAACGGCAGAAGGAAGCGGGAGCAGGGCGCGGGCGACCAAGGGCTGATGTTCGGCTACGCCACGGACGAGACCAAGGAGCGGATGCCGGCCCCCATCGTCTACGCCCACCGGCTGATGCAGCGGCACGAGGAGGTCCGCAAAAGCGGATCCCTGCCCTGGCTGGAGCCCGACGCCAAGAGCCAGATCACGTTCCGCTACAAGAACGACCGGCCGGTCGCCATCGACGCCGTCGTCCTGTCCACGCAGCATCACGAGTCCGTCGGGCTGAGGGAGCTCCGGGCCGAGGTGAAGAAGGAGATCATCCTCCCGGTGCTGGAGGAGACGGGATGGCTGCGCGCCGGAACCGACTACCACATCAACCCCACCGGACGATTCGTCATCGGCGGCCCCTTGGGGGACTGCGGCCTGACCGGGCGCAAGATCATCGTCGACACCTACGGCGGGATGGCCCGCCACGGCGGCGGCGCGTTCTCGGGCAAGGATCCGTCGAAGGTCGACCGTTCGGCGACCTACCTGGCCCGCTACATCGCGAAGAACATCGTGGCGGCCCGGCTCGCCCGCCGTTGCGAGGTGCAGCTGTCCTACGCCATCGGCGTGGCCGAGCCCACCTCCGTCAGCGTGAACACGTTCTCCACCGGCAAGGTCCGCGAGCGCGAGTTGGAGCGTCTCGTCAGGAGCCACTTCAAGCTGACGCCGGCGGGCCTGATCGACATGCTCAATCTGCTGCGCCCCATCTACCAGCAGACGGCCGCCTACGGACACTTCGGAAGGAGCGGGCGGGGCTTCAGCTGGGAGCGGACCGACAAGGCGAAGGCGCTGCGGGCCGACGCCGGAATCTGACGACAACCATCCACGGAGAACGACCATGAACACCATGCCGCAAGACGTCGGCCAACTGCGCGACTGCAAGGTCGCCGACATCTCCTTGGCCGACTTCGGCCGCCGGGAAATCACCCTGGCCGAGGCGGAAATGCCCGCGCTGATGGCTCTGCGCGCCCGCTACGCCGGCGAGCGGCCGCTGGAGGGCGCGAAGATACTCGGCTGCATCCACATGACGGTGCAGACGGCCGTGCTGATCGAGACCCTCGTCGCGCTGGGCGCGGAGGTGCGCTGGTCGTCCTGCAACATCTTCTCGACCCAGGACCACGCGGCCGCCTGCATCGCCGCACAGGGCATCGCGGTGTACGCCTGGAAGGGCCAGACCGAGGAGGAGGGCGAATGGTGCATCGAGCAGACCATCCTGAAGGACGGCGAGCCCTGGGACGCCAACATGATCCTGGACGACGGCGGCGACCTCACCGCCATGGTCCACGACAAGTACCCGCGCATGCTCGAGCGCATCCACGGCATCACCGAGGAGACCACCACGGGCGTGCACCGGCTGCTGGAGATGCTGGAGAAAGGCGAGCTGAAGACGCCGGCGAACAACGTCAACGACTCGGTGACCAAGTCGAAGAACGACAACCGCTACGGCTGCCGGCACAGCCTGAACGACGGCATCAAGCGCGGCACCGACCGCCTGCTGGCGGGACGCCACGCGCTGGTCGTCGGCTACGGGGACGTGGGCAAGGGCTCCGCCCAGAGCCTGCGGCAGGAGGGCATGATCGTGAAGATCGCGGAGATCGACCCGATCTGCGCCATGCAGGCGTGCATGGACGGGTTCGAGGTGGTCTCCCCCTATGTGGACGGGAAGAACACCGGCGCCGCCGATGCCGTCGACCGGCCGTTGCTGGAGAAGCTCGACCTGATCGTCACCGCCACCGGCAACATCAACGTGTGCGACCGGCACATGCTGGAGGCGGTGAAGTCCGGCGCCGTCATCTGCAACATCGGCCACTTCGACAACGAGATCGACACCGCCTACATGCGCGAGCGATGGTCTTGGGAAGAGGTCAAGCCGCAGGTGCACAAGATCTTCCGCAAGGGTCCGGACCATCCGGACGACTACCTGCTCCTGCTGTCCGAAGGCCGCCTGATCAACCTCGGCAACGCCACCGGCCATCCGTCCCGGGTCATGGACGGCTCCTTCGCCAACCAGGTGCTGGCGCAGATGCACCTGTACCGGGGCCGCTACGCCGACAGCCCCGCCGACGCCCGGCCCGCGCCGTCCGTCGAGGTGCTGCCCAAGCACCTGGACGAGGAGGTCGCGGCGCTGATGGTCAAGGGCTTCGGCGGCGTGCTGACCGGCCTGACCGCGGAGCAGGCGGACTACATCAACGTCCCGGTCAAGGGCCCGTTCAAGCAGGACGGCTACAAATACTGACCTTCAGATGGCCGCCCCCGCGCCGCTGTTCAGCATCGAGTTCTTCCCGCCGCGCGCGTCCGAAGGGGAGGCCCGGCTGGATGCGGCGCACGGGGAGCTGTCGCGGCTGAAGCCGGACTTCTTCTCCGTCACCTACGGCGCCGGCGGCTCCACCCGGGAGGGCACCCGGCGGCTGGCGCTGAAGTACAAGGCGTTCGGCTCCGAGGTGGCCCCCCACCTGTCCTTCAGCGGCGCCGACGAGGATGCCGTGCGCCGGATGCTGGCCGACTACGGCGCGGCCGGCATCCGACGCCTCGTCGCCCTGCGCGGCGACGCCGGCAAGGAGGACGGGGCGGACAGGCCGCACCGCTACGCCAGCGAGCTGGTCGCGTTCATCCGGAAGGAGACCGGCGACCGGTTCCACATCGAGGTGGCCTGCTATCCGGAGGTCCATCCCGATGCCGACGGCCTCCGCGCCGACGTCGGCTTCTTCAAGCGGAAGGTGGATGCGGGCGCCGACTCCGCCATCACCCAGTACTTCTACAACCCCGATGCCTATTTCCGGTTCGTGGACTACTGCGCCGCCCAAGGCGTCCACGTGCCGATCGTGCCCGGCATCATGCCCGTCACCAACTTCGAAAAGCTGACCCGGTTCAGCGAATACTGCGGCGCGGAGATTCCGCTGTGGCTGCGCAGGCGTCTCGAGGAGTTCGGCGAGGACCGGGCGGGGCTACGCGACTTCGGCATCGACGTGGTGACCGCGCTGTGCGAGCGCCTGCTCGCCGGCGGCGCGCCCGGCCTGCATTTCTACTCCATGAACCTGGCCGGCAGCGTGAGCCGGATCTGGCGGAACCTGGCGCTGACCGCGGACCGCTGAGCGTGCGCGTCCCCCGCGTGCATTGGCCGGAGGATCTGGAGGCCGGGCGCCCCGTGGTCCTGTCCGATGCGGCCGCCCATCATCTGCTCCACGTCCTGCGCCTGCGCCCAGGGGCCGAGGTGTCTCTGTTCAACAGCGTCTCGGGCGAGTTCCGGTGCGCGATCGCGGACCGGAAAGGCGGCAGGGCGACGGTGACGCCGGAGGCGCGGGTGCGGACCTTCGCGCCCCCGCCGCTGGAGGCGCATCTCGGCATCGGCCTGGTGCGGGGCGAGCGCATGGACTACGGCATCCGCAAGTGCGCCGAACTGGGGGCGAGCGGCATCACGCCCCTGCTCTGCGAGTTCGGCGAGGCGCGGCCGGGGGCGCGGCTCGAGCGCTGGCGCAAGGTGGCCGTCGCCGCCTCGGAGCAGTGCGGCCGGCTCGACGTCCCTGCGGTCCACCCGCCCCGGCCGCTGGCGGAATGGCTGGAGGCCGCGCCGGCCGGCCCGAGGCTGTTGCTGGATCCCGGCGGGGCCGACGGGCTGGACGGCCTGGATGCCGCGCTGCCGCTGTCCCTGGCCGGCGGCCCCGAGGGCGGCTTCTCCGGGACCGAGACCGACCGCGCCCGCCGCCTCGGGTTCAGGATCGTCGGGCTGGGTCCGCGAACGCTGCGGGCCGAAACGGCGCCGGTGGCGGCCCTTGCGGTGCTGCAGCACCTGTACGGCGATCTGGCGCGTCCGGCGTGAAGCCCGCATAATACGGGCCGGCCGCGAACGAGGATGCCCCGATGCCGGACAACGACCTGATCAAGATGCTGAGCGAGCGCCTCGTCGCCCTGATGCCCGTCGCGAAGGAGCTCAAGGATCAGGCTCGCGCCCGGGTGGAGGAGGCGCTGAAGGCGGGGCTGGCGGAGTTGGACGTGCCGACCCGGGAGGAATTCGAAAGCCAGTCCCGGGCGCTGGAGCGGGCCGAGCGGCGCATCGGGGAGATGGAGAAGACCATCGCCGAGCTCGAGGCGCTCGTCGAGGAGCGCCGGCGCTGAGCCGGGCGGCGCGCCCTATTCGCTGTTTTCGATCATCCACTCCACGAGGGCCCGCAGATCCTCGTCGGTGCAGTCGAAGCACAGGCCCTTCGGCGGCATGGTTCCCATCCCCCCGATCACGTTGGCCATGACGGCCTCCATCCCCTTCTCCAGCCGCGGCGTCCACTCGTCCATCGCGCCCTCCCCCACCTTCGGGGCGCCGGCGGCGCCGCTGCTGTGGCAGGCGAAGCAGCTCCGCTGGTACGCCGCCGCCGCATCGAAGCCGTCGCTCAGCTGCGCCAGCTGCAGGGGCGGCTCGGCGGCCGCGGCGGCCGCGGCGGCGGATGCCGCCGCGAAAACGGCGGCCGCGGCGGCGCGCCTGATTCGGTTTCCGGCAAGTCTCGTCACTGCGTTCACTCCTCTTGAAAAAATTCCGTTGAAATCGTCCGGCCCCGCGCGGCGCGCTACCGGGCCAGCATGAAATCCACCACCGCCCGCAACTCGCCGTCCGAGCAGTCGAAGCACAGGCCCTTCGGAGGCATGGTCCCTATCCCCCCGATCACGTTGGCCATGACGGCGTCCATTCCCTTCTCCAGCCGCGCCTCCCAGGCCTCGGCATCGTCCGGCTTGGGCGCTCCGCCCGCGCCGCTCGCGTGGCAGGCGAAACAGCTCCGCTGGTACGCCGCCTCGACGTCGAAAACCGCCGGAGCGGGAGCCGCCCCAGGGCCGTCCGCCGGTTCCGCCGGCTCCCGGGCCGGCTCCATCGCATCCCGGACCGGCTCCATCGCATCCCGGGCCGGCTCCGTCGCCTCCCGGGCCGGCTCCGCCGGCGCCGCGGAACGGGCGGCGGGGGCCTCTACAAGGGTTCCGACGCATGCCTGGCCCTCGAGGCAGACCCGGCCGACCGGGAGGATGTTGTCCGCCGCATCCTGGGACGCGGCTCCGGCGCACGCCAGCAGGGCCAGCAGACCGACGAGGCCGGACGGAAGGATGCGGACGGACTGCATGCGGCGGAACTCCGGAGAACGCGCCGCCGCGGGAGCGCCAGCGGCGGACGCTGCGGATTATACAGCAAAAAGGCCCGGCCGGAACTTCCGGACTCTTCCCGCCTTTCCGCCTTTCCGCGGCGCCGCCTACCGCCCCACCGACAGGTTCAGCGGCGAGCGGTGGTAGTAGATCTCGTCCGGATCGGCGTCGAGCCCGTAGCCGATCACGAAGTTCACCTCCGCCTCGTCGATGCCGAAGGCCGCCGGCACCAGGCCCGAGGCGACCGCGATCTCCTCGACGGCGTCCAGCGGCCCGGTCGCGGCCGGCGTCAAGGCGAACGAGCCCGGCGGCGCCGGAGCGAAGCGGCCGTCCCCGTCCAGCATGAGCACCCCGCCGTCCAGCAACGCGGCCACGACGACGAAGCCCGGCTCGCCCCGATGGCGGGGGTCCACGGCGACCTCCATGGAAATGTCCAGCGATTCGTCCGGCCGGAACCGGTTGCCGAAACTCAGTCCCCCGTCGGCGGTGACGCCGCCGCTGAACCGCGCGGCGCTGGCGCCGCCCAGCAGGCTGGTCCCCTCCCCCAGCGGCAGGAGGGAGTCGCTGGCCAGGCTCGACACCAGCCGGTAGCTACCGGCGACCCCGCATTTTTCGATGACGCGCCGGGACCAGGTGTTCACCATCAGAAAGTAGTCGCCGGCGTCGAGCTCCGCCGCCAACTCCGCGTCGCAACTGTCCTCCTCGCCGACCTCCGCCTGCAGGAACCGCAACTCCTCGTCGGCCAGCACCAGCACCGTGTCCAGCCTAGAGGAGCTGGAGGCGAATTCGAGGCGCGCCGGACCGGCGAGGGAGAAGCGGTACAGGTCGATGAAGCTGTGGTCGGCGCCGCCGACGGTCAGCTCGCTCACCGTGCAGTCGTCCCCGTTCAGTATGCCGTCCGCCGCCCCGAACGCGAGCGGGACGATCCCGCACCGGGACAGTCCGCCGTGGAGGGTCTCGACCGCTTCGACGTCGTCGGGCTGCAGCCGGTCGATGTCCCCGATCCGGGCGCGCATGATCGAGACCGCGGTCGGCTCGTGGTCCAGACCGATGACGTGGCCCAGCTCGTGCAACGCCACGCGCCGGAAATCCAAGCCTTGGCGACTGCCGCCGGACGGATTGAGCGGCCCGGAATAGATATCGAAAGCTATCGCGCTGTTGAAGGCGATGTCGGCCTCGGCGGTGTAGGGCTCCCCCAGCACGGTCGGGGCGAAGCGGCGGGTCGTGATCGCGAGGGTGCCCGCCCCGAACCCCGCGCCGCAAAGGTCGTCGACGAAGTCGACCCCGTTGTAGCCGTCCTCCCCGCATGGGGAACGGTACTCCTCCACCAAGCGGAACTCGAACGGGGTGGCGGCCGACCACTCCGCCATGGCCTCGGCGACGGCCGCGTTCCAGCGGATCCCGCTCGCGGCCGTCCCGTCGATGGACACGTGGATTTCCGCGGCGGCGCCGACCCATTTGGTGCCGCTGATCACGAAAGCGAGCGCCGGGGCGGCGCCGAGCGCCAGCGCGCAGGCGGGCGCGAGCCGCCGCCACCCGCGTCGGGCGGGGCGCATCGCGCCCGCCGCCGCCCCCGCCATCCTCATCCGCCGGCCGCCGCGCCGTCCAGGATGGCGCGCCACCAGTCCTCGTTCTCCAGATACCAGTCCACCGTCCTGTCCAGCCCGGAGCGGAAGTCCTCGCGGGGCGCGTATCCCAACTCCGATTCGATCTTCCTCGCGTCGACGGCGTAGCGGCGGTCGTGTCCCGGCCGGTCGGCCACGAAGGCGATCAGGGAGTCGGCCCGCCCGCCGCGCGCGCGCGGCGCGGCGGGAAAGCGCCCGGCCAGGGCGCCGTCCCGGTCGAAGCGCTCGTCCACCAGTTCGCACAGCAGGGCGACCAGCTCCCGGTTGCTCCATTCGTTGCCGCCGCCGATGTTGTAGGTTTCCCCGCGCCGTCCGGCGCGGATGATCCGCTCGATCCCCCGGCTGTGGTCGTCGACGAACAGCCAGTCCCGCACCTGCCGGCCGTCTCCGTAGATCGGCAGCGGCCTGCCGTGGAGGATGTTGAGCAGGCACAGGGGAATCAGCTTTTCGGGAAACTGCCGCGGGCCGTAGTTGTTGGAGCAGTTGCTGATGGTGACGTTCAGGCCGTAGGTCCGGGCCCAGGCGCGCGCCAGATGGTCGGAGGCCGCCTTGGTGGCGGCGTAGGGCGAGCTGGGGGCGTAGGGCGTCGATTCGGTGAAGGGAGGATCGTCCGGGCCCAGCGCGCCGTAGACCTCGTCGGTCGACACGTGGTGGAAGAGGTGGCCGGGCCTCGCCTCCGCCCCCTGCCACGCCTTCCCGGCCGCCCTGAGCAGGGCGTGGGTTCCGACAACGTTGGTCTGCACGAAAGCGTCCGGCGCGTCGATGGAGCGGTCCACATGGCTCTCGGCGGCGAAGTGGACGATGACGTCGACGTCGTGGGCGGCCAGCAACGACTCGACCAGCGCCTGGTCCCGGATGTCCCCCTCGACGAAATGGAAACCGGGATCGTCCCGCAGGCTGGACAGGTTTTCGCGGCGCCCGGCGTAGGTCAGGGCGTCCAGCGCGACGATCCGGTCGCCGGGATGCTCCCGGCGCCAGTGGCGGACGAAGCCGGAGCCGATGAAGCCGGCCGCTCCGGTCACCAGCAGGCCGCTCACCGCCCCCGCGCCTCCTCCCGCCTCCCCGCCGCCAGCTCGGCGACGGTCCGGTCCAGGCACTCGCGCCAGCCCTCCCTGCCGCCGGGGAACGCGGCGAGCGCGCGGCGGCGGTCCAGCACGTTGAAGGCCGGACGGGGCGCCGGCGCGGGGTAGTCGGCCGAGGCGACCGGCCGGATGGGGATCTTCCTGTCCAGCAGCCCGCGCGCCAGGCCGGCCCGCTGGATGGCCCGGGCGAATCCGATCCGGCTGACGCCGCCCCCGTCGCTCCAGTGGTAGATCCCGCCCATGACCGGATCGCGCGCCGCCGCGAAAAGGAATCCGGCCAGCGAGCGGGCGGAGGCGGGGGAGCCGGTCTGGTCGCTGACGACCTCCAGATAATCGCGCTCGCTCATCAGTCGCAACATGGTGGTGACGAAGTTGCCGCCGCAGGCGGAGTAAAGCCATGTGACGCGGACGATTGTAGCGGCATCGGGCAGGATCTTCAGCAACTCCCGCTCGCCCGCCAGCTTGCTCCTGCCGTAGGCGCCCAGCGGGGCGGGGCGGTCCGAGGGGAGGTACGGGCGCCGGGCCCGGCCGTCGAACACGAAGCCCGTCGAGACGTGCACGAGCCGGCAGCCGTGCCGCCGGCAGGCGCGCGCCAGGTTCGCCACCCCGGTCCCGTTGACCGCATGCGCCCGGGCGCTTTCGGTTTCGGCCCGGTCGACCGCGGTGTACGCCGCCGCATTGATCACCGCGCCGGGCCTGAGGGTCCGCAGCGCGTCCTCCACCGCGGCGCCGTCGGTCAGGTCCATCTCGCGCCGGCCCGTCAGCAACAGGGGCGTGTCGGCGGCCAGCGGGCCCTCCTGCCACAGCCCCTCGATCGTCTGGCCCAGCTGGCCCCGGGCGCCGGTGACCAGCAGGGCGGGGTTCACGGGAAAACAGGCGCCTCGGACAGCGGCTTCGCGCCGGCGTCCCGCTCGGACAGTAGCGGGCGCCCGTCGAGCAGCGGCCAGTCGATGCCGATCCGCGGGTCGTTCCACAGCAGGCTACGGTCGTCCTCCCCGCGGTAGTACTCCGTGCACTTATAGCAGATCTCGGCGGCCTCGCTGAGCACGTAGAAGCCGTGGGCGAAGCCCGGCGGAATCCACAGCTGCCGGCGGTTCTCGCCGGACAGGAGCGCGCCGGTCCACCGTCCGAAGGAGGCCGAGCCGCGGCGCAGGTCGACCGCCACGTCGAACACCTCGCCGAGCACGGCCCGCACCAGCTTCCCTTGGGGATGCTGGAGCTGGTAGTGCAGCCCCCTTAGGGCGCCGCGCGTCGAACGGCTGTGGTTGTCCTGCACGAATTCCAGTTCGACACCCCTGTCGCCGAAGTCCGAGCGGCGCCATGTCTCCATGAACCAGCCGCGCGGATCCTCCCGGACCACGGGCTCCAGCACCCACACGTCCGGGAGTTCCGTGGGGATGATCTTCACGGCGGCCCCTGGGGATGGGCGAGCAGTCCCAGCAGGTACTGGCCGTAGCCGCTGCTGGCCTGCCTGCGGGCGAGCCGGGCGAGCTGCTCGCCGTCGATCAGCCCTTGGCGGTAGGCGATCTCCTCCGGACAGCCGATCTTCAGCCCCTGCCGGTCCTCCAGCACCCGGATGAAGTTCGCCGCGTCCAGCAGGGACTGGATGGTGCCGGTGTCGAGCCAGGCGGTGCCGCGGTCGAACAGCTCCACCCGCAGCGCGCCGCGCTCCAGGTAGGCCTTGTTCACGTCGGTGATCTCGAGCTCGCCGCGGGCCGAAGGGGTGATGGACCGGGCGATCTCCACCACCTTGCTGTCGTACATGTACAGCCCGGTCACCGCGTAGTGCGACTTGGGGTTCTCGGGCTTCTCCTCCAGGTCGACGGCGCGGCCGCGCTCGTCGAGCACCACCACGCCGTAGCGGGACGGGTCGTTGACGTAGTAGGCGAACACGCAGGCCCCGCCGTTCTGGTCCACGGCGCTTTTCAGCGTGTCCTCGATGCGGTTGCCGTAGAAGATGTTGTCGCCCAGGATCAGGCACACGCGGCTGTCGCCGATGAACTCCTCGCCGATCAGGAAGGCGTGGGCGATGCCGCGCGGCTCGGCCTGCTCGGCGAAGCGCAGGCGTATGCCCCAGTCCGTCCCGTCGCTCAGCAGCTCCCGGTAGGCTCCGCCGTCCCTCGGCGCGGTGATCACCAGGATGTCCCGGATGCCGGCCTGCATCAGCGTGGCCAGCGGATAGTAGATCATGGGCTTGTCGTAGACCGGCATGAGCTGCTTGCCGACCGCGATGGTCATGGGATGCAGGCGCGACCCGGTTCCGCCAGCCAGAATGATTCCTTTTGTCATGGGTTGCCTGCCGGTCGAGGGGTCCGTCCGTCGGGCCGAGGCGGCCCGCGCCGGACGGCGCAGGATAGCACAGGCCGGGCCGGGCTTTCGACTCCGAGTCTCCACTCCGAGTCTCCGCGGTGAGTCTCCGCGGACCCGCAACAAACCGACTAACCGACCCGGCGTGGACCCGGCGCGGGCGGCGCCCCTCAGAACAGCCGCCAGCCGTGGGTGTTGTAGAAGCGGAAAGCGGAGCGGACGAACATGCCGATGTGCACGATCCCCTTGCGGGCGCTGTCGCCGCCGCGGTGCACGATCCGCATCGCGGGCAGGCAGGCCAGGCTACGGTCCCGGGCGATGCGCACGGAAAGGTCGAAATCCTCGAAGTACATGAAGTACCTTCCGTCGAACCCTCCGGCCTTCTCCAGCGCGTCGCCGCGGCAGAGCATGCAGCAACCGCTGACGATCGGCACGCCCTTGACCGGCGCGTCCGGCAGGTCGCGCATCTCGAAGCGCCCGAGCCGGGCGTCGAACATCCTGCGCAGCCGGCGGGGAGCGAAGCCGCGGAGGAAGAAGTCGAACGCCGCCGGATAGCGGCGGCACAGGAACTGCCTGGCGCCGTCCGGCCGGCTCGCGCGGGGGCTCGCGACGGCGACGTCCGGATTGTCGAGGAGGAATTCCACGCCGCGGACCAGGCACGCCGCCTCCATTTCGACGTCGGCGTTCATGAGCAGGTGGAACGTGCTGTATCCGTCCCGCCTGAACACCCGGTTGTGGGCGGCGCCGTAGCCCACGTTGCCGTGGCCCCGCATCAGGCTGAAGGCGCCGCCCGCCGCGTCCAGCCCGGCCCGGAACGCCGCCAGCCGCTCCGCCCCGAGGCCGCCGTCCTCGCTGTTGTCGACGACCGTCACGCTCAGGGCGATGCCCGGGCGCGCGGCGAGGAGCGCGCGGACCGCCCGCAGCAACGACTCCAGCGCCGCCTCGATCTCGCCGGCGGGCGGACGGTAGCTGACGATGGCGGCGGAAAGGGAGATGTCTCGCGGATCGTTCATGGACCGGATCCGGCGCGCCGGACCGGACGGCGGGGGCTACAGCTCGACCAGCCTGTCACCGAAGGGGGTGGACACGACCCGCATCCCCGGGGGCACGTCGGCCGGATCGATGCGGCGGAAGCGGGGAGGGGCGGCGGGCGCACCGGCGCCGGACCGCCGCTCCTGCTGTTCGCGCAGCAACTCGAAAGGGTTGCGCGGCGCGTCGCCGTCCGCCCCGCCGGCGGCATCCGCCCCTGCCGGCGCCCGCGCGACGGGCGCGGCGGCGGGAAGACGAAGCCGGGCGACGTTGGCGTCCGCATCGCAAACCACGCCCCTCTCCTCGAAGTCCCCGCACTGCACGTCGGGGGGGTAGCGCACCGACACCTCGCCGGCCTCGTGGCCGGTCACGACGTACCGGGGGTGTCCGGGCACGGGACGCGGGCCGCCGCCCGCCGGGAGCGGCACCCGCACCACGTCGCCGCCCATGTGCTCCAGCAGCGCCGCGCGCCGGTCCCCGAAGCGGGCCACGCCCACGAGGGTGAACACCGGCGCGGCGGGAACGTTCCTGGCCTCGCGGGCGGCGCGGGCCGCCGCGCCGCCGCCGAGGCCGTCCAGGCTCTCGAACAGGGTGAACGGCGGGTCTTGGGCGGGCGGCGCCTGCGCGGGCTCCGACGCCTGTTCCGCGGCGGCCGCGGACAGGGCCAGGCCTGCCGCCAGCAGGGCGGGCGCGGCGCTCCGGCGCACTCCGCGGGCGCGGCGGGCGGCGGGCTCGGTCCGTATCGCTGGTCTCATCCGTCTCTCCTGGAGAGCGCCGTCGTCGTTCCACCGGGTCGGACGCGCCGGGACGGGCGAAAGTTCGCGGGGACCGGCGTTTTTCCGTCGCGGGCGCGCCGCGAAGGGCGTCACGAGACGATGCGCATCGCCTTCAGCACGGGCAGGCGTTTTTCCGCGAAGTCCTTCGCCATCTTGCCCAGCTCCTCCAGATTGTCCTCGTCCTTCTCCAGCGCCTTCTTCTCCCTGACCAGTTTCTGGCCCTGGGACTTGAGCAACTCCCACGTGGACTTCGCCATGTCCTCCGGGGCGGTCTTCCCGCGCCTTAGCGCATCGACGAACATCTGGGAGAACCTGCCGCAACCGATGCCGCCGCCGGTCAGCGGGCTGACCAGGTAATTGATGCCGCCGCTGCCGTGCGCCCGGTTGATCAGGTAGTCGTTCAGGCGGTCCGTCTGCTTCTTGATCGCGGCGACATGCTTCTCATCGTGCACCGGCGCGACCTGCGCGCTGCTGCTCAGGATCACCATGGCCTTCGCCAGGGACGGGAGGTCGAGATCCTTGAGCTTCCCGTGGAGGGCCTTGAGGGTGACGGGGCGGTTGTCGGCGATCGCGTCGAGGACGGGGGCGTAGATCTCCTCCTTCATGGTGGCCTCCCCCTGGCCGCCGGGAACCTTCAGCGACACGTCGTCCCGGTTGACGGCGAGCATGAACCGCTGCTCCCCCATCGCCTCGAGCCGCTGGAGGGGGGTCATCTGCCGCCGCCCCTTGACCCAGTAGTCGCGGCGGAACTGCTGGTTGACCATGAAGTCCTTGGTCGACTGGCGCAACATGATGTCCGGGATCTTGGACAGGAATTCCTGCTGCTCCGGACTCAGGTTCAGGTTGTCGAAGTGGTCCAGCGTGTGGGCGGAGCAGGCGAAGTCCATCTTGGCCGACTCCAGCCACCCGGCCATGGTGGCGAAGTGCATGGGCTCCCAGTACCGGTTGAAGTACTCGTGGGCCAAGTACTCCTTGTTCTGGTCCACCATGCGCTCGAGCCGTTTCGCGATGCTGGGGTTGGCGCGGGAGTACAGCGGGTTGGTCTTCAGCAGGGCGTTGACGAACTCCAGCGCGCCGTCGACCCGGCTGAGGATGCCCCGGCCCTCGGCGCCGATGATCTCGGCGTGCTGGGCCATCAGGTTGCGCATGGGCGCGAAAGCCGCCCAGCCGGGCATGCTGTTGTAGCTGATGTACAGCACTCCGCCGACCTTCAGCTTCTGCCGCACGAGGTCCACGATCGACCGGCGGCTGTCGTCGGAGACCCAGCTGAAGATGCCGTGCAGCGCGATGAAGTCGAAATCCGGCAGGTCCGGGCGGGCGCAGAACTCGTCGAAGGCCTGGTCGAACAGCCGGGCCCCGGCCCCCGTCCGCTCCGCCGTCTCCTGGGCGAAACCGGCCTGGGTCGGATTGAAGTCGGTGCCCCACCACTCGGTCTTCGAGGCGCCCGCGTGGAAATTGACGCTGAGGCCCTGTCCGTAGCCGAGTTCGCAGGCCGTCTCGATCTCCGGGCAGGCGATGCCCGCATGCAGCATCGCGGTGCGCACCCGCAACGGGTTCAACTCCCGGTAGTAGCCGAAGTTGTAGTCGATTTTCGCGGCCGATGTGTAGCCGTCGGTCCAGTCGCTCATTGTCGTGCATTTCCCTGTTTTGCGCGGCCCGCCAGCATAACCCTTTTTGGCCGCCGGCGCCAAAGACAGTCTTAGCCAATGGCAGATGGGCCTGAACGCAGGCCCGAGTCCAAGGGAAAATGGGCCTGAGCAGGCCGCGAGGACCCTTGGAGCATGATTGTGACGATCACCCCCACAAGGCGGATCACGCTGGAGGAGATCCGGGATT
>CAYSVD010000234.1:0-2676 GCA_964434395.1 uncultured Pseudohongiella sp.
GCCCTGGCCCTGCGCGCCCGCATCCGCTTCATCGTCGGCGCGGCGGCGCGCTTCGAGGCGGGCGCCGACGACGAGGTCCGGCGGCTGATGCGGCACTGGCGCGCCGCCCTGTCGCCGCGCATCGAGGGCGCCGAGGAGGAGATGCTGGTCCCGGGCCTCGAGGACGACGAGGATCTGATGGGGCTGGGCTCGGACGCGCCGGTCATCCGGCTGGTCAACCACCTGTTCGCCCGGGCCCTGGACCTCGGCGCCAGCGACATCCATTTCGAGCCGGAGGGCGCCCATCTGGACGTGCGCTGCCGGGTGGACGGCATCATGGCCCGCATCGAGCGGCTGCCGGCCCGGATCCACACGGCGGTCGCCTCCCGCCTGAAGCTGATGGCGCGGCTCGACATCGGGGAGAAGCGCCTGCCCCAGGACGGGCGCATCGACTGGCAGGTCGGCGGCCGCCAGCTGGACATGCGGGTCTCCACCCTGCCCGGCGTGCACGGGGAGTCGGTGGTGTTGCGGATCCTGGACCGGGACGACACGGCGGTGGAGCTGAGCCGGCTGGGCATGCCGCCGGCCGTCCTGCGCGACTACAGCAAGGCGGTCGCCCAGCCCCACGGCATGATCCTGATCACCGGCCCCACCGGCAGCGGCAAGACCACGACCCTGTACGCCACCCTGGGCAAGATCAACAGCGAGCGCCAGAAGATCATCACGGTCGAGGATCCGGTGGAGTACCAGCTGGAGGGGGTGACCCAGATCCAGGTCAACGCCGCCATCGGGCTGGACTTCGCCGGCGGGCTGCGCTCGATCGTCCGCCAGGATCCGGACGTGATCATGGTGGGCGAGATCCGCGACCACGAGACCGCGGAGATCGCCATCGAGTCGGCGCTGACCGGCCACCTGGTGTTCTCCACCCTGCACACCAACGACGCCGCCGGCGCGGTCACCCGGCTCGAGGACATGGGGGTGCAGGGCTACCTGATCAGCTCCAGCCTGCTGGCGGTGCAGGCCCAGCGGCTGGTGCGGCGGGTGTGCGCCGAGTGCGCCGCCGAGGCGCCGCTGCGCGGCGACGAGGCGGCGGCGCTGGAGATCGACCCCGCCGAGTGCCCGACGGTCCGGCGCGGCGTCGGCTGCGAGGCCTGCGCCCGGACCGGCTACCGCGGGCGCATCGGACTGTACGAGCTGCTGACGATGAGCGACGCCATCCGCCACCGCATCGCCGCCGGGGCCGACGCCGGCGTCCTGCGGGCCCAGGCGGTCCGCGAGGGGATGCGCACCCTGCGCCAGGACGCGCTGGCCAAGCTGAAGGAGGGCGTGACCACCCCGGAGGAGGTGGCGCGGGTCACCCGGTCCTCATGAGCGCGCCGCGGTTCGAGTTCCAGGCCATCGACGCCGCCGGCGCGCTCCGGCGCGGGCGCCTCGACGCCGAGTCCGAGCGCGATGCGGTGCGGATCCTGCGCGGGCGGCGGCTCACGCCGGTGCGGGTGGCCCCCGCCCGCCCGGGGGCCGCCGGGCGGCCCGGCCGCCGGGTCAGGCCCCGGGACGTGCTGGAGTTCACCAAGGCCCTGCGCACCTTGGTCGAGGCGCGGGTGCCCATCGACAAGGCGCTGCGGCTGCTGGACAGCCTCACCGAGTCGCCCGCCATGCGCGCGCTGGTGGCCGGCCTGCTGCGCGACGTGAAGGAGGGGCGCGGCCTGGCCGACGCCATGGCCCGGCATCCGGAGGCGTTCGGCCGGATGTACGTCAGCATCGTGCGGGCCGGCGAGGAGGGCGGCATCCTGGACCAGCTGCTGCCGGGCCTGGCGGAGTTCCTGGAGGCCTCCGCGCGCGCCCGCCAGGGGGTGGTCTCGGCCATGATCTATCCGGCGGTGCTGCTGGCCACCGGGCTGGTCTCGGTGCTGCTGCTGCTGGCCTTCGTGGTGCCCCAGTTCGCCGTCATGTTCGAGGACGCCGGCGTCCAGGCGCCGCCCGCCGCCGCCTTCCTGATGGAGCTCAGCGGCCTCCTCGCCCGCCGCGGCTGGCTGCTGCCGCCGGCCGTCTTCGCGCTGGCGCTGGGCTGGCGCCGGCTCGGCGCGAGCCCCCGCGCCCGCCCCGCCCGGGACGCCTTCCTGCTGTCCCTGCCGCTGCTGGGCCGGCTGATCCTGCACCGGGAGTGCGCGGCGTTCGCCCGCACCCTGGGCGCGCTGCTGGGGGCGGGCATTCCGCTGATCCGGGCGCTGCGGGTCGCCCGGGAGGTGGTGGGCAACGCCGCGCTGGCGGACTGCCTGGTCCGGGTCGAGGAGGACGTGCGCGGCGGCGCCGGCCTCGGGCCGTCGCTGGAGCGGACCGGGCGCTTCCCCGTGCTGCTGCACCGGCTCGTCGCGGTGGGGGAGGAGTCCGGGCGCACGGCCGCCATCCTGCTCAAGACGGCGGACGCCTTCGACGAGCAGGCGCGCCACCGCGCGGCGGCGCTGGTGTCCGCCCTGCAGCCCGCGCTGATCATCTTCCTCGCCGTCGTGGTCGGCGGCATCACCATCACCATGCTGTCGGCCGTGTTCGGCATGAACGCGGTCGAGTTCTGAGCCGCGACAAGGAGGACGATGTGAAAACGACACCCGTCGGAAAGGCCGCGGCGCTGGGGCTGGCCGCGCTGGGGCTGGCCGGCTGCGCCGCGCCGGCCAGCCCCAGCGCGGCCAGCCCCAGCGC
>CAYSVD010000235.1:0-2297 GCA_964434395.1 uncultured Pseudohongiella sp.
GGCAAAGCCTCACGCCGGCGGCGCCTCTGCCGGCGGGATGCGCCAGTGCGGCAACACTGGCCGGCACGGCCGGAGAAGCCGTCCCCCTCCCGGCGGCGGCCATCCGCCAGCGAAGAGCTCAGCCAGCGCAGACCGCCAGCGGCGAGACAGAGATCAGCGAGATCAGCTAAACACCCGGCGCCCGCCAGCGGCGACCGCATCAACAACGAAGCAACGTCAGCGACGAGATAAAGACCAGCGGCGAGAACGGCCGCCGCCCACCAGCGACGAAACAGAGATCAGCGAAACCAGCCGCCGCCCCACCAGCGACGAGGCAAAGATCAGCGAGAACAGCGATAGGGACCAGCGGAGCCTCACACCAGCGAAGCCACCAGCAACGCCTACCCCCCAGAGCCACCCACCGCCCACGCCGGCGGACCAGGCTCACTAATCGGACCAGGACGCGGCTCCACATCATCACCCTTCACCCACTCCGCCTCAACCGGAACCGGGCTATACCAATACTCAACCGGATACGGAACCTGACCCGGACCCGGAGGAGCATCAATCGAATACGCCAACCAAAAACGGGCAACCACACGATCCGGTACACGCTCCGGCCAAGGATCATCCAGCGACTTCGGGCAATCATCCGGCCTGAGACCGTCCGGCGACTCCGGACAATAATGAACCTCGCGCATGTCGCCCTCCCAGGAGACGTCATGGGCGGTGCGCGCGTTCCCGATCTCCGCCACCGGCAGCGGGTTGCCCGGTTCCCACCGAACCATGCGCTTCGTGCCCGGATTGGTCCGGCCCCAACGGGAGTAGTAGTAGGGACTCTCGAAGTCCTCCTCCAACGCATAGTACGCGCCATCGACCTCTGCGACCACATGCATGTGGACCGGGGGCTCGTATACATAATGGAAAACGAGGGAACTGGTATTATAAGCCCAGTAGCCGCCCCCGCTGTAGCCGCTATTGCTGTAGAATACGCAATCTGCAGGGGCAGGGGCTGGCCCCGATGGACTGCGCCCCCAGAGACCAAACCCGGGGCCGCACTCGTTCGCGGTGATGCTGAGATCGGGATAGACATGCCGGGTGTCTGGGACGAAACTGGCGATGAGCATGGTCTCGCCCGTGCCGGCGGGCCTGGATCCGCCGTCGCCAGGAACGGCGAAACCTCCTTCTAGTGATTCTCGTCCGGGCCACGCGCGAAGCCTTGAATACCGTATCGCGCGGCGGCCGTAAGTCCTCCCGCCGTCGACGGTGATCCCGGCCGCGAACCGGGCGTCGGTCGGCAATCCCGAGGTGCGGAGGCCCGGGTCTGGCAACAACAACGCACAGTCCTCATCCAGCGTACCTCGCCGCGCCGCCAGCCCGCAGACATCGTCGATGCTCAAGTCAGGTTTGCCGTCCGGTCCCTCCACCCCATGCATCATAATGCCTTGGGCGGCGGAGTGCAAAAGGCCCAGGTTGTGACCGACCTCATGAGCCGCAACAAAATAAACCTCGAGTGCATCTTCATCCCGCAATCTCTCGGAAAGGTGGACGCCGCCGTTGCTCGCGACACCACTCACATTACTGCCTTCGTAATCCACCCGCCCGCTGCACCGCATCAGGCCGGTGCCGTCGGGTCCGGTCGGAAACCAAGCGACGATGCCGCGGGCGGAATACGATCCTTCGGTCCCGAAGGGGACGGGTCCGCGCTCGGATTCGGGTATGGTGGTCCACCCCCCACCCGGACGTTGCCTATGTAAACTGCGGCACGGCTCCCGCTCCTCAATGACGATCTGGTCGTCGGAAAGCGGCGGGATGAGCCACTGCCCCCACGTCTCCTCGACCGCCATCCTGAAGATGTCGTTGTACAACTCGCCGTCGAGAATTCCGCCATCGGCGCTGCGTCCCGGCAACCACACGTACCAAAGGGGGGGCTGCGGAGGCTCATCTCGAGACATCCAAGCACCGACCTCGAAGCCGCCGGCGGTCCCGGGCGGGACCGCCAGCAACGCGATGAGCAGAGCGCGGAAGAGAGTCATCGGCTTACTGCCACGCGCAACTTTCGACACCGTTAATCGTTGTGCACTGGTACGATGAGTAGCCCTCCCACTCGCAGAACCGGTTGCGCTTGAACCATTCACTCTCGTGCCTGACCTCGCTGGCGCTGATTTCGGCGCCAGCATGCACGTACCTATCCGCCGGCGCGCAGGTTTTTTTGACCGTCAGCGTCGCGGAGTCGGTGGCGGTTCCGCCCGGGCCGGTGCAGGTCACGCTCGCGGTGTAGGTTCCCGCGGCGAACGGCCCATGAGTCCCCGCCGAGC
>CAYSVD010000236.1:0-3153 GCA_964434395.1 uncultured Pseudohongiella sp.
ATTCAAGCACACATGGCGGCGGGGGGAAATTCCGGGCCGGCCGGACGGCGAGGCTTCCCCGCGGGGCGCCCCCAGTGAAGGCGCGGCCGCCATGCTGGTATCATCGCGCATCCGCCGGCGCACCCGGAGCGCCGGAGCACCGCGGCGGACCGCCGCCGCCACCGACATGGGAAAAGGCAGGCTGATCATCGTCACCGCCCCGTCGGGCGCCGGGAAAACCACGCTGGTCGGGGAGCTGGTCAAGCGGAATCCGGAGCTGTGCGTCTCCGTCTCGCACACCACCCGTCCCCGGCGCCCGCTGGAGGAGGACGGCGTCAATTATCACTTCGTCCCGGAGGAGCGGTTCCTGGCCATGGCGGGGAACGGCGACTTTCTCGAAAGCGCCGAGGTGTACGGGCACCGCTACGGCACTTCCCGGCGCTGGGTCGACGAGCGGCTGGCGGCGGGGCGGTGGGTCGTGCTGGAGATCGACTGGCAGGGCGCCGCCCAGATCAAGCGGCGGTTCCCCGACGCCTGCCACATATTCATCGCGCCCCCGTCCGTCGAGACCCTGAAGGAAAGGCTGCTCGGACGGGGGCAGGACGACGACAGCACCATCGAAAGGCGGATGCGGGAGGCCCGGGACGAGATGGAGCATGCCCGCGAGGCGGACCACGTCGTGGTCAACAAGGAGCTCGACGCCGCGCTGGCCGACATGCAGGCCATCGTCCGGGACGAGGCCGCGAAGGCCGGCGCGCGGAGGGACGGCGCCGGGCCGGAGGCCCGCCGCGCCGGCTGATCCGGGAGGGCCCGGCGCCGGAAACGCTCCGCGCGGCCCGCGCCGCCGCCGCGCCGCCCGACACCCGCCGACTCCGGAAACGCCCGACTCCGGAAAAGTGCGCCCCGGGCCGCGGTCTGGTAAAATGGCCGGTTCTGACTGAAAACAGGGCCCGCCGCCCGGCGGCGCGCCCCCGCAGCGCGAGGTTCGCACAATGGCACGCATCACCGTGGAAGACTGCCTGGACAAGGTCGACAACCGTTTCGACCTGGTCATGATTCCAGCCGCCGCGCCCGGCAGCTCCAGATCGAGGGCAAGGACGCGAAGGTGCCGATGAACAACGACAAGCCCACCGTCATCGCCCTGCGGGAGATCGCCGAAGGGCTGGTGGACGAGTCGATCCTGGACGAGAAGCCGGTCGTCGAGGTGCAGGAGACCAAGCACGACTTCCTCCGCGACGCGTTCATCCGCGAGGAGGCCGGCGGCGGCGAGATCGACGAGGACGAGCTGGATGACGAGACCGACGAGGCCGCCGCCGCCGCCGACGACGAGGTCGACGCCGCCGCCGACGGGGTCGACGCCGCCGCCGACGGGGTCGACGCCGCCGCCGACGGGGTCGAGAATGCCGCCGACGAAGAAAAGGAAGAGGACGAGGAGGACGACGGCGACAAGGACGGCGGTCCCGATGTGGCCGACGTGGTCGACGATGCCGATGCGGACGGCGAAGCGGAGGAGGAGATCGGCGAGGCCGGGGCGGGCGGGAGCCAGACGGCCGAGCAGGGCGGCGACCCGGCGGAAGACCCGGGCGCCGGCTCCCCCTGATCCCGGGACGGCGGGCCGTGCGCGAACAGGCTCCCGACACCATCGACGACCTCGCCGCCGGCCTGGCGGACTACTTGGAGACGGACCAGGTCAACGGCGTGCGCCGCGCCTACTACTACGCCGAGCAGGCTCACGACGGCCAGCGGCGGCGTAGCGGCGAGCCCTACATCACCCATCCGCTGGCGGTCGCCGGCATCCTCGGCGGCATGCACATGGACCATCAGAGCCTGATGGCCGCCATGCTGCACGACGTCATCGAGGACACCGGCATCACCAAGACCGCGATCAAGTCGCAGTTCGGCAACACCGTGGCCGACCTGGTGGACGGGGTCAGCAAGCTCAACAAGATCGCCTTCAGCAGCCGGGCCGAGGCCCAGGCCGAGAATTTCCGCAAGATGGCCATGGCGATGGCCAAGGACCTCAGGGTCATCCTGGTGAAGATCGCCGACCGCCTGCACAACATGCGCACCCTGGGCGTGCTGGCGACGGAAAAGCGCCGGCGCATCGCCCGCGAGACGCTCGACATTTACGCGCCCATCGCCAACCGCCTGGGCATGAACGACGTGCGCGTCGAGTTCGAGGAGCTCGGCTTCGAGGCGCTCTATCCCATGCGCGCGCGGCGCATCAGCGCGGAGGTGAAGAGGGTGCGCGGCAACCGCCGTGAAATGGTGAGCATGATCCAGACGGCGCTGGAGGCGTGTCTCGAGCGCGAGGGGCTGGCCGGACGCACCGTCGGCCGCGAGAAGCATCTGTACGGCATCTACGAGAAGATGCGCAGCAAGCGCAAGTCCTTCTCCGACATCATGGACGTGTACGCGTTCCGCATCATCGTCGACAGCGTGGACACCTGCTACCGGGTGCTGGGCGCGGTGCACAATCTGTACAAGCCGGTGCCGGGGCGCTTCAAGGACTACATCGCCATCCCCAAGGCCAACGGCTACCAATCCCTGCACACCACCCTGTTCGGTGCCCACGGCGCACCCATCGAGGTGCAGATCCGCACCCAGCACATGGCCGAGGTGGCGGACCACGGCATCGCGGGTCATTGGCTGTACAAGGGGACCGAGGATGACGCGCCGGGCGGACAGCGCACCCACCGCTGGATGCGCGACCTCGTGGAAATGCAGCAGCGCTCCGGCAACCCGGAAGAGTTCATCGAGAGCTTTAAGAGCGACCTCTTCCCCGACAACGTTTACGTCTTCACGCCGCGTGGCGACATTCTTGAGCTGCCCAAGGGCGCAAGCCCCGTGGATTTCGCCTATGCCATCCACACCGACATCGGCAACCGCTGCGCGGCCTGCCGCATCGACCGGGTTCTGTCGCCCCTATCGCAGCAACTCGAAAGCGGCCAAAGCGTGGAGATCATTACCGCCAAAAGCGTCAGCCCAAGCCCCGATTGGCTCACCTTCGCCGTCTCCGGCAAGGCCCGGGCCGGCATCCGCCACGCCCTCAAGAACCGCCGCCGAACTGAAGCCATTGCCTTGGGGCGCAAACTCCTGAACCGCTCCTTGGCCAACGCCGGCTCGCGGATCAGCGATCTCGACTTCCGCCGCCTGCGGCGCGTGTTCAAGGAG
>CAYSVD010000237.1:0-23486 GCA_964434395.1 uncultured Pseudohongiella sp.
GAAGACGGGCCCTCAGCGGTTCTGGATGCGCTTGATCACCGCGCTGGCGGTCATGACGGTCCTGTCCCCCACGGACAGGACGCAGCGCGCGAACACCATGGAGCGCCCGCGCCGGACGGCCTCCCCCGCGCCCAGCACCAGCTCGCCAGCGCGCGCCGGCGCGACGAACTCGCAGCCGCAGCTGACCGTGGCGACGCTCTCGCTCTCCCCGCCGTTGGCCGCCAGGCACAGGGTGTAGTCGGCGAAGGCCATCAGCACCCCGCCGTGCACCGTGTCGTGGGCGTTGCAATGGCGCTCCCGCGCCCGGAAGGCGGTGCGCGGATGCTCCCCGTCCATGCGGAAGAAGAACGGGCCGATGTGATCCTCAGCCCGGTCCCCCCGCCAATGGCCGTAGCCGGGCGGCGCGCCGTGCCCGGCGGGGTCGGGGGAAGCGGCGCCGGCGTCCGTCACAGCCGGCGGCCCGCGGCGGGCCGGCTAAAGGTCCAGCTGCCAGTAGCCCACATCGATGTAGCGCTCGAACTTGTAGCCCACCTCGTGGATCTGCCCGACCTTGCGGAAGCCCAGCTTCTCGTGCAGGGCGATGCTGTCCGGGTTGGGCAGGGCGATGCCGGCCACCAGCACGTGCACCGGCGAGCCGCGCATCGCATCGATCAGGTGCCGGTACAACTGTCCGCCATGGCCTCGGCCGATGCTGTCCCGCCGCAGGTAGATGCTGGTCTCGCGGGTGAAGCGGTAGGCGGAGCGGGGATTCCAGCGCACGGCGCATGCGTAGCCGAGCACCCGCGCCCCCGCATCCTCCCCGTCCTCCTCCTCCAGCACCAGCCACGGCATGGTGGCGTCCGCCACCGCGACGCGCTGGGCGATGTCGCCGGCATCCACCGGCTGCTCCTCGAAGGTGATGGTGCTGTTCTCGATGTACCAGTTGTAGATCCCGGCGATGGCCGGGCCGTCGTCCATTGTCGCGGGTCGGATCATGGCGCCAGTCCTCGAAAGCCGGTGCGGCGGCGCGGCGGAACCGGCGATGATACAATCGCGCCCCCGTCCGCGCCACCGCGCCGCCGTCCCCGGCCGCCCCCATGAAGCTCCCGCCGCTGCGAAGCCGCAAGTCCCTGCTGTTCCTGCTGGCCATCGGCAACACCATCGCCTTCGCCACCTGGCAGGTCATGCTGAACAACTTCGCGGTCGAGCGGGCCGCCTTCACCGGCGAGGAGATCGGCATCCTGCAGAGCCTGCGCGAGATCCCCGGCTTCCTCGCCTTCACCGCCGTGCTGGTGATGCTGCTGATCCGCCAGCAGAGCTTCGCGATCCTGTCGCTGGTCACCCTGGGCGTCGGCACGGCGATCACGGCCTTCCATCCCTCCGTCATGTGGCTGTACTTCACGACGGTGGTCATGTCCGTCGGCTTCCACTACCTGGAGACCCTGCACAACTCCCTGAGCCTGCAGTGGCTGGACCGGGACGAGGCGCCGCGGGTGCTGGGGCGGCTTTTGAGCGTACGCGCCTTCTGCAACCTGACGGTGCTGGGCCTGATCTGGCTGTGCCTTAGGATGTTCGCCGTCGACTACCTCGCCATCTACCTGCTGGCCGGCGGGGCGGCCGTCGCCATCGGCGTTTTCTGCTGGACCGCGGTCCCCCGGTTCGAGGACCGGGTGGCGCAGCGCAAGGCGCTGTTCCTGCGCAGGCAGTACTGGCTGTACTACCTGCTGACCTTCATGGCCGGGGCGCGGCGGCAGATCTTCGTGGTGTTCGCGGGCTTCCTGCTGGTGGAGAAGTTCGACTTTCCGGTGGAGCACGTGGTGCTGCTGACGCTGGTCAACGCCGCCCTGACCTTCTGGCTGGCGCCCAAGATCGGCGCGCTGATCAGCCACATCGGCGAGCGCCGGGCGCTGACCCTGGAGTACGTCGGCCTGGTCGCGGTGTTCCTCAGCTACGCCTTCGTGGACAGCCTGGCCGTCGCCGTGGCGCTGTACCTGCTGGACCACATGTTCTTCGCCATGTCGATCGCCATCAAGACCTACTTCCAGAAGATCGCGGACCCGGCGGACATCGCCGCCACCTCGTCCATCAGCTTCACCATCAACCACATCGCGGCGGTGGCGCTGCCGGCGGCGCTGGGCCTGGTCTGGGTGGTCAACCACGGCGCCGTGTTCCTGGTCGGCGCGGCGATCGCGGGCGGCTCGCTGCTGCTGACCCAGCTGATCCCTGACCGCCCCCGCATGGGGACGGAGACCCGCATCGGCGCGGCGGCCGCCGCGCGCGGCGCCGGCTGAGCGGACGCCTTAGCGGTCCCGCTCGAACACCATGACGAGGGTGACCGGCACGGCGCGGCTGATGCCGGGCAGGCCCACGACCTCCCGCAGCGCCTCCACCCCCGCCACCAGGCCGTGGGAGCCCGCATCGACGATCACCGGCCGGGCCGTGCTGACCAGCACCCCGTCGCCCAGGCGGACGACCAGCAGGTCGGCGAGGTAGGCGCGCCGCTCGCCGTTGATCTCCAGGTCGAAGCGCATCTCCATGAGCGCGCTGTCCCCGGCCGGCCAGGCCGCGATGGCGTCGATGTCGACGCGGCCGGTGATCGTCGCGTCGGGAAACACGCCGGTCCTGAACAGCATCTCCCGCATGCGCTCGTCGCGGATGGGCACCAGGGTGTTGACGCTGGCCAGCTCCACCCTGATCTCCACCGCGCCGTCCTCGTCGATGAAGCCGCGCAGCCGCTCGAAATAGTGGATCTCGGCGGTGTGCTCGGCCTTGATGGTGACGAAGCGCATGGTGGATCGGTCGTTGTTCAGCGACCACTGTCCCAAGGCCGCGCCGGCCCAGAGGAGCGCCGGGAGCGCGAGCGCCGCGCGCATGATGCCGGTAGTCATCGTCGTTCTCCTTGTCTCGCCGTCCATGCGGCGGGCGGGGAGCCGAAGCCTAACCGATCCCGGGCCGCCGGGCCATTGCCCGCGGCGCCCGGCCGGGAACGCCGCGCCTCGCCCGGACGGTCGCCGTCCCTGCCGCCCGGTGATGGGAGGGCCGAGCGTCCGCATGGTCCTCGCGGACATCCCGATCTCCCCGGAGCGCTCTCCGGAGCACGCTCCGGAGCACGCTTTTGCGCCCGCGCGGACGGTTTGGCAATGTGTTCGTAGATACAGGCGGAGCGCCTCGCCGGACGGAGGACCAATCATGGGCATCAAGACCGTTTCCAGCCGGGAGTTCAGCCAGGACGTCGACAGGGCGAAGCGGGCGACGGCCGACGGCCCCGTGTTCATCACGAATCGGGGGCAGGCGACCCACGTGCTGCTGAGCATGGCGGAGTACCAACGGATCGCCAACAAGGGAAAAAGCCTCGTCGAGTTGCTTGGCATGCAGGGGGGCGAGGATATCGATATCGATTTCGAACCCGTCACCCGTCAGCATTACGCTCAAGCCCGTCGACTTCGACGACTAGCGACGAGCCGCGCCCCCGGACGCCCACGCTTTCCGGATTCCGAAAAGCATCGGCTGTCAAGGCGGACAAGAGGGCGGCGCCATGGGACAGGCGCCATGAGCCACAAGGCGCCATGAGCGCCATGAGCGCCATGAGCCGACTTGCGTCAGCGGGGGCAATCGCGGTAATGTGCCCGCGAAACGGGCGAAACGCCTCGCCGGACGGAGGACCGACCATGGACATCAAGACCGTTTCCAGCCGGGAATTCAGCCAGGACGTCGACAAAACGAAGCGAGCGACGGGCGACGGCCCCGTGTTCATCACGGACAGGGGGCAAGCGACCCACGTGCTGCTGAGCATCGCGGAGTACCAGCGGATCACCAGCAAGGGGAAAAACATCATTGAGCTACTCGCCATGCCGGGGATCGCGGATATCGACTGTGAACCCGTCCGCGTCAGGGAATTTACGCTCAAGCCGGTCGACTTCGATTAGGGACGGGTCGTGTACCTGCTGGACACCAACGTCGTTTCCGAGCTCAGAAAAGCGCCGTCCGGCAAAGCGAACAAGAGGGTGGCGTCATGGGCCAAGGGCGTCGACCCATCGAACATGTACCTGTCGGTGATCTCCATCATGGAGCTGGAAATCGGCGCTCTGCGAAAGATGCGCAAAGATCCGGCGCAAGGGACCGTTTTTCGGTCATGGATGAGCAATTGGGTGTTTCCCGTGTTTTCCGGCAGAATGCTGGACGTGACCATCAAGATCGCCCGGTGCGCCGCCAAGCTCCATGTGCCTGATCCCCGTCCCGACCGGGACGCGTTGATCGCGGCGACGGCCATCGTCTGCGACATGACGGTGGCCCCCCGAAACGTCGGCGATTTCGAGCCGACCGGGGTCGAAATCGTCAATCCATGGAGCTACAACGGTGCCTAGCCCGCGGCCGCGCCCGACAGGCAGCCTCGCAAAAACCGGCCTCCCGGCCGTTCCGTTCATTCCCCGCCTGAGGGGCTCTCCGCCCTGACGCCGGGCCGCCGTCCCGGGCCGCCGCGGCATCCGGCGCACCGACGTCCTTCGAGCCCCGCCCCATGGACAGCCCCGTCCCCGTCGTCAAGCATCTGGTCCTGATCGGCGGCGGCCACAGTCATCTGGCCGTCCTGCGCGGCCTCGGCATGCGCCCCGTGCCGGGGCTCGCCGTCACCCTGATCAGCCGCGACGTCGTCACGCCCTACTCCGGCTCCCTGCCCGGCCATCTGTCCGGCGCCTTCGGCCGCGACGAGATCCACATCGACCTGCGCCCGCTGACGCGCTTCGCCAGCGCACGGCTGATCCAGGAGGAGGTGGGCGGGCTGGACCTCGCCCGGCGCCGCGTGATCCTGAAAACGCGCCCGGACCTGCCCTTCGACCTGCTGTCGCTGAACATCGGCTCCCTGCCGGACGCGCGCCGCATTCCCGGCGCGACCGAACACGCCGTCGGCGTCAAGCCCATCGATGCGTTCCTGAAGCGCTGGGAGGCCATCCGCGCCGCGGCCGTCGAGCGGCTGCGCTCGGGCCGGGAGCACCGCCTGGCCATCGTCGGCGGCGGACCGGCCGGCGTGGAGCTGGCCTTCGCGGCGCGGCGCCGGATCCACCGGGACGCGGGACTGAGGCCGCTCAAGGCCTCCGGCTTCAAGATCGTCCTCATCTGCGCGGACGAGGACATCCTGACGGGACACAACGCGAAGGCGCGCGCCTTCGTCCGGACGCAACTGGCGCGGCGCGGGGTGGAGGTGATGACGGCGAGCCGGGCGACGGCGTTCGAGGCGGGCGCCGTCGCGCTCGAGGGCGGCGCCGCCGTTCCCGCCGACGCCATCGTGTTCGCGACCGGGGCGAGCGTTCCGTCCTGGCCCTTCGACTGCGGCCTCGAGCGGAGCCCGGACGGGTTCATCCTGGTGGAGCGCACCCTGCAGTGCGCCGGCCGCGACTTCGTTTTCGCCGCCGGGGACGCGGCGACGGTGCGCGGCGAGCCGCGGCCCAAGTCCGGGGTGTACGCCGTCCGGCAGGGCCGGGTGCTGGCGGAGAACCTGCGCCGCTTCGCCACCGGCCGGCGCCTCAAGACCTACTTCCCGCAGCGGCGGGCGCTGGCGCTGATGAGCATGGGCGGCGGTCGGGCCGTCGCCTCGCGGGGCGGCCTGTTCTTCGCCGGCCGCGCCGCCGGGGCCCTGAAAAGCCGGATCGACGCCGCCTTCGTCAGGAAGCACCGGAACCTGCCCGACATGAAGCCCGCGCTGGGCCTCGCGCCAGGGCTGGTGGACGGCCGGACCGAGCGCGCGTTGCGCCGTCACGCCATGCGCTGCGCCGGCTGCGGGGCCAAGGTGGCGGGCGGCGTGCTCCGGGAAGTGCTGGACGGGCTGCCGGACCAGCGCCGGGACGACGTGCTCGCCGCCGCCGGCGGCATCGAGGACGCCTCCCAGGTGCTGCTGGACGACGGGCGGGTGTTGCTGCAGAGCGTCGACCACCTCAGGGCGTTCATCGACGATCCTTGGCTGTTCGCCCGGATCGCGGCCAACCACTGCCTGGGCGACATTCACGCCATGGGCGCTTCGGCCCACTCGGCGCTCGCGGTGGTCGGCCTGCCCTTCGCCGCCCGGCGCTACGCCCGGCACCAGCTGGAGGAGCTCATGCAGGGCTGTGCGCTGGCGCTGGGCGAAGAGGGCTGCGCGCTGATCGGCGGGCACACGGCCGAATCGGCCGAGCTGCAGTTCGGGCTGTGCGTGAACGCCTTCGCGGACCGGGACCGCCTGCTCGCCAAGGAGGGCATGGGCGAGGGAGAGATCCTGGTGCTGACCAAGGCGCTGGGGACCGGCGTCCTGCTGGCCGCCGACATGCGCCGCCGCGCCGCCCACGCCTGGATGGCGCCCGCGCTGGAGCAGATGACGCGCTCCAGCCGCGAGGCCGCCCGACTGCTGGCGGCCCACGGCGCCACCGCCTGCACGGACGTCACCGGCTTCGGGCTGGCCGGGCACCTGCTCGAGATGCTCGGCGGCGGGGCCGGCGGGCATGTCCGGGTCCGGCTCGCGCTCGGGCGGATCCCGGCCCTCGACGGCGCCCTCGAGTGCCTCGGACGGGGCATCGCCAGCTCGTTGCACCAAGACAACAGCGCGGCGGGCGAGGCGGTGGAGAACGCCGGAGCCTTCCGGCGCGACCCCCGCCTGGAACTGCTGTTCGACCCCCAAACCGCAGGAGGGCTGCTGGCCTCAGTGCCGGCGGACCGGGCGGAGGCCTGCGTCGCGGCGCTCCGCCGGGCGGGTTGCTCCCGCGCCGCCGCCATCGGGCGGGTGCTGGCGACCGGCGCGGACGCGCCCGCCATCGTGTTGGAGTAGTCGATTGAATTTCAATGAAAAAACGTGGAACTCGGCATTCCTTGACGCCTGGTTCCATCATCTTCTTGATTAGGTTTTTACTGTTTTTTTGCTTTATAATTTACATTTTTTTGGTTAAATAATTTGTGTTTTTACGGCTTATTTGTTATCAAATTCCGCTATTGATGACTTGCGTTTTTCCATCCTGTTGCTATGTCGCCATCGCACCTGCCCATCGTCATCTCTGAACCTGCGGACGCGCCATGACACGCGCCAACGTCAAGCGGCATCTGAGCGCCGTCATGGACCGGATGCTGGCGACTTCGCGCATCGTCAACCTGATCGGTCCCCGGGGAGCCGGCAAGACCACCTTCGTGCGCGACATGTACGGCAGGGGGGACTACTACACGCTTGAAGACGAGGATACGCTCGGACCGCTGGAGGACGACCCGCGGGGCCAGCTTTCCGCCCTCGCCAAAAAAGCGAAGGACGGCACGGTGGTCCTCGACGAGGCGCATCTGTCCGGAAAACTCTCCCTGGGGCTCAAACGCATCGTCGACATGGACCGCCGGAAGGGGCAGTTCCTCCTCGCCGGCTCATGCAACGTGTTCATGCTCCCGGACACGGCCGATTCGCTGGCCGGCCGCGTGATCACGATCAGACTGTGGCCCCTCGCCGCGGCGGAGATACATGGGGCGCAGCCGAACCGGTTGCTCGAGTGGGCATCGGACGAGAAGCCCGACCCAGGCCGGATCAAACTCCCGGGGAAAGTCGAACGCGAGGACTACATCAGGCTCGTTCTGGACGGCGGCTTTCCCGAAGCCCTGGGGCTTCCTCGGACCGACCGCCGAAAACTGTTTCTCGGCCACGCCGACGCCATCGCGGACCTCGACGCCCCCGGGCTGTTCAGGATCCGAAATTCCGACGGCATGCGCCGGCTCATCGACCGGATGGCCGCCCGCACCGGAGAGCCGCTCAACGCGGCCGGCCTGTCCCGCCAAATCAAGCTGAGCCGGCCCGCCTTGGACGATTATCTCCACGCGCTCGAGCGCCTGTCCCTCGTGCTGAAGCTCGACGCCTGGGCGCCCGGAGAGGCCGCGCGCGCAACGAAGCGCCCAAAGTACCATTTCGTCGACACCGGCATGAGTTGCGCGCTGCAAGGGTTCGATTCGGAATCCTTCGATGCGGGTAGCGGCGACGCGATGCGGTTCGGCGGATTGATGGAAAGCTGGGTGCTGAACGAGCTGACGCGCGCCCTTCCGCACCTCGGCAAACGATTCCGCCTGTACCACTGGCGCAACCACGACCGCCGGGAGATCGACATCATCGCCGAAGGCGGGGACCGGGTCATCGGCATCGAGGTCAAGGCGTCCACCACCGCCAAGGTCGACGACTTCAAGCATCTCAAGTGGTTCGCCAAGGACGGTCCCGGACGAAACAGGCGGTTCACCGGCATCGTGCTCTACCTGGGCGAGCGCGCGGTCGCTTTCGGCGACAACTGCTTCCTGCTGCCCGTCAGCAGCCTGTGGGCCGATATCGATCGCCGGTCCTCCGCGCAGGGCCGGCCCTGAAGCGGAGCTCTAGGTGAGCGGCGGGAACCGCGGCCGGCCCGGCGACGCCCCGCTCGAGGCGGAGATCCTCCGCGCCGGCTGGCGGGACATCGTCTTCCGCCTGCTCGGATTTCCCATCCGCGGCGCCGTCCTCACCGAAAACGGCGTGGCGCTCCACTCGACGCGGCCCGGTTCGCACGGGCGGCCAACGGGGCCCGAAAGAAGCGTTGCCGGTGCGCCGCGGCGGCGGATGCGCTTTCTGACGGGCCGCAGACATGACACTTGGCAAACGGTGACGGCCCTACTCGGCAAACGGTGGCGCCCCCGCTCGACAAACGACGATGACGTTACAGGTCAGGCGTTGCTCCGTAGACCAAATTTTTGATATGCTGCGGATTGTTAAGGTGACGGACGCAATCGTGACGCACAATGCAATCCGCCGACATCTTGTTCCCATTCTGGAGGACACGCTGGAGGCGGTGCCCATCGTCAACCTGATCGGCCCGCGGCAGGTCGGCAAGACCACTCTCGTGCGGGATCTGTTCGGCGCAGGCGACTATTACACGCTGGATGATCCCTACACGATCGCATCCATAAAGATGGATCCGCGAGGGCATCTTGCCGAACTCGTCGCGAAGGCGGGGGACCGCCCGGTAATCATCGACGAGGCGCCGCAATTCAAGGACGTCGCTCTGGCGCTCAAGCTCATAGTCGACACGAATCGAAAACACGGCCAGTTCATTCTTGCCGGATCATCGAACATGTTCCTGTTCCAGGACACGCCCGACTCTCTGGCCGGACGCACAATCACAAAAACACTCTGGCCGCTCACGGCGACGGAGATAAACGGCGCAAAACCGAACAGGTTGCTCGACTGGGCCTCGGACAAAAAGCCCAATCTGGCCCAGATCATGCTGCCGGGGAAAGTCGACCGCAGTGAATATGTCAGGCTCGTCGTGGAGGGGGGATTCCCCCGCGCCCGCGCCGTCCATCCGCGCCAGCGCCAGGATCTGTACCGCGGTTACGTCGACGCCATTGTGGTGCGTGATGTCGCCGACCCATTCAAAATTCGAAACCTCGCGGGCCTGCGCATGCTGATCGACCAAATGGCCGCCCGCACCGGGCAAAAAGTCAACGCGTCGGATCTGTCCCGTCATATCGGCATCAAACGGAACACCGTGAACGATTATCTTTATGTGCTGGAACGCATGTCTCTTGTGTCAAGGCTTGATATCTGGACGCCCGAAGAGGTCGGTCCAGGAAAAAAACAGCCGAAATACCATTTCGTCGATACGGGCATGAATTGCGCGTTGCGCGGCCTGGAGCCCGCATCCTTCTCCGCCGACAGCAGGCATGCGATGCTGCTTGGCGGACTGATGGAAAGCTGGGTGTTCAACGAATTGATGCGCGGCCTGGAGCGCCTCGACGGGAATTTCCGCCTGTATCACTGGCGCGGCGCCGAACGCCGCGAAATCGATATTGTCGCCGAAAACGGGGGACACGGCCATATTGTCGGCATTAAAGTCAAGGCGTCCTCCACCATCACAGACGACGATCTCAAACACCTTAAATGGTTCGCCATGGACGGTCCCGGCCGCGCAAGAGGGTTCACGGGTCTTGTTCTTTACCTGGGCGAACACAAACTGAGCTTCGGCGACAACTGCTTCGCCCTGCCCGTCAGCAGCCTGTGGGCCGAGATCGGTCGCTGATCCGCCTCCGAGCGCCGGCGGCATCCCGGAGAAGTCCCGGCGGCATCCTGATGACAAGACGGCCAAACAGCCAAACAGCCAAACAGCCAAAAGCCTGTTGCGGATCCGCCCGTCCGGCGTACAATCACCCCGCAGACGCTGACCGCAAAAGCCGCCGGCCCCCAATGAAGCCATCGACCGCCCTCGCCCTGACCGCCCTGGTTTCCGCGGCGGCGGCCGCCCCGGCCCAGGACGGCGCCGCCGCCGCGCTGGAGCGCTACGGCGGGCTGGACCTCCAGCGGCAGGGCGCCGTCATCGACGCCCAGCTGGCGCTCAAGCTGCTGCGCCGGGGCGACACCTACAGCCGCCTCGGCCGCCACCGGGAGGCGATCGAGGAGTACCGCAAGGCGATCAGCGCCGATCCCACCCTCGCCGAAGCGGTCCGCAACCTGGCCAACACCTACTACCATCTGGAGCGCTACGAGGAGGCGAAGCCCCTGCTGGCGCGGTTCATCGAGTTGCAGCCGACGCCGACCGCCGGACTGATCGCGGCGGTGCGCGCGCTGGGACAGCTGGAGCGGGACGGCGGCGACTTCGATGCGGCCATCGAGCACGACATCCGGGCCATCGAACTGGAGCCCGGCAACGACTCCCGGCTGCACGTGATGGCGAACACCTACAACAACAACGGCGCGCCGGAACTGGCCATCCGGGTGTACCGGGCCGGCCTCAGGGCCATGCCGGACAACGCCTTCCTCGACCGCAGCCTGGGGCGCATCCTGGAACAGGAAGGCCGCCTGGAGGAGGCGCTGGCCGCCTACGAGTCCGCCGCCGCGAAGGATCCGGACTCCCCCTTCTACGCCGACCTGGCGGAGCGGATCCGCCGGCGCCTGGCCCGGGAGGGGTAGCGCCGGGTCAGCGCCGGGACGGCCCCGCGCGCCAGGCCGACAGCCGCCGGTCGCGGGCCGCCCCGTCGAGGCCGGCCAGTTTCCTGACATCCCCGTAAAAGGCCTCGAGATCGCCGCCGCGCCGCGCGAGCAGATCCTCGAAGAACGGCGCCAGCTCGTTGTAGGATCCGACCGTGGACAGTTGGGCGTTGTTCAGCGGACGGGCGAACCAGCCGTCGTAGCCGCCGTAACCGCCCCACTCGGCCTTCAGCTCCGCATAGGCCCGCCGCAACTCGTCCTGCAGCCTGGCCTTGTCCCGGCGTTTTTCCGGCTCCGGCAGATCCCGGCCGTACAAGGCATCGAAACGGTCCCGGTGGCCGATGACCAGTTCGGCGAACTGCCGCCGGCGCCGCATGTCCTGGGCGGCCGTCTCGACCAGCGCCTCCCGCCCGCCGGCGAGCAGCCAGCGCCGCACCCCCTCCCGCTCCACGACGGTGGCGAAGCTCTCGTTGAACGCCGTGTCCCCCGGCGCATAGGCGACCTGGTGGGCCAACTCGTGGAAAATCAGCCCCGCCAGCTGATGGACGGGACGGGACAGCACGGTGCTCAGGAGCGGGTCGTCGAACCATCCCAGGGTGGAGTAGGCCGCCACGCCCCCGACGTAGACGTCGAGACCGTCCGCCTCAAGGCGCGCGGCGTAGCGCTCCGCATCCGCCTCGGAGAAATACCCCCGGTAGGCGACGCACCCGGCCACGGGAAAGCACCATTCGACCGGCTCGGTGGAGAACTCCGGCGCGGCGAACACGTTCCAGACCGCATGCTCGCGCCCGACGTCCACGAAGGAGGCGTAGTTGCCGCCCACCGGAAGCGCCAGATCCTTTTCGGCGAAATCCCGGATGCGCAGCGCCTCGGCGAGCGCCGCCCGCCTCTCGGCCGGCAACGTGGGATCATCCAGCAGGCGGCGGATGTCCTCCCGCCCGAACACGATGGCCAGCTGCCCGCGCGCGGCCTGGGCGTAAAAACCCGCCGCCTCGCAGGACGCCAGCAGGAAAAGCGCCAGCAGCGAAGCGGCGATCCGGGCGACGGCGGCGCGCATGGGGAACCAGGCCTCAGGCGCCCGCCGCCTCGCCCTGCACCGTCGCCAGCACCAGCCGGGCGCCGCCGCGGTCCCGGTGCTCCCCCAGGTACAGTCCCTGCCAGATGCCCAGCGCCAGCCTGCCGTCGGCGACCGGCAGGGTCAGCTCGCACCCCAGCAGGCCGGACTTCAGGTGGGCGGGCATGTCGTCCGGGCCCTCCGCGGTGTGCAGGTAGTGCGGCGCGTTCTCCGGCGCCAGCACGTTGAGGTGGGATTCCATGTCCTGCCGCACCGTGGGGTCGGCGTTCTCGTTCACGCTCAGCGATGCGGAGGTGTGCTGGAGCAGGAAATGGGCGAGGCCCGCGCGGATGCCCCGGATCTCCGGCAGTTGCGCCAGCAGCTCGTCGGTGACCAGATGGAACCCGCGGGGCCTGGGCGCGAGCCGCACCTGTCTCTGTAGCCACATGTCGACGAGTTTCCCCCTCGCTCACCCTTCGCGCGGCACCGGCTCGATCTCGAAAAGGTGCGCCCAATACTTGCCGGTGACGAACAGCCGGCGCCGCTCCCGGTCCCAGGCGATGCCGTTGAGCACTGCCTCCGCGCCGCCGAGCTCGGTCAGTTGCGACAGCCCGGTGAGATCGACGACGGCGCCGACCGCCCCGGTGGCGGGGTCGATGCGCACGATGAAGTCGGTCTGCCAGACGTTGGCCCACACCTCGCCGTCGATGTATTCCATCTCGTTCAGGCCGCTGACGGGACGGCCGTCGAGGGTGACCCGGACCTGGCGGACGGACGTGAAGGTGTCCGGGTCGACGAAGCGCAGGGTGTCGGTGCCGTCGCTCAGGATCAGCTCGGCGCCGTCGTAGGCGAGTCCCCAGCCTTCGGTGGGGTTGTACAGGGTGTCGGTCCGCTCGAAGCTGTCCTTGTCGTAGACGAACACCATGTTGGACCGCCAGGTCAGCTGGTAGATCCGGTCTCCCACGATCTCGATCCCCTCGCCGAAGTAGCGGCGGCCCAGGGCGGTGGACTGGAGCACGTCGGCATCCTCCAGGTTCAGCCTGCTAAGGCGCGACATGCCGCGCTTGCCGGTGCCCTCGTACAGGTGTCCGTCGTAGAAGAGCAGGCCCTGGGTGAAGGCGTTGATGTCGTGGGGATAGGTGTTGACCACCCGGTAGCCGTAGAATTCCACCGCCTGCCCCGGCTCCTGCGCGACGGACAGCGTGAAAAAGAGAATCAGCGGGGACATCAGGAGCGCTCGCATGGCGGTGGTTCGCTTTCCTCCGGACCGTTGTAGAATGGCCGGCGCCCCGAAACCCCGGCGCCGGCCGGGCCGCGACGCGCCCATGGGAGGTCCAGTATGGCCGAGGATTGCCTGTTCTGCAAAATCGCCTCCGGCGAGACGCCTTCCGACAAGGTCTACGCCGACGAGGACGTGTTCGCCTTCCGCGACATCAACCCGGCCGCGCCGACGCACATCCTGGTGATTCCGACCCGGCACCTGACCGACGTCGCCAGCGCCTCGGACGAGGACCGGGCCCTGCTCGGCAAGCTGTTGCTGACCGCCAACCGGATCGCCGAGGAGCAGGGGCTGGCGGAGAAGGGGTTCCGCTACGTCATCAACACCGGCGGGGACGGCGGGCAGAGCGTGTTCCACCTGCACCTTCACGTGCTGGGCGGCCGCAAACTGGCCTGGCCGCCCGGGTGAGCCCCGGCCGCCCGGCCGGGCCGCGAAGGGCCGTCCCCCCGCGGGGCGGGCGGCGGGTCAGTTGGGCTCGACGATGGAGATGTTCGCCATCCCCGCCTGCCGCGCCGCGTCCATGACCAGCACCAGCGTACTGACATCCGAGTCGGGGTCGGGCTGGATGATCACCGAGGCCTGCGGGTTCTCCGCCTTCAGCTGGTCGATGTTGGCCCGGATCTGGGTCTCGATGATGGGGCGGGGATTGCGGTTGAGGATGATCTCGTTGTTGGGCCCGATCTCGAACAGGATGTTCCGCTTGTCGGTGTCCTCGGGCGGGGTCTCCTCGTTGTTGTTGTCGCTGCTGGCCGCGCTGATCGCCGTCTCCGACAGGAAGGTGGCGGTCACCACGAAGAAAATGAGCAGGATGAACACCACGTCCAGCATCGGGGTCAGGTCGATCTTGGCGTCGTCCGCCTTGTGCTTGCCGGAAATCTTCTTCATCGGAAAATCCTAGGGTTCGCCGGGGGCCGGGGGACCAGTATACCAACGCCGCCGCATGAATCAATCGGCCCGGCGGCCCGGCCCGGCGGCCCGGCCCGGCCCGGCACCCGCCCGGCACCCGCCCGGCGGCCTCGTCGGGGCGGCCAGCCCCGCCAATCCCGCCAGCCCAGATGAAGGCTCCGGAAAGACCGCTGGCGAGTTGGGCCAGACCGCTGAAAATCCGTCGCGCATCAGACAGTCGGACTTGGACCGAGCCGGGCAAGTGTCGCATCAAAGCGGCACGAGCGTGCCGCTCAGACGGATTCTTGGCCAAAACGCAGTGAAAGTTGGCGTTTTTGACCAACAAAACACCAGCAGCTTGACTCGCCATTCTGCGTCTAAGTGCGACAGGCTTGCCAGGAGTTAGCCGGATGGATGGGGCGGCGACGCTTCCCCCTGTGCTTCCCCTGCAGAATTCTCCGCACCCTTGCCATCCCGCCCGCGATCGCCACGGACGGATTTACCGAAGGGACGACCCAACCACCCCATGACACGCCCGAACATATCCTGAATAGCCGACAGGCGCCCAAGGATCTTGGAGAGCCTGGTGGATATCTTTTGGCGATAATGGAAGAACCCGATCATGACGGCTGTCTGGGCCCCGAGCGCCGCAAAGAGCACCCCGACGAGCCACATCAATAACCCTTCGTTTTCCATGATATTCCCCGGAGAAAAGATACGCTTGGCGGCATGCACGAAGGGATGCCGGCAGTCGGCTAATATCGGATATCGCCCGACACACCCTCGCCTGCTACGGGCATGGACCCCGACTCCAGCCCCGTTTCGGCGGCGCACACTCCCCGACCCGGCGCCAGCGGCCGGACCGGGATTAGCGCACATTCCTGCATCCAACGCGACCCCACGCCCCCGCACTGCGGCACTGGCCCGGCAACCCATGCCCAGCGGCCGGCGCCCGCAACCGGTCCCCGGGGCTCTGGGAAATTCCTGGGTGGGGCGGTTTCCCTAAACGCCGGGACAACAACCCATTGCAGGCCGGTTTTCATGCCGGAACGGACCCGCGTTTCGCGGCCCGATGGAACGCCGCCGGTGGCGCCCGGCCAAAGTGGAGGGGATTCCCGCTTCTCGGGTCTTGCCCTTTCCCGCAGACCACCAGCCCATGACCGATATGCGCCTGCGGAAGCTGGGTATCGCCGGCGCGGTCCAACAGTTTCCAGATGGATGCCGCTCCACATCCCTGCGCCGCAGCCGCTCCGCGGGCCTCGCCCATGATTCGCCAAACTCAAGGGGCGAGCCATGTCCGCATCCTTTTTCCGACGGCCCGCCGTTCAGCTATTCGGAGCCCGCGCGGCTGGCGGCGTCCGGGTCGTTTTTTTCCGAACGTACGTCACGCCCTTTGAATTCTTGAACGCCTCCCACCCCTTGTCCTGTTCGCCGAAAATGGCGTTCATCGCCACAACAACCAGCCGGTACGCGAACTGCTCCCTATTATCAAGATGTTCAGGTATGACTTCAAGAAAAAACCGCTTTAGTCCGCCCCATGAAAAACCGTCCGGCGACTCAAGACACCGCATTTTCCGTTTGTTGGACCGAAGCACTTCAATGGCGTCAGTCCGGATTTTTGCCATAAGGTCACGATCTTCGGAAGGATCTTCCGTTTCGCTTCGAGATGGACGCGCGTCGGGGCCGCCGTGGGGCCGACCCGCCGTCTCGCCGTCGTCGACGATCCCCCGCAGTTTTTTCGCGAACGTGTTTCCGGCCCGCTTGTTGCGCTTAGGATCGCGCACCGGAAACATCCCTTCGAACGACAACGCGCGGATGCTGACCGGGTAAGGCTTGCCTCCCACCGAACTCCAGAACACGCCCTGTCCCGGAATGGGCTCGTTCAACATCGAGCCGAGCAGGTCTCCGCTGAAATGGGCGTTCGCCTTTTTCAGGGAGTATAGGTCCGTTTCGGAAAGCAGATGGAAAATGAACCAGTTGTCGCCCTGGCTTAGGATCTCGGCCGGGATGCTTCCCGGCTGTTGCGTGATGAGTAGCGCACCGAGGTCGTATTTCCGGCCCTCCTTGACCCATGCGATGTATGGCTCAGCGGCGGTGGCCCTGTCGTTCAGCACCGACTGCGCCTCCTCCACCACCGCGATCGTCGGGATGGTTTTGGAATCGACCTTGGTGAACTCCTCCTGATTCCGGTCGAAAATCCGGCGCAGTATCAGTCCGGACAGGATAAGCGACTGCCTGCCCCGCATCAGCGAAATGTCGACGACGCAGAGCTTGCCTTTCGAAAGCGCGTAGATCAGCTTGTCTATCAACTGGCTGCTTTTGTCGTGCAGCATCTGGACCACTACGGTCATGTTGCTTCGAGCGGCGACCGCTTCCGCCTCTTGCCGTTGCGGATCCAGATCCATCAGCCTGCATACATCCTGCAAAGGCGTGCTGTTCCTGTTGACGTCTATCATGTCCACGAGCTTTTCCCACCGGTCCTGCGGTAGGCCCCGCAACTTCCTTACGTTCTGCTGCTCCTGCCGTTCGGGGCTCAATGCGATGGAGATGACGTCGCTGGCGTTGAAACGACGGATATCAAGGCGGATCCCGCCGGCCACGAACGACTGGTAGAAGGCGCTCGGACTTCCGCGCTCGGTGAAAACGACCAGCTTGTCCTCCAGCGCCGGCACGTCGCACAGCCCGGGGCGCCCCTTGTCGTCGGGCCAGAAATACTCGCCGTCCGGGTCGAATATCACCGTCCCCACGGGGGCCCGGCGCCCGCCCTGCTTCTCGACGCTGGGCGTCTCCTCGTACAGCTTGCTGAACAGCAGTTTGTTCAGGTTGGACTTTCCGAAACCGGCGCGGGCGAAAATGAAGCTCCGCCGCGAAACCAGCGACTTCAGCGGAAATTTCACCAGAATCTCGGGGGCCAGCAACTGCATCCACTCCTCGGCGGCGGCCTTGAGGTGGGCATCGCCCGCGGCGTAGATGTATTCGCCGAACGCGAGGTGGCCGATGGGGGCGCCGTCGATATTGTGCCCGGCGATCTCGCGCAGCGCCGCGTCGGACAGGAAAGCCACCTTGCTCCCCACGTGAGGCAGGCGCCTGTGGGACGGCACGAAGGTCAGCCCCGCATCCTTCTTCCGCACCACGCCGAGTACGCGGATGTTCACCCGATACTTCAGGTACTGTTCCCTGAGATCTTCCGGAACGTCCCGGTTTTCGCGGATCGCGCGGAGGCTGTACTCCTCGCCGGCTCCGGATGAGAGCTTGCCCTCCGACGAGAATGAGGTGATGCGGCCAAGCGCCCCTTCCTCCGAGGTCTCAAGCTGCACCAGAAGAAATTGGCCGTGCATGGGGATGTTCTGGTACTCGCTCCTGTACGGAAGCACCAAATCGGCGTGAAACTCCATCCCGCCCTGCTGGAAGCCGCGGAACACGCCGACGACCCTGTCGTCGGGAAACAGCTGAATGTCCTTGTTCATGAAGCCGCTCAGTCGTAGCGCCCGCCGGCGGGATCGGGATCCTGGAGCATGAACGCGTCGATCGCCGATGCGTCCCCGTCCCCCAGACTGTCCCGGATATGCTCGAAGATCAGATCCTGCAGAACATCGAAGTCGAAATCCACAAGCGCCGCGTTGTCGTGGGCGCTCTGGAGGGACTTCGGATAGTGGGGGACCGGAAACCCGTTGACGGCGTCTCCGAGCAGCGACCCTAGGATGGTCTGCGCGTCTTCCAGCTGCGGCGCGAAGATATCCACGGGCCAGATCGGGTCGCGCTCCCGGGCGCCGAACTTCGCCAGAAACATCTTCCCGCCGACAAACTTGTCGATTTGCCTGCCCCCGCCGCTCCTGGCGGCGGCGTCCCCGCGGGCGTATTCCGTCCACCGGTACGCTTTCTCCTCGACGTCGCGCGGCACTTCCACGAAGGCGGGGTAGCCGGTCTGCAACACCTTCTCCAGCGCCATGGCGAGCCGGTACCTGTCGATGACCTTGCTGTGCTTGGCGACCCCCGCTAGATAAACGCGGCGGCGCCTTTCTTTCCGTTGCTTTTCTATCCTGCCTTCCATGCCCCGGATCAGCCGCTGGAAAAGGTCTCCCTCGAAAAATCTGCTGCGAAGCAAGCCGTCGCGCACGATCAGGGTGTCGGTGCCGAAATCCTTCTTCAGGATGGCGAACACGATCGCCCACTCCACCAGCTCGCGGTACACGCCCATCCAGTGGGGAGAGGGCGGCCCGCCGCCCGCGGGGCGTATCAAGGGGGACAGCGACTGCAGCTTCGACACCCCGAGAAACGCCATCATTTCGCCGAGGGGCGTCCGCGGCTCGCCATCGGGGCCGAACTGCCGTCCGTTCAACTTCTCTATCGGCATGGTCGGGGCGACCGCATCGAGGCAGTATTCGTTGTTGCTGCTGTCGACCACCCGGACGAGTTGGATCAGGAACGGGTCGAAGCGGATCTGGTTGTTGCCGCCGTCCGTCCCGACGATGGAGATGGATGTGGTCGTGCGGGGCTGGATTTTCCTTGTCGCGTCGCGCAGGGGACGGATCTCCTCGCGCAGCCTGTCCAGAACGCCGCTGTCGGCGTCGATGCAGCCGGCTATGGCGTCCTTCAGTTTCGACCGGCTTTCCGGCTCCAGCATCGTCCCGCCCCGTTTTTGTTTTCAGCGGGCCGCTCCCGCTTGGACATTCAACGTCCGTTCAGCATTGTAACCGCAAGGCCGATCGTCCCGCCGAACGCGCATCCCCACACCACCAGCCAGCCCAGATGCCGGCGGATCATCCGCTGGACGATCCCCTTCACCATCTTCGGAGTCATCCGGTCGAGGCGCCGGTCGATCAGCTCCTCCAGCCTCGTCCGGACCGTCCGGCCGTCCAGCGCGCCCGACACGGCTTCACGCAACCGCTCCTGGAACGCCGGATCGCCGAACTGGCTTTCCATGAACCGCCGTATCCACTCCGCGAACGGCCGCCGCAGGGAGCCCAGCGCGGCGCGGCCGCCGACCATGCCCAGCATGCCGGCGAAGGAGGAGGCCATGATGATGTCCAGCAGCGACTCGAAAGCCTGGTCCAAATCCAGCCGGGCGGCCGCATCCCTGATCTTCCGGTCCACGCCCTCCATCACGTCCGGCGCGCCCCGGAGGAACCGATCCAGATCCTCCTCGTCGAAGAACTGCTCCATGATCAGGCCGCGGATCCCGAGCTTGAAGTCCTCGAACCGCAGCTGGACCACGCCGGAGCCGTAGAGGCCGGGCACCCGCTCGAACAGCATGTGCACCGCCAGCCAGTTGGTGACGCCCCCGGACAGGGCGAACAGCCCGGCGTTGAGCGCGTAGGGGCGCCACGGCTCCTCCATCAGCGCCCCGGCCGCCGTCACGGCGGCGGCGATCAGGTTGCTGACGAGGCTCTTGTCCATGGAGCCTCCCGCCGCGGGCCGCGCCCGCTCACAGCGCGCGGTGCTCGCGGACCGGCATGCGCCGGCGCACCGACTCCAGGAAGGCCAGGTCCGCCTCGGCCACCGCCACGCCCTCCCCCGTCTCCAGCCCGGCCAGCACCTCGCCCCACGGGTCGATCACCATCGAGCGGCCCCAGGTCTCGCGCTTGTCGCTGTGCCGCCCGCCCTGCCCGGCCGCGATCACGTAGCACTGGTTCTCGATCGCCCGGGCCCGCAGCAGGCTCTCCCAGTGCGCCTCCCCGGTGACCCGGGTGAAGGCGGACGGGACCGCCACGATCTGCGCGCCGCGCCGGAACAGCTCGCGGTACAGTTCGGGAAAGCGCAGGTCGTAGCAGACGCTGAGCCCCAGGCGGCCGGCCGGCGTGTCCACCGTCGCCACCTCCTCGCCGGCCTCGTAGCTGCGGGACTCGGAATACTCCGCCTGCCGGTCGTCCACCGTCACGTCGAACAGGTGCATCTTGTCGTACCGGGCGACCCGCCGCCCCCGCTCGTCGAACACCAGGCAGGCCGCGCGCACCCGCCCGTCCCCGATCAGGCGGTCCGGTCCGCTCCGGCCGGGGCGGGATAGCAGCGGGATGGTGCCGCCCACCAGCGTCAGCCCGGCATCCCGGGCCAGCCCGGAAAGGAAGTCCTGGATCCGCCCCTCGCCTTCGACCTCGCCGAAGCGGCGCATGGGGCCGCCCTCGAGCACCGCGAACACCTCCGGCAGCACCGCCAGCCGCGCGCCCCGGCGGGCCGCCTCGAGGACCAGCCGGCGCGCCGCGTCCAGGTTGCGGTCCGTGTCCGCGACGCTCACCATCTGGATCGCGGCGACTTTGCAGGCCATGGCGGCGGAGCGGCCCGCGCTCAGCGGACCCCGGCCTCGTCCGGCGGCGAGCCGAAGGCCTGCTTGAATTCCGGCTCCAGCCCCTCGAAAGGGCCGTCCAGCGTGTAGACCGCGCTGGACAGGCTGTCCACCTGATCGCCGAATATGCGGTCGATCAGGTAGGCCCCCACCGCCAGCGGCAGGTTGGCGGTGAGCAGGCCGATCCACGGCAGGTTGGCGCTGACCGGCAAGGTGACGTACATCTCGCCGGCGATGGTCTCCCGCTCGAGATCCACCTCGCCGGTGATCTGGTACAGGCTGCTCGGCCCGGAAATCGCCACCCGGTCCTCGATGGCCACCAGCCCGTCGTCGAGGCGGAACGTCCCGACCACCTCGTCGTAGGCCAGCCCGCTGCGCAGCAGGTCGTCGCTGAACCGCAGCCGCTGGAAGATGGCCGCCAGGTTGATGAAGCTCACCAGCTTCAGGGCCCCGCCCCCGCCGGTGTTCTGCAGAAAGCGCCCGTTCTCCACCCGCAGGTCGAGCCGCCCGCTCATGTCGGCCCCGGAGAACAGCGCGGGCGTTCCCGGCCAGCGCACCTCGGTCGCGAAGGTCGCCCGCTCGCTGCGCAGGCTGGGCGCGTAGCCGTTGGCCTCGAGCACGGCGCCGAGGTCGCCGGCCGTCAGCACGCCGGTCAGTTCGCTCTCGTGCTCCGCCCCCTCGTAGTGCCAGCTGAAGTGCGGCTCCAGGAACTCGACCGAGTCGTCCAGCGCGTCGAGCCCCAGGCGCAGCCCCCGGAAGTTGAAGGCCAGGTCGTGGAACTCGGCGCCCGTGGCGGTGGGCGTCAGGGTGAAGGACCAGCTGCCGAAGTCGCGCCCGCCGATGGACAGCTCGCCGGTGGAGAACTGCATCGGCGGCATCTCCCGCGGATCGATGCCCGCCAGCGGGTCGCTCCGCTCCCCCCCGTCCGTCCCGGCGGGATCCTCCCCTTCGCCGCCCGGCAGGCGCAGGTGGTCCAGTTCCAGCCGGAGGCGGCCCCCGCTCTCGTAGGGGATGTCGATGCGGCCCTGGGCGGCGTCGCCGCCCACGAAGACCAGCCAGGCCCGCTCCGCCTCGCCCGGCTCCACCCGGAACGCCACTTCGGGCAGCGTCCGGCCGTAGACGGAGAACTCCTCCGCCTCGATCTCCGCGTAGTCGATCTGCCCGCTCAGCGCCGCGCCGCCGCCGCCGCCGTCCGTGGCCTCGGCGAGCGCCGTCCACTCCTCCAGCTCGAAGCGGTCCAGCCGGCCGGCGATCGCCAGACCGCCGCCGTCCCCGTCCGCCGCCGGGCGCGCCGGCCGCTCCCGGCCCGAGGAGACCAGCGCCAGGCCGTCGACGATCCGCCCGTCCTCGACGGCCAGGTCGAACTCCAGCGCGCCGCCGTAGGAGCCGGCGACCCGCTGGCGCGGCTCGCCCATGTCGATGGCGAGGGTCATCGGCGCCGCCTCGTCCGCCGTCTTGCCGAAGGGATGCGGCAGGTCCAGGGCCGCGCCGACGAGGTCCGAGGAGATGCTCAGCCGGTCGGCGGCGCGCGCGCTCCGGTCGGCGGCCTGGTCGATGCGCAGCAGCGCCCGGTAGCCGAAATCGCCCTCCATGCGGGCGAACAGCCGGCGCGCGAAGGCGCTCTGGCGCGGCCAGGCGATCATCCGTTCCGGCGTGGTCCGCCCGCTGACCGCGACCCGCACCTCGCCGTCCGGACCCGGCCCGGAGGACAGCCCGATGTCCACGTCGCCGCCGAACATGCGCCCGGCGAGCGCGCTGTCCCCCAGCCCGGAGCGGGTGTCGAACAGCACCCTGCCGTCCAGCGCCGACACCGCGAGGTCGCGGTCCGCGATCAGCACCTCGTTCCCGGCCAGCGCGATGTCCAGCCGGAGCTCCGGCTCGCGCTCCGGCCGGCCCAGCGGCGCCGCGACCTCGATGTCGGCGCTCATGGCCCCCTCGGCCGACCAGGACGCGAAGCCGGCCTTCAGGTCCGCGTCCACGGGCGCCGCCCGCAGGTAGTCCAGGCCGCGCCGGGTCTCGCCCCGCGCCCGGCCCGAGACGCTCAGGACGTCCCGGCCCGACGCGTCCCGGCGCACGGCGGCGCCGGCCCGGAGCTCGATGCCCATGCTCTCGGCGCGGGCCACCTCGACGTCCACGTCCTCGTCGCGGACCCGCACCGTCGCGGCCATCCGCTCCAGGCGCGGCCACTCCGGGTCGAACGCGAACTCGCCGTCCTCCAGCGGGAAATAGGCGCCGACCGCCTTGCTCGCCGGCGGCGCGCCCGGCAGGGTGGAGCCGCGGAACACCAGCGCGCCGCCGCGGATGCCGCCGCCGATCACGGCCTCCTCCAGATACTCCATGCCGCGGCGCAGCCGGGGCTCCACGTCGGGGCCGTCCGGCAGGTACGGCGACTTGCGCGACGCGTCGAGGCGGTCGACGCCGACCAGCAGGTCCAGCCAGGCCTCCCGCCGCCCGTCCGGCCGGCGGCGCGCCATGGAGCTGAAGCGGGACCGGCCGTCGAGCGGCCCGGACTCGGCCGTGACGATCCCGCTCTCCAGCCGCGTGCGCACGCCGTCGCTCAGGTCCACGTCGAAGCGCACCCGCCCGTTCGCGCGGCGGAAGTCCCACACGCCGGTGAAGGCCCTCGGGATGTTGACGCTGAAGTCCGCCGCGTCCAGCTCGCCGAAGCCGGCGATCGAGCGGGCCGGACCGTCCGCCTCCAGCTCGAGGTAGCCGTCGACGCCCCGCATGTTGGGCGAGCCGTTCACGGAGCCGACCGCCACGTCCGCGAGGTTCGCCGTCATGCTGATGCGCCCGCTCCCTCCCGGGGCCGGGCGCGCGCTCAGGCTCAGGTTCTCGAGGAAGCCCTCGGGGGCGTAGTCCGCCAGCTGCCGGGCGGCCTCGGCCCCGAGCAGGCCGCTGTCCAGCGCGAGGCCCGCGACGAAGGCCAGGTCGACGCGGTCCGCCCGCAGGGATGCAGACCGGCCCGGCGCGACGCTCAGGAAGGCGTTGAACGAGCGCCAGAAGCGGCCGCCGCGGCGCGCCGAGACGTCGGCCAGGGCGATGTCCCAGCGGTCGAGCCCCAGCCCCCGGGCGA
>CAYSVD010000238.1:0-4091 GCA_964434395.1 uncultured Pseudohongiella sp.
TGGAGATTCCGGCGAAAATGAACGCCTATTCCGGCCCAAAATGAACGCTGATTCTGATGAAAATGAACACCAGCGCCCCAACGCATTTACTTGGCCTGCGTTTTAGCCCAATTTTCCTCCTTCGTCAACAGTTAGTGTGAGCCTGAGCCGACGCATGATGTGATGGCTCGGCCGGTTGACCTTGAGGCCGGACCCGCCGTCGAAGCCGAGGGCGGTCCCGCCGCCGGAGCCCGGGCCGGACCCGCCGTCGAAGCCGAGGCTGGTCCCGTCGCCGGAGCCCGGGGCGGACCCGCCGTCGCAACCGAGGGCGATCCCGCCGCCGGAGCCCGGGGCGGACCCGCCGCCGAAGCCCAGGGCGATCCCGCCGCCGAAGCCCGGGGCGGACCCGCCGTCGAAGCCGAGAGCGATCCCGCCGCCGAAGCCTAGGGCGATCCCGCCGCCGAAGCCCAGGGTGGACCCGCCACAGAAGCCGGCGTGATCCTGCCGTCGGACCCGGGACGATCCCGATGGCGAAGCCGGGTCCGAACCCCAGTCGATCAGTTTGAACAGCTCGGCCCGGGCGGCGTTCTCCCACCGGACCGCATCATTATCGTCGCATTCCCTTGCGATCGCATTCAGCTCCACGAAGGCGATCCCCGGTTTGAGATGTTTTCCGGCAACAGGCGGGGATTTCCATGTTTCGAACGGCGTCATGATGCGCTCGTCGGGATGGGTTGCCCGCGCCTGTCTACGGCTGTCGATGAACTTCGAGCCGCTGTCGGCAAGGAAGCCGTGGATGACGAAGGGGAACCTGTCCAGCGCCCTCTGGACGGACGGAGCCATGCAACGCTCGACGACCCTCGGGACGCGGATCGCATACCGCATCCAGGTCGCCTCGTCGACGACGTTGAGGCGATGCATCCTCTTGGCTCCCTCCAGGTCGCCTTGGCGCGCCGCGTCGCTCTGGGGGAAGGCCAGCCGGCTGTCGGGCCGAGGCTTGCGGCGGATGCCGATGGGAACGGGGCGGGTCTTGGCGAAGCGTCGCCGACGGCTCCTGTGGAAGGATCGCCGGCGCAGGTTGTGAGGGCGGCTCCTGGAGATGGTCGCCAAACGCTCACAACGCTCGTCCCTCGGAAGGCGCAGGCGCGACTCCCGGGGCGTCTCCGCGGACAGCCCATGCAGGTTGTCCGTCTCGGCCGGCAGGATCTCGTCGTCCTGCGTGAACCGGGGCCCGAAGACGTTGCGTCGCCGCCCCTGCATCCAGCCGGCGTCCCGTTGCGGCATCGCCGGGCGCGTCGGCTGGGACCGGGAATGCCCGGGCATGCTCATCAAAGGCCCTGCGCCTGAGCGGGCGGAAAATTTGCCATGGGATGTGCGGCCGCCGGCCGAAGCGACCGAGCGAAGCGAGGGAGCGAGGCCGGCGGACTGGAAGTCCAGCGGGAGCGGCCCGACCGGGAAATCCCGGACCTCCTCCGGCGTCGTCCGCTTTGCCAAGGCGATCGTCACATTCATGCTCCAGCGCTCCTCGCAACCTGCTCGGTCATGTCGCTCCGTGGGGTCTATGTTCGGACTCATTCGCGGCCAGCTAAGACTCGGTCTGTTCGAGTTCTTTCTTGCCGAGGATTTTCCTCATGGATTCGCCTTTCAGCGCCAGCCGATGCGCGTTGTGCATCAAGCGGTCCAGGATGGCGTCGGCCAGAGTGTTGTCTCCCACGTTGCCGTACCATTGGTCCGTCGGCAGCTGGCTGATCACAACGGTGGCGTTGATGCCATGACGGTCATCCATAATTTCCATCAGGTCGCCGCGATGCTCCGCCTTCAGCGGCTCCAGCCCCCAATCGTCTATCACCAGCATGTGGGTCTTGGCCAGTTGCCGAAGTCGTTGGCGGTAACTGCCGTCGGCCTGCGCCTGGGTCATCTCCAGCAATAGCCGCGAAAGGCGGTAGTACCGCACCGTATAGCCCTGCAGACAGGCGTTGTGCCCAAGGGCGCAGGCGAGCCAGGTCTTGCCGCTGCCGCAGGGCCCTGTGATCAGGAGGTTCTGCCCCCGGCGGATCCAGTGGCTTTGGGCCAGCTGGGCGATCTGCTCCCGCTTGATGTTGCGCGGGTGCTGATAGTCGATCTCCTGTACGCTGGCCCGCAGCCTGAACTTGGCGTTTCTAACCAAACGATCCTGCTTGCGTTGCTCGCGCAACATGCACTCCTGATCCAGCAACAACGCCAGACGGTCAACGAATGGCAGATCCTCGTAGGTGTTCACTTGCTCCAGCTGCAAGCTCAGCGCGGCAGCCATGCCGCCGAGCCGCAACTGGCGCAGTTGTGAGATGACTTGCGCGCTCATGTCGCCTCCTTGGTGAATTACTTGAAATGGTCCGGCCCGCGGATGTTGTCGTGATCCTGCGGGAGGTTGGGCAGTTCGGGCTGGCGTTCAAGCCGGTCGCGGTCGTTCGCCAGAATGGTCCGAAGGTGGTGGAGTCGAAGCATCCCTTTTCCGCTCGCGATGCGACAAGCGCCGTTGACCCGCTCCTTCGAATACTTGCGCTCAAGTTCCATGAGGCCGCAGCAGACCCGATACGCCTGTTCGGGGTGATCCTTGCTTTCCAGCAACATCTCCACCCATTTCAACCCTTCCCGGCCGATGCGCCTTCCTGTCTGCCGGCACCTCTTCGGCGACCACAGGTGATGCTCCAGATGTTGCTCGGGCATGTGATCCGCGATCGTGAAAGTGCCCGGATAGTGCCTGCGGGGGTGGGATGCGACCTGAACCTGGCGAAAGTAAAGCGTCACCCGCTCTTCGCTCGCGTGCAGCTCAAGCCGCTCCCTGTAGTACTGGTAAGGCACCGAGTAAAGGCCCTGCTTGTACTGCACGTGGTAGTCGAAGTTGACCAGGACGGTCTTGATTTCGACGTAACTCCACCGCTGGGCCGGCAAAGGCCTCAGCTTCGGACGATCAAGCCGTTCAAAGGCATCCCGCCGACTGCCGGAATACCGCTTGAAGGGACGCGTGTTCAGATCCTTCAACAACGCCCAAATGTGCCGGTTCAACTCCGCCACCGAGGGAAAGCGGAAATGACGCAAGCGGGCCAAGATCCACATCGAAACCACCTTCACCCCCACCTCGGCCAGCGCCTTGTCCTGCGGGCGGCGCGGCCGGGCCGGCAAGACGGCCATCCGATAGTGATCCGCCATCTGCTGATAGCTCGGATTCGCATCCGGGTCGTAACGACACGCCCGACTCACCCCGCTGCGCAGGTTGTCGGGAACCACCGCCTCCGGGGAACCGCCGAAGTACTCCAGCATCCGCACATGGCTGCCAAGCCAGTCGGACAACCCTTGGCTCGCCGAGGCCTCCGCATAGGTGTACTGCGAAGCCCCGAGAACGCCGACGAACACCTGGGCCCGAAACGCTTCCTCCCCCTTGGCGTTGAAGATCGGTATGGTGTGCCCGCAGTAATCCACAAAGCATTTCTCGCCCGCCAAGTGAACCTGCCGCATGGTGATCTTCTGCTTCCCGCGCCACTGCCGGTAAAGGTGACAGAACTGCGTGTAGCTGTAGCAACGATTGGGATGCCGCTCCGCATACTCCTCCCACAGGCGCAACAAGGTCACGCCTTTGAGCTTGAGCTCATCGTGCACCTCGGCCCAGTCCGGCAGCTGGTAACCATCGCCCGCCGCGTCGGCGCCTGGATAGAAAAGCGCCGTCAAGCGGACATCGTCCATATCCGCCGGCAAGGGCCAGGACAGGCCCAACTCCTCCGCCCTGGACAGCAGGCCGTGGATCGTCCCTACGCTGGCCTTGCAACTGGCGCTGATCTTCCTGATCGACAGCCCCTCGGACAGCCGCAGCCTGAGAATGTCGCGTATCTTTCGCATGGTGACTCTGGGTCTTGCCATTTCCGGTCTCCCCGAAAAGTGAAAGGGAGGACACGGTAGCAATCAGCCAAAACGATGCGATGGAGAGGGTTTCCGTACAGCCTTTTTGCCAGTGTTCAAATTGGCCGGAATCGGTGTTCAAATTGCCGGAATCAGTGTTCAAATTGGCCGGAATCGGCAAACTCCGGCCAGTGTTCAAATTGACCGGAATCGGTGTTCAGATTGGTCCAGAATCTACA
>CAYSVD010000239.1:0-1937 GCA_964434395.1 uncultured Pseudohongiella sp.
TGCCTGTCACAGAGCGGATATTCGCGTGTCGCGCCGACATGACGGCGACCGCCGCCGTCTGCCGCCGCGCAGGTCCGGGCCCGGTATGTGATAGGCTCCGCACTCCTCAGGGCGAAGGAGGGTGGGTTGAGTCGATGACAATCACTCCACAGGGTGGCCCGCAGTGGCTGCCGGTGGATCGTCGCGGTTCAGGCCCTCCGCCGGGCAGCTGCCCCGGCCCCGTAGTACCTCAAGAGACCTCATCCGGCGACGGCGGCGGCGCTCCGCTCCCTCGCCGCGCCGGCCTGCCGGACGGCAGGCCCGGTCCCGTCCACATCGCGAGAGGCCTTCCCGGCGGGCTCCCCGGAGCGCCGCCGCCGCCGCCGCCGCCGCCGCTGCCGCCGTCGGCGGCGCGGCTTTCGCCGGCCTCCCGCCTAACACCTTGCCGGTTTGCCGGTGTCCCGACCCACATGGAAGAAGGGGGAGGCCGATGCCTCGCCGGCATGACTGGTCTGTGAGCGCCCATGTCTGGGGGAGTCTTCCAGGCGGCGCTTGGCCGGGGAACGGCGCCCCCGGGTGCGGCTCGGTGCGGCCGTCGGCCGCTCGCCGAGCGGCGCGCCCGCGTCCTGCCCGCGCCGCCGCTCCATCGGCCGGCAACGCCCGCGTCCCGACCCGCGTCCCGGTCCCCGGTCCGGCGGGCGTTCGCTCGCGCCGTCGGGGGCGGAGGAGGTAGAGACGGCGCCGCTCCCGGTGGGCGGCCGGCCCATCCCGGCGGTGCGCCGCCCACCCGCGCCGGCGCACTCTTGCTCGCGGCGCTGCTCCTCGCCGTCACCGGATTGGCCGGGCCCCGCGCCCACGCGCAAGAACAATCGTTGCCTCTGGTCACGTTGACCGCCGTCACGGAAAGAATCGTGGGGGGAGAGTCCGCCACCTTCAGGTTGGTGCGCACTAGCGAGCGATCGGATAGGCCGCTGACCGTCAGGGTGCTGGCTACAACCTCGGTTTCCGAAGAGATTGCCGCCTCGATTCCCGGTCTGAATCTTCCTTTCGGCACTCATGAGTATGGCTTCGGGCAGGACGAGTTGGATAAGGAGATTACGGTCCCGACGTCACTCTTGCCCTCCGGTATTTCGGAGGCTACCTTGACGGCAACAATTTTGCAGAACGCGGGTGATGGGTACAGGACAGAAACAGAAGAAGGCTCGCATCAGGATAGCGTTACGGTTACGTTAGAATTGCCGCCTCTGGTCACGTTGTCCACCGTCACGCAAGACGTCGTGGCGGGAGAATTTGCCGTCTTCAGGTTGGCTCGCACTGACGGGCGCTCGGATAATTCGCTGACTGTCAGTGTGGAGAGAATCCATCCGGGTGTTAATGCTCCCTCAGTTACCTATGAGTTCGGGCCGGACGAGTTGGAGAAGGAGATTAGGGTCCAGACGTATGGGTTGGCCTCCAATACTTTGAAGGCTACCTTTGGGGCGAAGATTGAAAAAGGATCTGGATACAGGGTAGAAGAAGGATCGCGTTTCGATTCTGTTACGTTGTGGAGGAACGAAGTGACGGTCGAGGCGGAGGAGGACCGCATCTTCGAAGGTGACGACGCGGTGTTTGTCCTCACCCGAACGGGCGACGTCACCAACGCCCTGACGGTGCCCATCACGTTCTCCACGACTACACAGGGTGATGTTGCCGCCATCGTTGAATCCATGCTGGAGGACGAGCCTCCCACCGAGGTTAGTTTCGTTGCCGACGCCGAAACGGTCCGATTGACCCTGGCGACCCACAACAATGAAATCGACGACGTGGATTTCTTCGGAGCCAGAGATCTCGAGCTGGTGCTGGACGCCAGGAACCGCTTTCTCTTGGGCGACCCGGCGACGGCGACAGTGGACATCGAAGACGAGGATGGTGAACCCGAGTTCCAGTTCCTCTACTTGTCCAACACCTGGATCGACCCC
>CAYSVD010000240.1:0-23115 GCA_964434395.1 uncultured Pseudohongiella sp.
AGGGGCGTTGTGTGCGGTGGCCTGCGGCCCGAGCGGCACAGGCGGGCGCCCTAAACGGGCTGGTTGCTGGAGGATCGGGAGCGGCCGCGCCGGCGATCCGGGGTTCATCCCCGGCGGGGAATGGAACACCGGCGGGCGCCAAGCGTCGGTGTCGCTCATCCGGAGCAGGGCCGCTCCCGGCGCATCCGGCCCGACGGCTCCCCGCGCCGCAACCGATTTGCCCTGCGTCCGCGGTATGGGCTACATCGTCTGGCGGCGGCTGGGGTGGCGTGACGCCGGCCCCGATCCCGGCGGAGCCTCGCCGGTCCGCCGGCGCAGGAGATAGCGCATGACCGTCACCGAAATGTCCCTCACCGCCGCCCTGGTCGCGGCCGCGACCATCGCCGGCGCCCCACGTTCTGGGGAGCGCTGATCGCGCGGCTGGAGGCGGGGAGGCTGGTCGATGCGGCCATTCGGGAGGTGCGGGAATGGGCCCGGCTGTGCGAGGAGGCACTGGCGGCATCATGTTCTCCGCCGGATGCGTCGCGCCAGACACCTGACAATTGAATCGATTGGGAAGATTTCGGCAGGAATGCTCCGCGCGCATCGATGGTCGAGGATGCCGCGATGCATGAAGGTTGGCAGATTGGACGGACCGTGGACGGCAATCCGGGGATCCGGAGGTTCAACCACAACGTTTGTGCCGCTGCCGCTGTTGCCGCGCAAGTCCACCTTCTCCCGCTCCAGGGCGACCTCCCTGCGGATTGGGTGAAATTCGGCAACCTCCCCCAACCGCCCGTTTCCCGCTCCATCATCCCCGACATGGGTGCCGGCTCAGGCGACGGGGGGACGTTCGGGTGGGATGCCCGCGAGGGAGCAGGTTCCCGTCCAGGTCGATCCGAGGCGGGCCGCGGCGCCTTGCCCCCCTCCCCCTGGCGCGTTGCTCATGCGTTGCCTGCCCGCCTACCGGGGCGAGGAGGTCAGCCCAACTGCTCGATGCGGAGGACAGCGTGGTCTGGGGGCAGACGGAGAACCGCATGCGCTCCCAGAAGGCGTTGCTTGCTGGAGCGCCTCCTGCCGCGGCGCTGACCCGCCCCCCGGTCCGCCCGGCAGGGTGCCCGTGGAGATGGTGCGGGGGGCGGTCCCTCCGCCGCAACGTCGGCCCGGCGGGCACACAGACCGCCCACAACCATTTCACACGAAAAAAACAGAAAAACTTGTTGCGTTCCCGGGAAAAGCCCATTATCTTGGGCTTCTGGGCTCTGCCGCGTCCATATGTTGGGGTACGGCTCTCCGGCCCCGGCTCCCGCGCCCGGACCGGGCGACGGGGCGGCGCCGGAGGGCGGCAGGGATCCGGAGCGCCGGCGCTGAGCGAAAAAGGGCTAAAGTCCGGCGACGAAAGCACAATATATTGTGTTGGGGCCGCGTGATCGTCCGGAGGGCCGGACGGATGGCCAAGCCCGAAACAAAGACAACTAGTTGTCAATTCGGCCGCCGAGCCGGAGGCGACAGACATTAGATAAGGAGCCATAAATGCAGACGCAGGTTGGTGTGTCGCACCCTCCCCCCCTGTCCACCAACGGCCGGCCGCGGTCCGCCGATCCCGTCGAGCCTCTCGACCCAGCCGCCCCGGGCAGGTTGCGCGTCATCAAGCGCAACGGCGCGCTGGTGGCCTACGACGAGTCCAAGATATCCGTCGCCATCACCAAGGCCTACCTCGCCGTGGAGGGCAAGCAGGCCGCCGACTCCACCCGGATCCACGAGTCCGTGGCGCAACTGGCCGGCCAGATCACCGCCATCTTCAAACGGCGCATGCCGTCCGGCGGCACCATCCACATCGAGGACATCCAGGACCAGGTCGAACTGGCCCTGATGCGGACCGGGGAGCACAAGATCGCCCGCAGCTACGTCATCTACCGGGCCGAGCACGCCCGCATGCGGGAGGAGCGGCAGGGCGGGCGGGAACCGCGGAAGGCCGAGATCACCGTCACCTTCGAGGACGGGCGGCGGGGCCCTCTGGACGCCGTCCGCCTGCGCACCGTCATCGACGAGGCCTGCGAGGGGCTGGAGGACGTCTCCGCCGACGGCATCTACGAGGAGACCCTGAAAAACCTCTACCCGGGCGTGAAGGTGGAGGACGTGCGCACCTCGCTGGTCATGACCGCCCGCACCATGGTGGAGTTGGATCCGAACTACTCGTACGTGACGGCGCGCCTGCTGATGGACTCCCTGCGCTCCGAGGCGCTGGGCTTTCTGGGCATCGCCGACAGCGCCACCCAGTCGGAGATGCACTACCGCTACGCGGCCACGCTGAGGCCCTACGTCGAGAAGGGCGTCGAGCTGGGCCTGCTTTCGCCGCACCTGCTGGAGTTCGACCTGGACGTTCTGGGCGACGCGCTGAAGGCGGAGCGGGACCAGCAGTTCACCTATCTCGGCCTGCAGACCCTCTACGACCGCTACTTCATCCACAGCGACGGCGTCCGCTTCGAGCTGCCGCAGGTCTTCTTCATGCGGGTCGCCATGGGTCTCGCCGGCAAGGAGGACGACCGGGAGCGGCGCGCCATCGAGTTCTACGACCTGATCTCCTCCTTCGACTACATGGTCTCGACGCCGCAGCTGTTCAACTCGGGCACGCCGCGGCCCCAGCTGTCGTCCTGCTTCCTGACCACCGTGCCCGACGACCTGCACGGGATCTATTCCGCCGTCCGCGACAACGCCATGCTGTCGAAGTGGGCGGGCGGACTGGGCAACGACTGGACCCAGGTCAGGGCGCTGGGCGCCCACATCAAGGGCACCAACGGACGGTCGCAGGGGATCGTGCCGTTCCTGAAGGTCGTCAACGACACGGCGGTCGCCGTCAACCAGGGCGGCAAGCGCAAGGGCGCGGTCTGCTCCTACCTGGAGACCTGGCATCTGGACATCGAGGAGTTCCTGGAGCTGCGCAAGAACACCGGCGACGACCGCCGCAGGACGCACGACATGAACACGGCCAACTGGATCCCGGACCTCTTCATGAAGCGGGTGTTCAACGATCAGGAGTGGACCCTGTTCTCCCCGAACAACGTGCCGGACCTGCACGACAAGCACGGCAGGGAGTTCGAAGCCGCGTACGAGGAGTACGAGCGCAAGGCCAGGGCGGGGGAGATGAGCCTCCACAAGACCGTCAGGGCCGCCGACCTGTGGCGCAAGATGCTGTCGATGCTGTTCGAAACGGGGCACCCCTGGATCACCTTCAAGGACACCTGCAACATCAGGTCCCCGCAGCAGCACGCCGGCACGGTCCATTCCAGCAACCTGTGCACGGAAATCACGCTCAACACCAGCCAAGACGAGATCGCCGTCTGCAACCTCGGTTCGGTCAACCTGGCGAACCACGTCGACGCCGGCGGCGAGCTGGACCAGGCCAAGCTGGAGAAGACCGTCACCACCGCCGTACGGATGCTGGACAACGTGATCGACATCAACTACTACTCGGCGGAGCAGGCGAAAAACTCCAACCTGAAGCACCGTCCGGTCGGCATGGGCGTCATGGGGTTCCAGGACGCGCTCCACATGCGGCGCGTTCCGTACGCCTCCGACGCCGCGGTGGAGTTCGCCGACGCGTCCATGGAGATGGTCAGCTACTACGCCATCCAGGCGTCCGCCCTGCTGGCCGAGGAACGGGGCCGCTATTCGTCCTACGAGGGCTCGCTGTGGGACAGGGGCGTCCTGCCCATCGACTCGCTCGCGATGCTCCGCGACGAGCGGGGCGCGGACTACCTCGACGTGAACACGGACCGGCGCATGGACTGGGACGCGTTGCGGGAGCGCATCGGCCGGGTCGGCATGCGCAACTCCAACGTCCTGGCGATCGCGCCCACGGCGACCATCGCCAACATCATCGGAGTGTCCCAGTCCATCGAGCCGACCTACCAGAACCTGTACGTGAAGTCGAACCTGTCCGGCGAGTTCACCGTCGTGAACCCCTACCTGGTGAACGACCTGAAGAAGCTCGACCTGTGGGACGGCGTCATGGTCAACGACCTCAAGTACTACGAGGGCAGCGTCATGAAGATCGACCGCATACCGCGCGAGATCAAGGAACTGTACGCCACCGCCTTCGAGGTGGAGCCGCGCTGGCTCGTGGACGCGGCCGGCAGGCGGCAGAAGTGGATCGACCAGTCCCAGTCGCTCAACCTGTACATCGCGGGGGCCAGCGGCAAGAAGCTGGACGTCACGTACCGCATGGCCTGGCTGCGCGGGCTGAAGACCACCTACTACCTGCGCGCGCTGGCGGCGACCACGACCGAGAAGTCGACGGTCGACGACGACAGCCTGAACAAGGTGAAGGCGCCGGGCGAGGCGACCCGCGCCGCCCCCCTGGCGGGGGGCGGGATCTGCGCGGTGGACGACCCGGAATGCGAGGCCTGCCAGTAGCGCGCCGCGCGGCGCGGAAAACCGGAACGGAAAACACGTCAACAGAGGAGAACGCCATGTTGTCATGGGACGAGTATCAGGACGCCACCCCGGCCCCCGCCGCCGCCCCGGGCGGACTGAGGCCGGCGGCCAAGCCGGAGCCTTTCTCCGACGCGGCGCGCGGGCCGGATCTGGCGCCGCCCGCGGCGGCGGAGACGGCCGGCGCGGCGGCCGAAGGGGGCGCGACGGCGGTGGAGCGGGCCGTCCACGAGCTGCGGCGCCTGGACGTCGGCCCGGGCCTCGCCGAGCTGGAGGGGGCGGCGGCGCGCGTCAGGGTGGACGACAAGCGCATGATCAACTGCCGGGCCGACCTCAACCAGCTGGTGCCCTTCAAGTACGACTGGGCGTGGCAGAAGTACCTGGACGGCTGCGCCAACCACTGGATGCCGCAGGAGATCAACATGAACGCGGACATCGCCCTGTGGAAGGATCCCAACGGGCTGACCGAGGACGAAAGGCGCATCGTCATGCGGAACCTGGGCTTTTTCGCCACGGCCGATTCGCTGGTGGCCAACAACCTGGTGCTGGCGATCTACCGCCTCATCACCAACCCGGAATGCCGCCAGTACATACTGCGGCAGGCGTTCGAGGAGGCCATCCACACCCATGCCTACCAGTACTGCATCGAGTCGTTGTCCATGGACGAGGGCGAGATCTTCAACATGTACCGCGAGGTGGAGTCGGTGGCGAAGAAGGCCGCCTGGGGGTTGCAGTACACCCGGGCGCTGAGCGATCCCGGCTTCAGGACCGGCACCGCGGAGGCCGACAAGGAGCTGTTGAAGAACCTGATCGCGTTCTACTGCTGTCTGGAAGGCATATTTTTCTACTGCGGGTTCACCCAGATACTGTCCATGGGCAGGCGCAACAAGATGACCGGCACGTCCGAGCAGTTCCAGTACATACTGCGCGACGAGTCGATGCATCTCAACTTCGGCATCGACATGATCAACCAGATCAAGCTGGAGAATCCCCATCTCTGGGACGAGTCGATGCGCGAGCAGGCCACCCAGATGATCCTTCAGGCGACGCAGCTGGAAATCGAGTACTCCAGGGACACCATGCCGAGGGGAGTGCTGGGCATGAACGCCGCCATGATGGAGGAGTATCTCCAGTTCATCGCCAACCGCCGGCTGGCGCAGATCAACCTGAAAGAGCAGTTCGCCGGCGTCGGCAACCCGTTCCCGTGGATGTCGGAGATCATGGACCTCAGGAAGGAGAAGAACTTTTTCGAGACGCGGGTCCTCGAGTACCAGACGGGCGGCGCGTTGAGCTGGGAGTAGGGCGGGCGCCGGATCATGGATTCCATTACTGACAGAGGAGCGAACATGAGCGAGGGCAAGCGACCGGACATCGACTCGAGGGAGATCCTCGTCGTCTTGGACCGGCTGAGTCGGATGATCGTGAAGACGAACTGCGTGGTCGACCGCCTAAGGCGGCATTTGGCCGAGCGGCTGGAGGCGCAGCCGGGCGCGGACGGCGGGGAGGGCAGGGCGGCGCCCGCCCGCCCGCCGGACGCCGTCGAGGCCCGCCGCCGGGGTCTGGGGCGGGACCGGACGGATTGCTCCGCGGACCCCGGCTGGCCGGCCCCCGGGTTCCCGGACGGGAAGAGGAGAGTCCTCCACTAGTGTCCCGCGCGGTCGGCGCCCTGGTGCTGGCGGCGGGCGGCAGCCGCCGCTTCGGAGGCGAAAAGTTGCAGGCGAGGCTGGACGACGGGACGACCGTGTTCGCCCGGACCTGGCGGCGGGTCACCGAGGCGTTGCCCCATGCGGCGGCGGTCACCCGGCCGGAACTGGCCGAAGACCTGCGCGGGCACTGTGAAGGAATTCATGTCTTCGGCGGCGCCGGCGAGGGCATCGGCGCGACCCTGGCCCACGGGATCGGGTTCGCGGAGGGGTGGGACGCCTGCCTGGTCTGCCTGGCGGACATGCCCTTCATCGAAAGCGCCACCTACCGCCGGATAGCCGGGGGCCTCGCCGCCGGAACCATCGCCGTGCCCGTTTTCGGCGGCCTCGACGGCAATCCGGTGGGCTTCGGCAGGCGCTTCTACCCTCTGTTGCGCCGCCTGAGCGGCGACGCCGGCGGCCGGGCGGTCGTCGAGCGGCATCCGGAGGCGGTCAGGCGGATCGCGGTCGATGACGTCGCGATCCACTGGGACATCGACATGCCGAAGGATTTGGCGGGGCCGCACCCCTGACTCCGCCGGACCGGCGGCGGCCGCCGCCATCGGCGGCATGACGGCGACATTGGCCAATTCAGTCAAGGCCGCGCGACAGTCAAGGCCATCGAGGCCGCGGGAGGTTGCGCGGACGGCCGGAATGCCCCTACAATCGGGCCGACCCGCGAGGAGCGCAGCGCCATGAAAAAGATCAGGAACGAGGCGGAACTGCTCAAGGAGGCCATCCGCGTGGGTTGCCGCTACTTCGAGGCGCGCGGGGCGGGGGCCTTCGAGCCGACCGACCATATCGACCTGAAGGTCCGGGCCATCTACCTGCTGCTGGTCAAGGACAAGCTCATCCATCCCCTCGCGGTCCACGACGAGAGCCTGCGCAACATGCGGCACAAGCTGGCGATCTGGATCTCCAAGAAGTTGCCGGCGGACCATCCGCTGCTCAATCCGTGAGCGCGGCCGGACGGCGGGGTCCGGCGCGGCCGCTCGTCGCCGCGCTGTCGGCGCTGTGGCTGTGTCCCGTCCAGGCCGATTTCTCCACGGCCGTCCGGGCCATGGAGGATCCCGGCAACCCGCTGGTGCTGATCGCCACCTCGAAAGGCCCGATCTACATCGAAATGCTGCCGGGCGAGGCCCCGGAGAACGCCGCGAACTTCATCGCGCTGGCGGAGGGGGAGGTGGAATTCCGCGACCCGGCGTCCGGCGCCGTGTTCACGCCGCGGTATTACGACGGGATGCGGTTCCACCGCGTCGTTCCGGGATTCGTCGCGCAGGCGGGATCGCCCGCCCTCCATCCCCTGGGAAGCCCGGAGCGGTCGACCGGCGACGAGATCAACGCCGACTCGCTGGGCCTGGACGCGCAACCGCTGATCGCGGAGGACAGGCTGGTCAACAGGCGCTTGAATGCGGCCGACCGGACGGAATTCGCCGAGGAGGTGCTGGCGCCGCTGTACCGCGTCATGGGCATAGACAGCGAGGCGGAGTTGCTGGAGCGGCAACGGGAGGTGGCCGGCCGGCTCGCGGACATGTCGTTGAAGGACGCGTACGAGAACCAGGGATACCGCTACCAAAGCGAGAGGCCCACCCGGGCGGTCGCCCGCGGCGCGGTCGCGCTCGCGGGGAACGGCCCCGGACGCAACGGGCCGGAATTCTTCATCGCCCTGCGGGACCTGCCGTGGCTGTCGGGCCGCCACACGGTGATCGGCAAGGTGGTGGAGGGCATGGACGCGGTCGACCGCATCGGCTCGACGGCCGCTGGCCCGGAAAGCCCGCCCCGCGACGGCGCGGTGATCTACTCCGTCAGGCGGATCAACCGGGAGCCGTAGCGGCTTTCGGGACGGCGGCGATGTCCAAAAGGCCGAAGCGCGGCGCCGTCCCGCAGACCTACGCGCTGTGGGTCGCCGTCGGACTGTTCGCCGGCCTCGGCCTGAGCCCGCTCTTCGGCGACGCGCTGCTGTCCACGGCCGGCGGCATGCTGGCGGGACTCGCCGCCGGGCGCGTCTTCGCGCGCGCGGGAAGATCCCGGAAACGCCGGTGACGGCGGCCGGCCGGGCGGCCTATTCGGGGAAAATCTCCCTTCGGTAGGGAGGCAGCGACTCGAGGATCCGCGAGCCGTAGCTTTTTTTGACGATGCGCTCGTCGAACAGCGTGATGCGCCCCCGGTCGGTCTCGCTGCGCAACAGCCGGCCGCTCGCCTGGACCAGACGCAGGGCCGCCTCGGGCACGGTCAGCTCCATGAAAGGGTTCAAGCCCTTCTGCTTGATCCAGCCCGACAGCGTCGCCTCCACCGGATCGTCCGGGACCGAGAAGGGGATCCTGGCGATCATCACCTCCGTGCAGTACTTCCCGGGCAGGTCGACGCCCTCCGCGAAGCTCGCCAGCCCGAATATGACGCTGCCCTTGCCGTCATCCACCCGCCGCCGGTGGCGCTCGAGCAGGTGCGCCTTTTGATGATGTTCCTGGCAGAGGACCAACTCCGTCCACCGGTCGGGCAGGAGCTCCAGCACCTCGAGCATCTGTTTCCGGCTGGAAAACAGCGCCAGCGCCGCGGATTTCGCGGTCAACAGGCGCGGAATGGCCTCCGCGATGTATCGGGTGTGGTTTTCCGCGTCCCTGGGATCGCAGTTCATGCGCGGGACGTGGAAACTCGCCGCCTTGAAAAAATCGAAGGGGCTCTCGATGCGCTCGCAACAGGCTTGGTCCGGCAGGCCGGCCTTCATCTTCAGCATGTCGAAGTTTCCCAGCGCGGACAGCGTGGCGGAGGTCAGGACCGCTCCCGCGCAGGCATCCCACAGCCGCTCCCGCAGGTTGTCCGCCGCCAGCACGGGGCTGGATTCGAGGGAGATCTCCATGATGACGCCTCCGGGGCTGCTGGCGTTCAGCCACCGGGCGGTCTTGTCCGACGGCTCGTCGCCCGGCGGATCCGGATGCGCGTAGTTCAGGCACAACTTACAGCAGGCCTCGGCCTGGTCCAGAAACGTCCCGACGGCGGCCAGGCGCTGCCCGTCCTCCCGCGCGCCGGCGTCGGGGCTGCTTTGCCCGCGTTGCTCCAGCGTCGCCTTGACGGACCCCAGTTCGCCTGCGATCCCCCTGAATTCATCGTACGCGTCCGCCGCCGCCGCGCACAGGCTTTCGGGCGCGACGCCCATGTCGAACGTGTGGCGGTACGTTTCGTCGTAGCGGTCCGGCCACGTTCGGGGCCACGTGCTCTGCAGCAAGGCCGTCAGCATCCTCCACAGGCCGTCCAGCTTGCCCGACGCCGCCTCGATCGACAGTTGCAGCCGCTCGCGCCGCTCCGGCGCCACCAGCCCCTCCCGCGTCAGATGGTCGAGCAGCTGGCCGCAGCGGGCCAGTTGCTCCTTGGATTCGTTGAGTTTCATGGAGGCGGAGAAGTGGGCGTTGCTTTTCGCGGACAGGTGATGCGCCTCGTCGAAGATGTAGATGCACTCCTCCGGCTTGGGCAGCACGGCGCCGCCCCCTATGGCCAGGTCGCTCAGCACCAGGTCGTGGTTGGTGACGATGCAGTCGGCGTCGTACGCGACGCTCCGCGCCTGGAAGAAGCAGCAGCGGCTGTAGTGGTCGCAACCGGCGCCGGCGCATTGGTGCCGGTTGGCCGTCAGCGACCGCCGGGCCGCGGCCGGCACCGGTCCGGGCCAGTCGTCCAGGTCGCCCCGCCAGCTGCCGTCGCGCAGGCCGTCGCGCATGTCCCGGCACAGGGCGGCGTCCGCCGGGCCGGCGGCCGGCGGCGCCTCCCCGTACAGCTCGATCATTCTTTGCCCGCCGCCGTCGCCCTGCAGCAGGGTGTCCAGCTTGGACAGGCAGAGATAGCGGCCGCGGCCTTTCGCGAGCGCGTACGAGAACTCCAGACCGGCGCCGCCCAGCACGTCGGGGATGTCCTTGGAGATGATCTGCTCCTGCAGCGCCACGGTGGCGGTGGCGATGACGACCTTCCGCTCGAGCCGCTGCGCGACGGGAATGGCGGCCAGCAGGTAGGCCAGCGTCTTGCCCGTCCCCGTTCCCGCCTCGACCACGCTGACCGGGGGAAGCCCATCCCCGAGCCGCTCCGGCGCGGTCAGGGCGTTCACGATCGCGGCGATCATCCTGCGCTGGCTCAGGCGGGGGGAGAAGCCCCGGGCCTCCAGCAGCATGCTGTAGGCCGACTGTATGTCGGCCTTCAGCTCCTCGGCCGACAGGGGCTCTTCGCGGATCATCCGGATGCGCTCGGGCGGGACGGCGCCCGCAGCCCGCCAAGCGCCGGGTTGGCGTAGATGCGAAGGAGGTGCCGCCGATGCTCGGGCGGCGCCTTGCCGAGGCGGCGGCGGAAGAGCTCCCTCGCCTCGTTGGAGAATTCCCGCTCCGCCAAGGCCCGTTCCGCCTCGGCCGGCAGTCCCGCATCGTCCCGCCCGAGCCGTTCGAGGGCGAGGAAATTGATGTCCGCCAGCTTGTAATTCGCCAGGATCTGCCGGTCGATGAGGGCCGCGATCCCGTCCTCGTCGCCGCCGGCGGTGGAAATCTCATGGCCGAAAGCGACGTGGACCCGGCCCTTGAACCCGGTGATGCCCGCCGCGATGCTGCGCATGTCGCTTTCGTCCGTTTTGACGAAGCCGCCGGTTTCCTCGTTGCAGTAAAGCTCCTCGGCCTTCAGCAGGTCGCATGGGTCGTATTCGTAGGAGATCGTCGTCGGGACGATGCGCAGCCGTTCGAGGCTTTGGGACAGGGGCAGGTCGCGCCGCCCCATCGCCAGCATCTTGAGCAGCGTCGGATCCGTCCTGTCGACGCTGTCCTTGGCGCGGCCTTGGCGCTGGGCGATCCAGACGCTTTCCCCGGAATCGATGCAGTGGTGGATGTACTCGGAGAGCAGCCGCAGGGATTTCAGCAGTTCGCGGCCGGTCAGCGACCGGTTGACGATGAAGCTCTTGTTCAGGCGCATCAGGTCGGCGACGAAAGGCTTTTTCAGCAGATTGTCGCCTATGGCGATCCGCGCCGTTTTCCGTTCCGCCCGATGCAGCACGTAGTTGACGAGGGCGGGGTCCATCGCGATGTCCCGGTGGTTGCTGATGAAGAGGCAGGCGCGCCCCGGGGGCAGGTTCTCCAGCCCGGAGCTCGTCAGCCCCGTCGTGGTGTCGCGGATCTCCTTGTCCATGTAGACGGCGACGACGTCCTGCAGGGACCGCACGTCGCGCGCGCCGGCCAGCTGGGCGCGCAGCTTCCGGCGCGCCAGCCGGGCCATCGGTCCGGGCAACAGGCGGGAGAGCCGGGGGAAGTGGAACCGGGCGATGCTGCGGCAAAAGTCGGCGCCGGCGATCAGCCGGTCCAGCACCTGGGGGATCTCCTCGTCCCGGTAGGGCCTGATGTCCCTGAACCTGTCCCGCTCGGGCTCCGGCATGGTCAGGGCGTTTCCGCGAGGCCGTCCCGTATCCGCTCGACCCAGGCCTCGAGGTCGTCGAGCAGGGCGGTCTGCTCCTCGTCGGCCTTCTCCCGCGCCCCCCGCATCTCCCGCTCGAAGGCCTCGGCTTTGTCGGGGTCGTTGACGCGCTCGGCGCGGAACAGGTTCCACCGGGCGCGCTCTTCGGAATTCAGCGTCGAGTGGAAATTCCGGGCCCGGTACCGGAAAAGCATCTCGGGCAGCCGCCGCTGGTCCTCGAACGGAAGGTTCATCCGCCTCAGATCCTCCGCCTTGCTCGAGCGGACCGTGTCCATCAGCCTGACGTCGTGGTCGCTGAAAAAGCCGCTGTACAGCATGAAGTCGGGATCGGCCGCCGCCTTGTTGTGCTGCTGTTGCCGCCGGGCGCCGTACGCTTCGGCGATCTTGCTGTCGACCGCCGGGTGGCGCAGGATCGCGTCCCGGTGCTTCAGGACCTTCTCCTTGTCGATCCCGTACAACGTGCGCCTCTCCTCGTCCAGGACGGACAGCGGCGCGATGACCGGGCACTTGTTCACGCCGATGATGGTCAAGGGGATGCGCGAGACGCCCTCGGGCATCCGGTCCCTCGGGGTGAAGACCCTTTCCCGGATGTCGTCCACCGACAGGTCCATCCAAGTTTCCGGATCCTCGCGCAGATCGTAAACGATGACGTTGCTTTTCTGCCTGGCCGGGTGGGGGCACAGCGGCATGATCGGCGCCAGGCAGCCTGCGCCGGCAGGGTATCTCGCGGACACATGCAGCACCGCCTTCTTGCCGTAGCAGTCGAGCAGGGGACGCACCTTGCTCCTGTTCCGAAGCCCGAACGCGTACTCGAACAGCTTGGGTTGCTGGTCCTTGATCAGCCTCGCCAGGCCGAGGGTCGCCAACGCATCCGACAGCGCGTCGTGCACGTCCTCGTGCTCGATGCCGTTCGCCGCGCTCAGCGCCGACAGCCTGAAGTTGACGCTGCCGTCCTCGCGCTTGGGCCATTCGATCCCCTCCGGGCGGACGGCGGCGCACAGCCGGATCACATCGATGATGTCCCAGCGGGAGTTGCCTTTCTTCGACTCCCGGTCGTAGGGGGGGAAGAAATTGCGGTACAGCAGCTGACGGACCAGCTCGTCGTCGAACCGGATGTTGTTGTAGCCGACGACGCAGGTGTTCGGCGTGGAGAAGATCTCGTGGATCCGGGCGATGAACTCCGCCTCGTCCACGCCTTCCGCCCGGGCCGCCTGGGGCGTGATGCCGGTGATCAGGCAGGATTCCGGGCTGGGCAGGAAGTCGTCGGCGGGCCGGCAATAGAGCTTCAGCGGCTCCTCGATCGGATTGAGCTGCAGGTCGGTCCGCACCCCCCCGAACTGGGAGACGCGGTCGCGCCGGGGGTTCCTACCGAAGGACTCGAGGTCGTACCAGTAAATGGATGGATCGCTCATGCTGATTCTTCCGTCGTTCGAGGGGGTTCTGGCGAAAGGCGAAAGGCGATTATGCCCCATGTCCCATCCATAGTAAAATCCCCCGCCCGCCGGCGCCCGGCGCGTCCGGCGCGAACGGCGCCCGCATGCGGACGACGATGAGATTCCGGGGATCCCACATACTCAGCGTGGGCCAGTTCGACCGCGAAGGGGTCGAAAAGGTCTTTCGGACCGCGGACGCGATGGAGCCCTACGCCCGCCGCCAGCGGGTGACCAGGGTGCTGGGGGGCGCCATCCTGGGCAACATGTTCTTCGAGCCCAGCACCCGGACGCGGGTGAGCTTCGGCTGCGCGTTCAACCTGCTGGGGGGGCACGTCAGGGAAACCACCGATGTCAAGTCCTCCTCCCTGACGAAGGGGGAGTCGCTTTACGACACCGCCCGGGTGATCAGCGGCTACAGCGACGTCATTGTGATGCGCCATCCCCGGTCGGGCTCCGTGGCGGAGTTCGCCGAGGCCAGCCGGGTGCCGGTCATCAACGGCGGAGACGGCCGCAACGAGCATCCCTCGCAGGCCCTGTTGGACCTGTACACCATCAACAAGGAGCTGGACCACAAACAGCGCGGCGTCGACGGCATGCACATCGCCATGGTCGGCGACCTGCGGCACGGCCGCACGGTGCATTCGCTGTCGCGGCTGCTGAGCCTCTACCGGGACATCAGGTTCACCCTGATCTCCCCCCGGGAGCTGCGGATGCCGGAGGACATCGTCGGCGACCTGAAGGCGGCGGGACATCGGGTGGAGGAGACCGAGGACATGAAGTCCGGGCTGTCCGACAACGACACCGTCTACCTCACCAGGATCCAGGAGGAACGCTTCGCCAGCAAGCCGGAGGCGGACATCTACCGCGGCAGGTTCCGGCTGAACCAGGCCATCTACACCCGGCACTGCCGGCCCAACACCATCATCATGCACCCGCTGCCGCGCGATTCCCGCGAGGACGCCAACGAGTTGGACCACGACCTGAACCAGCATCCCAACCTGGCCATCTTCCGGCAGACCGACAACGGGGTGCTGGTGCGCATGGCGCTGTTCGCGCTGGTGCTGGACGTGGCCGACGCCGTCGACAGGCTGGCGGAGGACGTCGGCTGGTACACGGAAAGCCGGTTCGGGTAGGCGCTCCGGCCTCGGCGTCTTTCCCATCGGTTCCGCTCCCATGCTGTCGATACCGGACTACCTGGACATGGACGCCGTCGGCCTGGCGGAGGGCATCCGCCGGGGCGACTTCTCGTCCGCGGAGGCGACGGAGGCGGCCATCGGCGTCGCGGAGCGGGTCGACCCGAAGCTGAACGCGCTGACGGCCGCGCTGTTCGGGCGCGCCAGGGAATCCGCCCGCCGCATCGACGCGGCCGGCGGGCCGGGCCGACTCGCCGGCGTTCCGTTCCTGATCAAGGATCTCAGCGAGCTGAAGGGCGCCCCGACCACCTACGGCAGCCGCCTGTACCTGGGCAACGCATCGGGCTTCGACGCCGACATCGTCCGAAGATACCTGGACGCCGGGCTGGTCGCGCTCGGCAAGACCAACACCCCGGAGTTCGGACTGACGTTCACCACCGAGCCGGCGGCCAACGGCGCGACGCGCAACCCCTGGAGCCTCGAGCATTCCCCGGGCGGCTCCAGCGGCGGCGCTGCCGCCGCGGTCGCCGCCGGCATCGTTCCGGCGGCCCATGCCAGCGACGGCGGCGGGTCCATACGGGTTCCCGCGTCCTGCTGCGGGCTGTTCGGCCTCAAGCCGAGCCGCGGGCTGACCGTGGTCGAAAGCGTCTTGGCCGGCTGCTGGAGCGGGTTCAGCGTGGGCCATGTGCTCTGCCGCACGGTGCGGGACAGCGCGGCCTTCCTCGACATCGTCGTCCGGGACGGTCCCGACCTGTTTCCCCGTCCGGACGCCCCGGACTCCTTCCTGGACGCGCTCGACGGCCCTTTGCGGCCCCTGCGGGTGGGCGTCCAGACGGCCCACCCCTTCGGGCTGCCGGTGGACCGCGAGTGCGTCGCCGCCGTCGAGCGGGCGGCCCGCCTGTGCGAGGACGCCGGACACCGGGCGGAACCCGTCGAGCATCCGGCCGACTGCCGCGCCGCCGTCGCGGCCATGAACCGGATCGTCTGCGTGCACGTGCACCAGGCGGTGAAAAAGCGCCTGGACGAGCTGTCCGTGCCGCTGGACGAGGCGCCGGTCGAGGCCTCCACCCGGGCGATGGCGCGGCGCGGGCGAGAGGTGAGCGCCGACGACTACGTGCGCGCCAGGGACGTCCTGCAACGGGAGGCCAGGAAGATGGACGAGTTTCACCGGCGCTGCGAGGTCGTCGTCTCGCCGGCGCTGGCCATGCCGCCCGCCAGGCTCGGCTGGCTGGACATGGACAGCGGCGACCTGGAGGAGTACGACCGCCGCTTCAGGGCCTACGGCGGCTTCACCGCCCTCCACAACGGCACGGGGCAGCCGAGCATGTCCGTGCCGCTTCACCGCACCGGGGAGGGCCTGCCGGTCGGCGCGATGTTCTCCGCCGCCTGGGGCGGCGACCTCGCGCTGCTGCGGCTGGCGCGCGCGCTCGAGCAGGCCGCCCCGTGGCCGCGCCTCGCCCCCCTCGGCGCTCAGGAGGCGGCCGCTTCGGCCTGATGCCTGACGGCGGTGATCTCCGCCATGATCGAGATGGCGATCTCGGCCGGCGTCTTGCTGCCGATGCGCAGCCCGATGGGGGCGCGCAACGCCCCGATCTCGCCCTCGCTCAGGCCGAGCTCCGGCAGCCGCGCGCGGCGCGCCAGCGAAGTGCGCTCGGAGCCCATGGCCCCCACGTAGAAGGCGCTGGTCTTGAGCGCCTGCATCAGCGCCATGTCGTCCACCCGGGGGTCGTGGGCGAGCGCGACGACGCCGCTGTAGGGGTCGCCGAAGCGCTCGCGCACCACGTCGTCGGGCAGCGCCGACGTGGTCTCGACGCCCTCCACATGCCAGTCGTCCAGGTATCCGGGGCGCGGATCGCACAGCGTGACGTCGTACTCCAGGCCCAGCGCCAATTCCGCGACGTACTTCGCGACGTCCCCCGCGCCCAGCAACAGCAGGCGGTAGGCGGGGCTCAGGCTGTGGACCACCTCGCCGCCGTCGACGGCGACGGCCTCGCCGCCTCGCCGCGCGTCGGCGGAGACCCGGCCGGTCGCGAGGTCCACGACGCGGCTCGCCCGGCGGTGGGCGTCCAGATCCCCGGCCAGGCGGGCGAACGCCGCCCGGTTCGCCCCGGAGGGCTCGAGGCGCTCCAGCAACACCTGCAGGCGCCCGCCGCAGGGCAGCTTCAGCCTGGCCTGCTCCTCGGCCGTGGCGCCGTACTCGACCGGGAGGGGCCCGCCGCCCCGCGCCTCGAACCGGGCCTTCAGCCGGCCGTCGCGGAGCTGCCGCAGAAAGTCCTCCTCGATGCACCCGCCCGAGATCGAGCCGATCTGCCTGCCGCCGTCGTCGCAGGCCATCATGGCGCCGACCGGGCGGGGAGAGGAGCCCCAGGTCTTCAGGATGGTGCAGAGCCAGACGGGCCGGCCCTCTTCGAGCCACGCCGCGACGCGCGAGATGATCCGTTGCTGGCTGCTCAACACGGCCCGGCGCCCGTTCCCGTTCCATGCCGCGCGGATGCGGCGGCCCTTCGGCGCGAGGTTAACCGGAACGGGCTCCGCCCGCCACCGTCCGGGACTCCAGGCCGAGCAGGAATTCCTTGGTCCGCAGGCCGCCGCCGAAGCCCGTGAGCCGCCCGTCGCTGCCGATCACCCGGTGGCAGGGCACGATGACCGGAATGGGGTTCATTCCGTTGGCCGCGCCGACCGCGCGGGATGCGGCGGGGCGTCCGATGCGCCGCGCCAGCTCTCCGTAGCTCCAGGTCTCGCCGTAGGGGATTTCGCGCAGCGCGCTCCAGACCTCCCGCTGGAACGCCGTGCCCGAGGGGGCGAGGGGCAGGTCGAAGGTCCGGCGGGCGCCGTCGAAGTACTCGTCCAGCTGCCGGCCAGCCTCCGCGAACGGCGCCGGATCCTCGGCCCAGCCCTCCTTGTGGCGCCGCGCCATGGCGCCGCCGGGAAAGCCCAGCACGCCGAGCCGTTCGCCGTCTCCGGCCAGCAGCAGCGAGCCGATGGGGGTGTCGTGGTAATGGTAATACATGTTCATGATCGCATCTCCTGCCGGGTGTGTTGATGGGTCTGCCAAAGCAACATGGTCGCGTAGGCCCGCCACGGGCGCCAGGGCTCCGCCAGCTCGAGCAGCTCCCCGGCGGTCAGCGTCCCACCGTCCGGCGCGGCGGCCCGCCGCAGGACGAGGTCGGGATGGGGGAACGCATCGGGGTCTCCCAGCGCCCGCATCGCGATGTAGTGGGCGGTCCAGAGGCCGACGCCCTTCACGCCGAGCGCCGTCCGCATGAAGTCGTCGGCGTCCGCGGGACCGTTGATCCGTAGCGCGCCGTTCAGCGTCAGTTCGCCGATGCGCTGAATGGCGGCGATGCGCTGGCCGACGATGCCCAGGCCGCCTAGGTCGGCGCCGGCCAGCGCGGCGGCGTCCGGAAACACCCGCGACAGGCCGGGATGGCCGCTCCGGCAGGGCGCGCCGTGGCGCCGGGCGATCCTGGCCGCCAGCGTGGAGGCGGCCTTGACGGCCACCTGCTGCCCCAGCACGGCGCGCACCGCCACCTCGAAGCCGTCCCAGCAGCCGGGAACCCTCAGTCCGGGAAAGCGCCGGACCGCGGGGCCGAGCAGGGGATCCCCGGACAGGTGCCGGTCGATCTCGGCGCTGTCCGCGCGGAGGTCGAGCAGGCTCCGGATGCGGTGGACGATCTGGTCCAGATGACGGGGCCGCGGGTAGCGGATCGCCACCTCCGCCCGGTTCGCGCCGTCCCGGAACCGGACGCGGAAATCCCCGACATGGCCGTGCAACGAGAAGGTCCTGGCGTAGCCGTCGCGGGCGAAGGCCTCCACGCCGGGTATGGCGCGGTAGGACAGGAAGGCCAGCAGCCGGCGCCAGTCGAGGGGCGGCCGGTAGGACAGGGCGAGCCGCAAGGCCCCGTCGCCGGCCGGCGCCGCGGCGCGCCGCGCACGCAGCGCGCCCGGCGGGCGCGCGTAGGTCTCGCGGAAGGCCGCGTTGAAGCGCCGGACGCTGCCGAAACCCGACGCGAAGCACACCTCCGACAGGGGCAGGTCGGTCTCGTCCAGCAGTTTTTTCGCGAAGTGCAGGCGCCGGGTCCGCGCGACCTGCGCCGGCGACGCGCCCAGATGCTCCCGGAACAGCCGGTTCAGATGCCGCGCGCCGACGCCGGTCCGCGCGGCGAGCTCGTCGACGGAGCCGTCGTCGAGAAACCCCTGGTCGATCAGCTGCAGGGCGCGGGACACCCGCCAGGACGGTCCGCTCCAGGCGGGCGTTCCGGGGGAGGATTCCGGGCGGCAGCGGAGGCAGGGGCGGAATCCGGCGGCCTCGGCCGCCGCCGCGGAGGGGTGGATCCGGATGTTCTCCCGCCGGGGGATCCGGGCCGGGCAGACGGGACGGCAGTAGATGCCGGTGCTCAGCACCCCCACGAAGAACCGGCCGTCGAAACGCGCGTCCCGGGCCCGGCGGGCGCGTTCGCACTCCTCCGCCCCGAGGGGCGGCGGCGCGGTGTCGGAGTCTGCGTCGGCGCCCGTCCTCATGGCGCGCATGGTACCCCATGCCCCGGTCCGCGGATGGCCGTTTTCGGACTTCGCCTCGGAAACGGCGCGGGCGGACGCCGGCCTTAAAGCCGGACACCCAGCTCGACCCCCGCGAAGCCGTAGGACTTGCCCCTGAAGCTGTCGGCTAGCGGGTTGTTGTAGTGGGGCAGCTCGCCCAAGAAGTGGTTGCTGAACAGCTTCCCGGACAGGCCGACGCTGACCCGGGGGGTGATCCACCAGGAGGCGCGGGCGCTGAAGACGTGGTTGTAGTCGTCGCGGACCCTGCCGGCCCGGAAAAAGCCGGGCAGGGTCAGCGGCAACGACTCGGGCACGGCGCGGTAGCCGGTCTCGTTGATCCTGATCGCCTCGTAGCTGATGGCGACAGGCAGCCGCGGCGCCGCCCGCCAGCGCAGCCCGACGCCGATGCGGGCGTACTCCTCCTCCACGGAGAAGGACTGCTCGAAAAAACCCCGAAGCAGGCTCGAGGAGAGGTCGCTGCCGGTGCCGAAGGCGACTTCCGCCTCGCCGTGCCCGACCCATGCGGTGCCGGTGAGCGCGGAGGACAGGGGGGCGGAGTAGAGCAGCCTGGCGGACCAGCCGCGGTCCTTCATCCGGTCGACGCTGAAGGTTTGGTGGTCCCTGAATCTCACCGTGAGGTCGGAGGTCTGGAAGCGGCTGATGACCAAGTCGAAGTCCCGCGTTTCCGATCCGAACCCGCTCGCCTCCAGGGACAGGGCACCGGACCGGCCGCCGCCCGGAAGGGGACCGCCCCGCCAGAGCATCCAGCGAAGGCCGTAGCGATGGGTCCGCGTCTCCAGCGCGCCGTCGGCGGATTCGATGACGGCGGACCGTATGTCGCCCAGTTCGACGGTCATGGCATGCCGTCCGGCCGAGGCGAAGGCGGTGAGGAAGGAGGCGAGGCCGAACTCGACGGCCAGCCGCGCGCCGCGGATGTCGCCGGTGTCGCCGGCGAGGTTGTCGTTCTCGGCGATCAGGTCTTCGCGCAGGTCCAGGAAGTCCAGCCCGTCGTTGACCGCGATGCCGGACAGGGCCAGCTCGAGCCGGCCGGCGTCCTGGGTGTAGGCGGAGGGATGGCCGAGGGAGATCCATCCCACGGGCGTCTCCGCCCGGGGCGCCGCCGCCGGCGACAGGAGGAGCAGGGCGGAGAGGAGCCGGAGCGGCCGGGCCCCGGCGGGGCGCGGCTCCGGCGCGGGCCGTTCCGAACGCGGGCCCCTCATGCGATGTGCCCGATCCATCTGCCGGCCAGCACGACCCCGGCCCACAGCAGCAGCGACAACCCGCCAGCGGCCCGCAGCCGGAGCGGGAGGGCGGGGGCGCGGTCCCATGGTCCGAGATGCCGGCGCAGGCGGAACTGGAACCAGGCCATGTTGGCGCCCGCCAGGGCCAGCAGCAGGAGCTTCCACTGGAAGGCCGGGTTGAGCACGTGGGAGGCGGCCCGGGTGATGAACATGCCGAGGCCGGTGACGGCGGCCAGCGCGAACGCGCCCCACGCCCAAGGCGCCAGCTCGCGGCTGAGCATGCCGACGGCGTAGCGGCCGGCGGCCAGGCCGAGCAGGCGCAGGTCCAGCCACAGGACGGCGCCCACCGTCATGGCCGCCGCGAGCACGTGCAGCGACTCCAGCAGGGGGAACAGCCAGGTGCCGCCGATTTCCATGCTGAGCGGCCAGCTCTCGATGCGCGCCCACACCGGGGACGAGAGGAGCGCGTCCATGCTTCAGGCCGGATGGAACAGGTACTCGGCGTAGGCGATCCAGCGCCCCGCCATCGCGGTCATGATCCACAGCGCCAGGGACAGCAGCGCGGCGCCCTTCGCCGCGATCCGCAGGTCCGTCCCGCGTCCGGCCGCCAGGCAGAGCGCCGCGGTCAGCAGGACCGCCGGGAGCAGGAAGCCCAGCTTCCAAGCGAACACGGGGTTGCCGAAGTAGCGGAACGGCCGCGCGAACAGCAGGAAGGAGCCGGACGCGAGGTTGCAGGCCAGGGCCCACCCGAGCCACGGCGCGATCCGGCGGGCCATCTCGTCCAGGGCCTGCCCCGGAACGGCGAGGCCCAGCGCGCGCAGGCTCAGCAGCGCGGCGGTGCCCATCACCACCGCGACGCCGAGGATGTGCGCGGTCTGGATGAGGGGCGGAAAGCCGGGGATGCCGCGCAGGGCCCAGAGCGCCCCGTCCTGCAGGACGGAGCCGTCGATCCACCGGCCGATCTCCAGCAGCATGGCTCGGCGGGTCCCGGCGGCCCGGCTACTCCAGGCCCTTGTCGGTGACCGCGCCTTCGGAGGCCGATGCGACCGCCGCGGCGTATTTCGCCAGCACCCCGCGCCGGTATTTCGGCGCCGGCCGCCGCCACCGCTCCAGCCGGGCGCGGAGCTCGTCGTCATCCAGCTCGAGGCTGACGGTGCGGGCCTCCGCATCGATGGCGATGCGGTCGCCGGTGCGGACCACCGCGATGGGCCCGCCCGCGAACGCCTCGGGCGTGACGTGGCCGACGACGAAGCCGTGGGAGCCGCCCGAGAAGCGGCCGTCGGTGACGAGGGCGACGTCCCGGCCGAGCCCCTTGCCCATGATGGCGGCGGTGGGGCTGAGCATCTCCCGCATGCCCGGCGCGCCCCGCGGCCCCTCGTGGCGGACGACCACCACGTCCCCCTCGACCACCGCGCCGTCCAGGATGCCCCGAAGGCAGTCCTCCTCCGACTCGAAGACCCGGGCGGCGCCGGCGAAGGACGCGCCCTCCTTGCCGGTGATCTTGGCCACGGCGCCGCCGGGCGCGAGGTTCCCCCGCATGACGACCAGGTGGCTGTCCGCCTTGATCGGATCGTCGAGGGGGCGGACGATCTTCTGTCCCTCGGGGTAGGGAGGCGTCCCGGACAGGTTCTCCGCCAGGGTCCTGCCGGTCGCAGTGATGCAGGAGCCGTCCAGCATGCCGGCGTCCAGCATGGTCTTCATCAGAGGACGTATGCCGCCGATCCCGATCAGCTCCGACATCAAGTAGCGGCCGCTGGGCCTTAGGTCGGCCAGCACCGGGACGTCCCCGCCGACCCGACTGAAGTCGTCCAGCTCCAGGCCGACGCCGACGGCGTGGGCCATGGCCAGCAGGTGGAGCACCGCGTTGGTCGAGCCGCCCAGCGCGACGGTGACCTTGATGGCGTTCTCGAAGGCGGCCCGGGTCATGATGTCGGACGGCTTGATGTCCTCCTCGAGGAGGCGCATGACGGCGCGTCCGGCGCCCAGGCAGTCCTCCTCCTTCTCCCGGGAGACGGCGTCCTGCGCCGAGCTGCCCGGCAGGCTCATGCCCAGGGCCTCGATGGCCGAAGCCATGGTGTTGGCGGTGTACATGCCGCCGCAGGAGCCCGGACCGGGGATCGCCGTGTCCTCGATCCGCTTGAGCTCGATGTCGGACACCCTCCCCGCCGCATGGCCGCCGACCGCCTCGAACACGGAGACCACGTCGGTGTTGCCGGGCCCGGGCCGGATGGTGCCGCCGTAGACGAACAGGGAGGGGCGGTCGAGGCGGGCCATGCCCATCAGCAGCCCCGGCATGTTCTTGTCGCAGCCGCCGATCGCGATGATCGCGTCGTGGCCCATGCACCCGGAGACCGTCTCCACGGAGTCGGCGATGACCTCCCTGGAGACCAGCGAGTACTTCATGCCCTCGGTCCCCATGGAGATGCCGTCCGAGACGGTGATGACGTTGTAGACGATCCCCTTGCCGCCCGCCTCGTCGGCGCCCTGGACGGCGCGCCGCGCCAGCCTGTCGATGTGCATGTTGCACGGCGTCACCATGCTCCAGGTCGAGGCGACGCCGATCTGCGGCTTCTTGAAATCCGCGTCGCCGAAGCCGACGGCGCGCAACATGGCCCGGCCGGGCGCCTGCTCCACGCCGTCGACCATCCGCCTCGAATGCCTGCGCAGGTCTTTCTCCGTCATCGCCGCACTCCGCCCCGCGACAATCCGCAGGCACCCCGGTCACCCGCGGTCAGCAGGCTGACGCGGGCGGCCGGCACTATACACCAGCACGGCGTGGGCCGCACTTTCCGGCCCCCGCCGTGTCCGGCCCCCGCCGTCGCCACAGGACAACCCGTCACAAGGACAACCCACCACAGGACAACCCGCCACAGTGTTCCCCCCAACAGTTCCCCCCAACAGTTCCCCCCAACAGTGTTGACGCGGGGGGAGGGACGCCCTACCATTGAGTATCACCACGGGTCAGCCGAGCGGGCGGCGGACGGTCCGGGAAGAAAGCCAGAAAAACCGGAGTTCGTCTTTTGCCGCAGATCGCCGGAACGACCACGGCATGCGGGCCGGAAACGGCGTCCGCGGCCGAATGTCCACATTCCCCCGAACAGCAACCGCCCCGGACCTCCGGGCGCGGTCATTAAGGAGTTTCGCAGATGGCCGGCAGTGAAGCCAGAGAAGACATCGTCCAGTTGGTCGTCGCGGCGTACGACGCCGCGACGACCAACTGGACGATGTCTTCTCTGGCTTCACT
>CAYSVD010000241.1:0-25101 GCA_964434395.1 uncultured Pseudohongiella sp.
GCCGCCTACGAGAAGCTGGCGCGCGAGGTGTCGGCGACGGCGCGGATCCTCGAGGAGTCCCTGTTCGGGGAGACGCCGCGCGCCCGGGTCGTCATCGCCGAGCTGGAGGGCGAGCCGGTGGGCTATGCGCTGTTCTTCCACAACTTCTCGACCTTCACCGGCCGGCCGGGCATCTACCTCGAGGACATCTACGTCCGGCCGGCGGCGCGGGGCCGGGGCTGCGGCGGGCGCATGCTGGCCCACATCGCGCGGCTGGCGGTGGAGCAGGGGTGCGCCCGGGTGGAATGGTCGGTGCTGGACTGGAACGAGCCGTCCATCCGCTTCTACCGGTCCATCGGCGCGAAGCCGATGGACGGGTGGACGGCGCAGCGGCTGGACGGCGATGCGCTGGAGCGCCTCGCCCGGAGCGTCGGGTGAGCGGCGGCGGCCGGCGGGAGGGGAGCGTGGAGAGGAGCGTGTACGTGAACGGGGAGTTCGTCCCCGCCGCCGAGGCGAAGGTGTCCGTCTTCGACCGCGGCTTCATCTTCGGCGACGGCGTGTACGAGGTGGTGCCGGTGGTCCGCGGCAGGCTGGTGGACCGGCGGTACTTCCTGGAGCGCCTCGCCCGCAGCCTGGACGAGGTGGGCATCGCCCGGCCCTGCTCCGACCGGGAATTCCTGGCGCTGATGACCGGGCTGGTCGAGCGCGACCGGCTGGAGGAGGGGGCGGTCTACCTCCAGGTCACCCGGGGCGCGGCGAAGCGGGACTTTCCCTTCCCCGCGGACACGCCGCCGACCGTGGTGGCCTTCGCCGTCGAGATGGACCTCATGGACAGCCCGGCGGCCGCGTCCGGCATCCGCGTGGTCACCACGCCGGACCTGCGCTGGAAGCGGCGCGACGTCAAGTCGGTGAACCTGCTGGCCCAGTGCCTGGCCAAGCAGGACGCGGTCGCCCGGGGGGCGGACGAGGGCTGGATGGTCGAGGACGGGATGGTCACCGAGGGCGTCTCGTCGACCGCCTGGATCGTGCGGGACGGCGCAGCGGTCACCCGGGGCCTGTCCAACGAGGTGCTGCCGGGGATCCGGCGCCGGACCCTGCTGGAACTGGCCGAGGCGGCGGGCGTGGCGGTGGAGCTGCGTCCGTTCACGGTGGCCGAGGCGCAGGCCGCCGACGAGGCCTTCATCAGCAGCGCCAGCACCATCGTGCTGGGGGTGGTCAGCATCGACGGCGAGCGGGTGGGCGACGGCGTCCCCGGCCCGGTCACCACGAGGCTGCGCGGGCTGTACAAGGAAAGGATGCTGGAGGAGGCCGGCCGGCCCTGAGCGCCCTCAGCCGCGCTCGGCGCCGAAGTTCAGCACCTCGCGGATGTCGTCCGCGCCCGCCGCCAGCATCAGCAGGCGGTCGACGCCGAGGGCCACGCCGGCGCAGGCGGGCAGGCCGCTTTCCAGCGCCGCCAGCAGCCTGCGGTCCATCGGCGGCTCCGGCAGGGAGCGCCGCCGGCGCTCCGCCAGGTCCGCCTCGAAGCGCCGCCGCTGCTCCGCCGCGTCGGTCAGCTCGAAGTAGCCGTTGGCCAGCTCCAGGCCTTTCGCGTACAGCTCGAACCGCTTGGCGACCGGGACGCCCTCGGCGTCCGGCCGCACGGCGGCCAGCGCCGCCTGGTCCGCCGGGTAGTCGTACAACAGGCAGTATTCGGGCAACGCCGGCTCGACGCAGCGCGTCATCAGCAGCTGCAGGCGGTCGCCGTCCGTCAGTCCCGCGTCGTCGATCTCCACCCGACGGCGCAGTTGCCGCCGCAGGGCGCCCGGGTCCGGCGCGTGCGGGTCGAGGCCCAGGCGGTCCATGAACGCCTGCCGGTACGACAGCCGGGGCACGGCGCCGCAGGCCAGCACCCGGTCGGCGAGCTCCGCCACCTCGTCCATCAGCCGCTCCATCGAGAACCCGGGGCGGTACCATTCCAGCATGGTGAACTCCGGGTTGTGCCGCCGGCCGCTTTCCCGCCGGCGGAAGGCCTTGCAGATCTGGTAGATCGGCCCGGCGCCGCTCGCCAGCAGGCGCTTCATGGCGAACTCGGGCGAGGTCTGCAGGTACAGCGGCGGCGCGTCCGGCGCCGGCACCTCGAAGGACTCGATGTGCACGTCGGTGACGGCGGCGTCGTCCAGCAACGGAGTCTCGACCTCCAGCACGCCGCGTTCGGCGAAGAAGGCCCGGAGGTCCGCCAGCAGTTCGGCGCGCAACCGGACCCGCTCGGGCGACGCGGAGGGCCGCCAGTCGGGCATCGGCTAGCGGCCGACGCGGCTCTGGTATTCGCCGGTGCGCGTGTCGACCCTCAGCACGTCGCCGATGTTCACGAACAGAGGCACCTTGACCACCGCGCCCGAGCTGAGGGTGGCCGGCTTGACGCCGCCCTGGGCGGTGTCGCCCTTGAGGCCGGGGTCGGTCTCGACCACCTCGAGCTCGACGAAGTTGGGCGGGACGACGGAAATGGGCGCTTCGTTCCACAGCACGACCTGGTAGGCGTCCTGCTCCTTGAGCCAGTTTTTCGCCTCGGCGATCGCGTTGGCGTCGGCGGCCACCTGCTCGTAGCTGCCGTCGGTTTTCATGAAGTGCCAGAATTCGCCGTCCGTGTACAGGTACTCCATGCTGAACTCCATGACGTCGGCGGCGGGGATGGAATCGCCCGACTTGTAGGTGCGTTCCCAGACGCGCCCGTTCAGCAGGTTGCGGAACTTGACCCGGCTGAAGGCCTGTCCCTTGCCGGGCTTCACCATCTCGTTCTCGAGGATGGCGCACGGCTCGCCGTCCACCAGCACCTTGAGGCCCGCCCTGAACTCGTTTGTCGCGTAACTCGCCATGCCGCCTCCGTCCCGGGCCGCCTTCCGGCGTTTCGCGCCGGCGCGGCCGGAGGAACGGCGGCGGATGGTAGCCGATCCGCCCGCGAACCCCAAGGGGGTTGTGTCGCGGGGCTGTGTCGCGGTGTGTCGCGGTTGTGGCGCGGTGCATCCGGAAAAATTCGGCGGGCTAGGGCCGGGGGTAGGGCCGGAGGAAGTTCGGCCGGCGGCTCGGGCCCCGGAAAGGATCCCGCGACAGGCCCTTCGGAAGGCATCGGAAGTCCCGGCCCCCGGCCCCGGAAGGTTGCGATTCCGCCCGGAAGTGCTATCATCGCGGTCCACTTGTCGGAATCGGGAGGACGAACCGATGGCCAAACTTGTAGTCAGAAATCTTGATCAGCGCGTCGTCGACGCGCTTCGGGGCCGCGCCGAGCGGAAGGGACGCAGCATGGAGGAGGAGCATCGCGCTCTGCTCGAAAGGGAGTTGTTGCAGCCGGGGGGGATGAGCTTCGAGGAGGCGCTCACCACCATGCCCAACGTGGGACGCGACGAGGACTTTGAGCGGGTCGGAAGCATCACTGGCAGAGAAGATGTTCCTGATTGACACGAACGTCATCAGCGAAGCGAGAAAGCGGGAAAGGGCGAATCAGGGAGTCCAGGAGTTTTTCGAGCGGGTCAAAGTAGACAGATCGGAGACATTCATGTCGGTTGTCACCGTGGGCGAGTTGCGACGCGGCGTCGAGCATGCGCGGCACCGGGGCGATGCTCCGCAGGGCGATGGCTTGGAGGCGTGGCTGAATTGGTTGCTGGACGAGTATCGGGGACGCTTGCTCGGTGTCGATCTGGAAATCGCGGAGCGGTGGGGACGGCTTATGGTCCCGCACCCGGAGAGTCCATTCGACAAATTGATCGCCGCCACGGCGCTGGTCCATGATTTGACCGTCGCGACGCGCAATTACAAGGATTTCGCGGACACCGGCGTCCGGCAGATGAACCCCTTCGAGTAGGGGGATCTTCATGATCGGGAAAACACCGCACCCGCTCCGGCGCGCCCTGCCTTCCGGTTTCCCGAGCGCATCGGGCCGATCCCGGCCGGCGCCGGCCGCGGCGCCGGCGCGTAGGCCGCGGCGCGGGGAAGGCGGCGGGCGGACATGAGGACGCTGGGCTTCCTCTGGGGCGTCGGCGGCGTCGTGTCGCTGTTGCTGTTCGCGATCTGGCGCCTCGCGTCCGTGGCCCTGGAGCTGGAAGGCGCCGCCATGGACCCGGTCCACTGGGCCGCGTTGCTGTTCAGCGTGGCGTACATGGCCTACGCCGAGGGCTACCGGGGCTTTCATTTGGGCTTCGCGCCCCGGGTGGTGGCGCGGGCGCGCCACCTGCGGGACAATCCGCGTCCGGCCCACGTCGCGGCGGCGCCGCTGTTCTGCATGGGCTTCGTCCACGCCACGCGCAGGCGCCGCCTGCTCACCATCGGCCTGACGGCGATGATCGTCGGGTTCGTGCTGGCGGTCAGGCTGCTGCCGCAGCCGTGGCGCGGCATCCTGGACGCCGGGGTCGTGGCCGGGCTGACGGTCGGCGTCTGCTCGATCGGCTACTTCCTGTTGCTGGCGGCGAAGCGGCCGGAGTTGATCAGGGTTCCGGCGGACGTGCCGGACGGGAGCGGACGGACGGCATGAGCATGGACAGGATCTGCGCGGTGGTGGTCACCCACAACCCCGACATCACCGCCCTGCTCAAGCTGCTGGCGCGGCTGGACCGGGAGACCGGCTTCATCGTGGTCGACAACGGCTCCGCGGTCATGGACTCGCTGGCGGAGTCCGTCACCGCCCTGCGGCGCTGCCGGGAACTGGTCCGCCTGGAGCGCAACGAGGGGCTGGCCAGGGCCCTCAACGTCGGGATCGGGCGGGCGCGGCGCCTCGGCTGCGACTATGTGCTTTTCTTCGATCAGGACAGCGCCCCGTGCAACATGTTCGCCGCCCGCATGGTCCGCGCCTGCGAGGAGGCCGGCGTGCGCAGCGAGCGGGGCGTCGCCGCGGTGGGGCCGCGCATCTTCAATCCCCAGACCATGCGGCAGATGCCGTTCAAGCTGTTCAACCGCCTGCTGCTGCGCTCGGATCGTCCGTTCGCCGGCATGAGCTCGCACTACCGGGCGGATTTCCTGATCACCTCCGGCACCCTGCTCGTTCTCAAGCATCTGGACGAGATCGGCCTCATGAAGGAGAACTACTTCATCGACAACATCGATCTCGAGTGGTGTTTCCGGGCCAGGGCGAAGGGTTTCGATCTGGTCGGCACGGACGACGCGGTGCTGTACCACGCCATCGGGGAGAGAAGCGACAACCCGTTGGTCAAGGCGGGCATCATGGCGCAGCACAACCCCGCCAGGGCCTATTACTCCTGCCGCAACCGCACCCATCTCTACAGCGTGGGCTATTCGCCCATCGGCTGGAAAATCAGGGACCGGGCGCGCTTTTTCGTCAAGTCTCTGTGGCTGATCGTCTCGTCGCCCGAGCGGAAGCAGTACTGGCGCAGCATCCGTTCCGGCATCCGGGACGCCGCGACGCTCAACTGATCCGGCATGACGGCGCTGCCCCGGGTCGCGGTCCTGCTGTCGACCTACAACGGCGAGCGGTACCTCGGCGAGCAGCTGGACTCCATCCTCGCCCAGACCTTCGGCGGCTTGGTCGTCGTGGCGCGCGACGACGGCTCCACCGACGGCACCTGGGAGCGGCTGACGCGCTTCGCCGCGGACCATCCGGGGCGCCTCGTCCTGATGGAGCGGGACCGCCGGAACCTCGGCCCGGCCCGGAGCTACTCAGCGTTGATGGAGCACGTCCTGGAGCGCAAGCGGGAACTGGGGCTGGAGCGGGCGTACGTGATGTTCTGCGACCAGGACGACGTCTGGCATCCGCACAAGGCCGAACGGCAGGTGCGGGCCATGCTGGCGGCCGAGGCGGAGGGCGGCGGCCTGCCGGTGCTGGTCCACAGCGACCTCGAGGTGGTCTCGGAGGACAACCGGCTCATCGCCGCCTCGTTCATCGCCTACCAGGGACTGGACTTGAGCCGCGGCAGCTTCCCCGAAATCACCATCTACAACCTGGTCACCGGCTGCACGGCGCTGGCCAATGAGGCGCTGGTCCGCCTGGCGGCGCCGGTGCCCGAGGAGGCCTTCATGCATGACTGGTGGATGGCCATGGCGGCCGCGGCTTTCGGGCGGCGGGTGTTCCTGAGCGAGCCGCTGGTCCGCTACCGGCAACACGGCGGCAACGCCATCGGCGCCCGGGAGTTCGCGCGGGCGCCGCCGGCGGCCCCGGGCTTTTGGCGGCGGTTCGTCGACCCGGCGCCGCACGAGGGCCTGCTGAAGGTGGCGCGCCAGGCCGGCGCGTTCCGGCGCCGCTTCGGCCGGCGGCTGAGCCCCCGGCACCGCGCCAGTGCGCGGCTGTCCGCCTGCATGCGCGTCCCCGTCGGTTTCATCCAGCGCTTCCTTTGCCGGCTGACGAGCCGTCTCTGACCGGGGCCGGGGCGCCGCCGGGCCTGAAAAGGGCCTCCAAGCCCTCCCGGAACGTCCGCTCCGAGCAGTCCGCCGCCACCGCCTCCAGCGCCCGCCCGCGCAACGCCCGCCACAGCGCACCGTCCCGGTGCAGCCGTGCGCACTGCGCCGCGAAGGCATCGGCGTCCTCCGCGGTCAGCAGCTCGACGCCGTCCCGCCATCCGAGCTGGCCGGCCAGCAGCGGCGTCGCCACCGCCGGCAGGCCCCGGGCGGCGGCCTCGTGCAGCTTGTGGGGGATGCCGGCGGCGAAGCGGGTCGGCGCGATGAACACCCGGCAGTCGTCGTACTCCCTGATGGTCTCGACCCGTCCGGCGAAACGGATGCCGTCCTGCTCGAGCAGGGACAGCGAGGGCGCGCCGCGGTCGCCGACCACATGCAGCGTGATGCCGGGGATTTCCTTCCGCAGCAGCGGCAGCACGTGCGCGGCGAACCACAGCAACGAGTCTATGTTGGGCGATTCCTCGTCCCGCAGCGCGCCGACGAACAGCATGCCGGCGCGCTCCTCGAAGGCCTTCGGGGTGGGCGCGGGCGCGACCGCGTGGCCGAGCACCCGCGTGTCCCGGACGCCCGCCCGCCGGAACAGGCCGGCCTCCTCCTCCGACACGGCGACGGTGACGTCGGCGGCCCGCGCGCGGCGTAGCTCCGCATCGATCATCTCCCGCTCCCGCCGCTCGTCGATCTCCTCCCCCCGCAGCCGCAGGCGCATCGCCTCCCGCCGCGCTACGACGGCCTCCGCGTCGTAGATGAGAGAGGCGCCCTTGATCAGGGAGGGTTCGGCGGCGATCACGCCGCCGGCGAACGCCATGTTCTCGACGCGGCTGACGACGATGTGGCGGTAGTGCCCCCGGCGCTCGTCGAGGAACCCGCGCAGCCCGTCCCGCCCGCGGCCCAGCATCACTTCGATGGACGGGGCCAAGGCCGCGTACGCGTCGTCCCACGGGCATTCGGGGAACACCAGCGGGTAGAAGGTCACGTTGAGTTCCATCTCGCTCATCAGGTTGAGCATCAGTGCGCTACGGGGGTAGCCCGCGCCGAGGGACGGCGTCGGAACCCGGTCGTCGATCACTAGTACGTTGTCGAAGGCGTTGGCCGTCCTTGCTCGCAGGACGTTGGCCGGATCGTTTTCGGGCTGTCGGTCCAGTGCGTCGCGGTGCCGTTCCAGCAGGAGGCCGCGGTGGCGCTCCTGCAGGCGGACCGCCTTGCCCATGCCGCCGGAGCTGGCGAACTCGAAATGGGTGACGGCGGCCCGCGGCTCGTACACGGTGCGAAGGCCTCGCGCCCCGAGGCGCAGGCAGAAGTCCGAATCCTCGTAGTAGGCCGGGGCGAAGGCCTCGTCGAAGCCGCCCAGCTCCAGGAAAAGTTCTCGGCGCAGCATCAGGAAGGCCCCGGAGCAGTAGTCCACGTCCCGCCGGAACATGAATTCCGGCGCATCCGGCCGCTCTCCCCGGCCGTAGCCTAGGCAGGCGCCGTCGCGCCAGACGATGCATCCCGCCTCCTGTAGCCGGCCGTCCAGCATGAGGATCCTGCCGCCCACCGCGCCGACGTCGGCCGCCGAGCGCAGGGCGGCCAAGGCGGCGGACATGCAACCCGCCTCCAGCGTAGCGTCGTTATTCAGCAGCAACAAGCATTCCCCGGTGGCGGCGGCGGCGGCTTGGTTAACGGCGCGGACGAAGCCCAGGTTCCTCCGGTTGCGCAGGATCCGCGCGTTGCGGAGCCGGCCGAGCAGCCGGCGCGTGGCGTCGCGGGAGCCGTTGTCCACCACGACCAGCTCGAAGGGGACGTCCGCACGCTCGAGTAGCGACTCGATGCAGGTCAAACTCAAGTGGGCCTGGTTGAAAAGCACCACGACGACCGACACCGCCGGACGGTCGCAGCGGGGGAATTCCAGATGTCTTTCCTCGGCGAGGAACGCAGTCAGCCGTCGTCTGGCGAGGCGGGCGTGCCGCGCCTTCAGCCGGTCGGCGTCCGTCGCCTCCTCCTCGACACCGTCCTCCGGGGGGGCGAGCCGCTTGGCGAGGCGCCGCATCGGTCCCATGACCTTCCAGGCGAAGGACTGGTAGATCCCGTCCAGTGTATCCTCTAGTCTGGCGATGTGGTCGCCGTGGTCGCGCAGGGCGCCGTCCTGCCGCGCGATCTGTGATTTGAGCTCTCCGGTCAGCTTGAGGTGAGCCTCCCGTTCCTCCGCGAGCCTCGCGGCGGCATGTCTAAGCCGGGCATCGAGCTCCCCGGCCAGTTTGTGATGGGCTTTGCGCTCGCTCGCCAGCGTTGAGGAGACGTCCCTGAGCCGGGCATTAAGTTCTTTGGCCAGTTTGTGATGGGCTTTGAGCTGGGCGTCGAGCTGTTCGACCTCTTCAGACTGGTCCATCAGCGAGATCAGGCGGTTGACATCCGCGCCGCTCCACCGGGGCAGCCACTTGTCGTACAGCCGGCCCCGGGCCCGCCCCAAGACGCCGTCGTTGTCGTACGGGTCCATGGACAAGATCGTCGTCGCCGTGGAGCCGGCGGCGCCCTGCCGGTAGAACGCGGTGACCGCGTCCACATGCTCGAACCGGGTGTGACGGCTCAGCTGCAGCCAGAAGTCCCAGTCCTCGTAGATGTCGAAGGCCGTGTCGAAGCGGCATCCGCGCCCCAGCAGGCCGCGATCGAACAGCATGGCGTGGATGGGGATGAAGTTGCCCTGCATGAGCAGCGTCGGCTCGTATTCGCTCCGGAACACGTAGTCCAGGAGCTCGCCGTCGACACCGGCCTTGCGGACGCTGCTGTAGGCCGCTCGGACGCCGGGCTGGCCCTCCTCTAGGCGGGCGGCCAGGTTCGCCACGTGCTCCGGGGCGATCCAGTCGTCGTCGTCCAGGAACATCAGGTAGTGTCCCCGGGCCGCGTCCAGCCCGGCGTTGGCGGCCTCCGGACGGCTCAGGGGTCGGCCGCCGCCCGCTCGGCGCACGGGCACCGCGCCGCAGTCCGGCGCCGGCGCGTCCGGCCCGGCGCCGGCGGCGTCGACCAGCACCAGCTCGAGGGCGGGCCAGGTCTGGGCGGCCACCGAGGCCAGCGCCTGCGCCAGCTGCGGGCGCGCCGTGCTACGGCAGATGACGGAGACCAGCCGGGGGGCTTTCTCCCGCGGGGCGTCAGCGGGCATCGGGGCCGGTCACGCGCCCGCCGCCGCGGCGCCCGCATCCGCCAGGCGCCTGGCCAGGATCGCGCCGAAGATTTCGGCGATGTAGTCCAGGAACAGCGTGTCATGGCTGACGCTGAAGTGGCCGCCGTCCCGGCTGCCGAGCGCCAGCAGGCCCATCGCCTCGCCGTCCCGCGTCACCGGGCACAGGGCGGCGGAGCGGATGGCCCCGTCGGCGTCGGGGAACAGCCAGTCGAGTTGCCGCCGGTCCGGCGCGCCGCAGTGGGTCCGTCCGAGCCGGAACGCGTCGCGGAAGCGCGCCGTCAGCTCCGACGTGGAGTCGGTCCGGACCGCCGCCGACGCGTCCAGGCCGGGCCGGGCGGTCAGAATCAGTTCGCAGGCGTCGACGCCGGGATGGCGGGCCAGCGCGGACAGCGCGGCCTCCCGCATCCCGTCGAGACCCCCGGCCTCCAGCAGCGACAGCACCACCCGGCGCGTGGTGTCGAACAGCCGGTCGTTGCCGCGTGCGTTGTCCATCAGGTCGTCCAGCCTGGCGCGCTCGCGCCGGCCGCGCTCGCGCAGCACGGCCACCTGGCGCTCCAGCAGGGACACCGCCCCGCCGCTCTCGTGGGGGAGGGTCAGCTCCGCCAGCAACTCCTGATGCTCGACGAAGAAGCCGGGGTTGGCGCGCAGGAACGCCGCCACCTGCTCCGCCGTCGCCTTCCTCTTCTCGCCGCCTTTCTTTTCGCTCACAGCTCGACCGTCCCCTCGTACACGTGCGCGGCGGGCCCCGTCATCATGACCGGGGCATCCCCGCCCTCCCATTCCACCGCGAGCCGGCCGCTGGCGAGCCGCACGTCGACCGACCCGTCCAGCAGCCCCCGCAGGCGCCCGGCGACCACGGCCGCGCAGGCGCCGGTGCCGCAGGCCGGCGTCTCGCCGGCGCCGCGCTCGTGGACCCGTAACCGGATGGCGCCGCGGCCCGTCACCTGCATGAACCCGACGTTGACGCCCTCGGGAAAATGCGGATGGCGGCCCAGCGCCTCTCCCGTCTCTTTTACGGCCGCCCGGTCCAGATCTTCAGCGACGATCACCGCGTGGGGGTTGCCCATGGACAGGGCGGTGAATGCGACCTCCGTCCGCGCTCCCGCCAGCTCCAGCGTCCGCCTGTGGACCGGCGCCGCGCCATCGGCGAGGAAGGGCACCTGGCCGGGGTCCAGCGCCGGCGGGCCCATGTCGACGGCGACGGCGCCGCCGGCCGCGGTCCTCAGGCGCAGCACCCGGTTCACCGTGCCGACGGTCAGGAGGTCGCGGTCGGACAGGCCCTCGCGCCGGATGAATCCGGCGAGGCACCGCAGCCCGTTGCCGCAGTGCTCGGCCTCCCTGCCGTCGACGTTGAAGACGCGGTAGTTGAAATCGACCCCGGGGGCGGCCGGCGGCTCGACCAGCAACAGCTGGTCGAAGCCGATGCCCCGGCGCCGGTCCGCCAGCCGGCGCACATGCCGGGGCTCGACCCGCACCGGACGGTCCACCGCGTTGACCACGGCGAAGTCGTTGCCGAGCCCGTGCATCTTGGAAAACCGGATCCGCATGGCCCCGTCCCCGCCGTCACGGCAGGCGCGACTCCAAGGCCATCAGCTCGGCGACGGATTCGCGCCGGCGGACCAGGTGCGCGCCGTCGCCGTCCACCATGAGCTCGGCGGCGCGGGGCCGGGAGTTGTAGTTCGAGCTCATGGAGAAGCCGTAGGCGCCGGCGGAGCGCACCGCCAGCAGGTCGCCCGCGTCGATCGCCAGCGTCCGGTCCTTGCCCAGGAAGTCAGCCGACTCGCAGACCGGGCCCACCACGTCCCACCGCTTCGCCTCTCGGCGGGACCGCTCGACCGGCACGATGTCGTGCCGGGCGCCGTACAGCGCCGGGCGCAGCAGGTCGTTCATGGCGCCGTCCACCACCGCGAAGCTTTTCGCGCCGCCGTCCTTCAGGTACTCCACCCGGGTCAGGAGGATGCCGGCGTCGGCGGCGATGCTCCTGCCGGGCTCGACGATCAGCGTCATGCCGCGTCCGGCCAGCCGGGCGCCGACCGCCCGCATCAACTCGGCCGGCGTCGGCGGCCGCTCCCCGCCGCGCGGGACGCCCAGCCCGCCGCCCATGTCCAGGTGGCCGAGGGGGATGCCCTCGGCCTCGAGCCGCCCGGCCATGGCCAGCAGCCGGTCGACGGCCTCGAGAAAGGGCGCCGCGCTGGCGAGCTGGGAGCCGATGTGGCAGTCGATGCCGGCCACCCTGACGCCGTCCATGGCGGCGGCGCGCCGGTAGAGAGCCGTGGCCCGTCCGGCGGGAACGCCGAACTTGCTTTCCTTGAGGCCGGTGGCGACGTAGGGGTGCGCGCCCGCGTCCACGTCCGGATTGACCCGCACGGCGACCGGCGCGGTCGCTCCCAGCCGCCGCGCGGCCTCGCCCACGCGCTCCAGCTCCGCCTCCGACTCGATGTTGAAGCAGAAGATCCCGGCGGCCAGCGCCCGCTCGATCTCGTCCCGGCTCTTGCCGGGGCCGGAGAAGACCGCGCGTCCCGGGTCGCCGCCCGCCGCGGCGACCCGCTCCAGTTCGCCGCCGGAGACGATGTCGAAGCCGGCGCCCAGCCTCGCCAGCACGTCGAGCACCGCCAGGTTCGGGTTCGCCTTGACGGCGAAGCAGATCATGTGGGGCAGCCCGGACAGCGCCTGCTCGTAAGCCCGGTAGCCCTGCTCGAGCGCGGCGCGGGAGTAGACGAAGCACGGCGTGCCGTGGCGCTCGGCGATGGCGGCCGCCGGCACCCGCTCCGCGTGCAGGGCGCCGTCCCGGTAGCCGAAGTGGTCCATGGCTCCCCGCGCGCCGGGAACGGCGGGCGCGGTCAGCGCGCCGGCCGGGCGGCGGGCGCGGCCTCGGGGCGGGTGAGGGCGCCCTTCTGGCCGCACTGGACGAGGCCCGCCAGCAACAGGGCGGCCAGGCACAGGCCGACGGCTTTCTTCATGGAACCGGACGCTGTTCTTGATGGTGGCGCCATTGTAGCGCATGTCGGCGGGCGCTTCCGCCGCGGGCGCTTCCCCCAACAGGGCGCTTCCGTCACAGGGCGCTTCCGTCTTCTTGAAAAGGGGCCGCGCCGTCCCTACTATTCGCCCCGCCCGCCGGCGTGCGCCGGCGGCGGCCGTCCCGGTGCGCAACGATGATCGAAGTGAGAGGCCTGACCAAGAAATTCGGTCATGTGACCGCTGTCGACGACCTGAGCTTCAGCGTCGGCGAGGGGGAGGTGCTCGGCTTTCTCGGGCCCAACGGCGCCGGCAAGTCCACCACCATGAAGGCGATCACCGGCTTCCTCTCCCCGACCGCCGGCGCGGTCGCCATCGACGGCTTCGACATCGCCGCCCGCCCGATCGAGGCCAAGTCCCTGATCGGCTACCTGCCGGAGGGCGCCCCCTGCTACGGCGACATGAGCGTGCTGGAGTTCCTGCGCTTCATCGCCCGGGTGCGCGGGTTCCGCGGCGGCGATGCGGACCGCCATGTCGAGCGCGCGGTGCGGGAGGTGGAACTGGACGGCGTGCGCGGCCAGACGATCGAGACCCTGTCGAAGGGGTTCAAGCGCCGGGTCGGACTGGCCCAGGCGATCATGCACGATCCCAAGGCGCTCATCCTCGACGAGCCGACCGACGGGCTGGACCCGAACCAGAAGCATCATGTGCGGGCGCTGATCAGGAATCTGGCGCACGACAAGATCGTGATCATCTCGACCCACATCCTGGAGGAGGTCACGGCGGTCTGCAGCCGGGCCATCATCATCGCCGAAGGGCGCATCGTCGCCGACGGCTCCCCCGCCGAGCTGGAGGCGCGCTCGCGCTATCATCAGGCGGTCAGCGTACGCCTGCGCGAGGAGCACGACCTGGCGGCGGACCTCGCCGGCCTGCCGGACATCGGCGCCGTGGAGCAGGACGCCTCGGAGCCGCCGACCTACACCATCCTGTCCGGCGCCGGCCGGCCGATTTTCCCCAAGGTGTCCGAGATCGCCCAGTCCCGGCGCTGGCCGGTGACCGAATTCCACGCGCGGCGCGGCCAGCTGGAGGACGTGTTCAGGGCGGTGACGCAACGGGAGGCGTCGTGATGGGCGGCCTGGGCGTCATCTTCCGCCGCGAGCTGATGGGCTACTTCGCCACGCCGCTGGCCTACGTGTTCGTCGTGATCTTCCTGATCGTCAACGGCATATTCACCTTCGAGGTGGGCGGCTTCTACGAGCGCGGCCAGGCGGACCTGTTGCCGTTCTTCGGTTTCCACCCTTGGCTGTACCTGTTCATGGTGCCCGCGATCGCGATGACGCTGTGGGCGGACGAGCGCAAGACCGGCACGATCGAGTTGCTGCTGACCCTGCCCGTGCGCTTGGCCGATGCGGTGCTGGGCAAGTTCCTGGCGGCCTGGGCGCTGACCGGCATCGCGCTGTCGCTGACTTTTCCGATCTGGATCACGGTGAATTACCTGGGCGATCCGGACAACGGCGTGATCGCGGCGGCCTACCTCGGCAGCTGGTTCATGGCGGGCGGCTTCCTGGCGATCGGCTCGTGCATGTCGGCCTGCACCCGGAATTCCGTGATCGCGTTCATTCTGACGGTGGCCATCTGCTTCGTGTTCGTCGTCATGGGTTCGCCGATCCTGCTCGATGCCTTTCCCGACTGGACGCCTCAGCCGCTGGTCGATGCGCTATCCGCCATGGGCTTCCTCACCCATTTCGAGTCCATCTCCAAGGGGGTGCTGGACATCCGGGACTTTCTTTTCTTCGCCGTCTTCATCGGCGCCTGGCTGCTGGCCAGCGCCATCGTCATCGAGATGAAGAAGGCGAACTGAGAGCTCCGCGGCCGTGAACAGGAAGTCGCTTTTCTCCACCGCCGGCCTGCTGGCCGTCGCCGTCGCGCTGGTCGCCGCGGTGGGGCTGATCAGCCTGTTGCCGGGCGTCCGCATCGACCTGAGCGAAGACCGGCTGTATACGCTGTCCGACGGCACGCGCGGCATCGTCGCCGGCCTCGAGCACCCGATGGAGCTGATGTTCTTCTACTCCGACAGCGCGACCGGGGACGCCCCCCAGGTGCGCTCTTACGCCCGTCGCGTCCAGGAGCTGCTGCGCGAGATCGCGATCGCCGGCGAGGGCAACCTGCGGCTCAGCGTCATCGACCCGGAGCCCTTCTCGGAAGAGGAGGATATGGCGACCCGCTACGGCGTCAGCGCCGTCCCGGTCACCCAAGGCGGCCCCGGCATCTACTTCGGCCTGGTGGTGGCGCGCGAGGAGGACGGGGAGGCGGACAACCCGTTCAGCCCGCGGATCTCCAGAACCATGCCCCTGGTCCGCCCGGACCAGGAGCCTTTCCTGGAGTACGAGATCCTCAAGCTGATCGACAACGTGAACAATCCCGAGCGTCCGGTGGTGGGCCTGCTGACCGGATTGGACATCGACGGCGGCTTCGACCCCGTCATGGGCCGCCCGTCGCCGCCGTGGATGGTGATGGACCTGATCCGCCAGCTCTACGAGGTCAGGAGGGTGCCCGCGGGCGGCGAAAGCGTCGACGAGGAGATCGACCTGCTGATGGTGGCGCATCCCCAGGAGCTTTCGGAGCGGATGCTGTACGCGATAGACCAGCATGTGATGCGCGGCGGCGAGACCTTGGTGTTTCTCGACCCGAACGCCGACTCCCTGGTGACGCGCTCGGCGGGCGGCGCGCTGATTCCCGCCGGCATGCGCTCCGACATGCCGCGCCTGCTCGAGGCCTGGGGCGTCGTCTACGACAGCGCCCGTGTGTTGGCCGACAGCGAACTGGCGTTGCGGGTGATGACGGGCGAAGGCGGGCGGCCGGTCCAGCACCTGGGCATGCTGGGCGCGCTGCGGGGCAATCTGGCGGGCGGGGACGTCATCACCAGCCGCCTCGAGAACGTCAATTTCTCCTCGGCGGGGGCCATCGCGCCGGCGGAGGAGTCGCCGTTGCTTTTCGAGCCGCTGATCGAGTCGTCCGCCAGCGCCATGCTGATGGACGCCGCTTTGCTGGAGAACGTCATCGACCCGTCGGTGCTGTTCGATGAGTTCGAGCCGACGGGCGAGCGCTATGTCGTAGCGGCCCGGCTGAGCGGAATGCTGGACAGCGCTTTTCCCGACGGCCGTCCGCCGGCCGAGGAGGAGGATGCGGATGCGAACGCGGATGCGGAAAGCGGCGCGGAGGCGGTTGCGGAAGGCGATGGAGATGCGGGCGGGGACGATGCGGTCGCGGATACGGAAAGCGATGCGGACGCGGCGGAGGACGGGGAGCCCGCGGAGGAGCTTCCGGCCCACATCGCCCGCACCGCCGAGCCGGCCAACATCGTGGTGTTCGCCGATTCCGACATGCTCAGCGACCGGCTGTGGGTGCAGGTCGCGCGGTTCCTCGGCCGGCGCATCCCGCAGCCCTTCGCCAACAACGGCGACGTGGTGATCAACGCCCTGGACAACCTAAGCGGCGGCGCCGACCTGGTGAGCATCCGCAGCCGGGGCACCTATTCGCGGCCGTTCACCCGGGTGCTCGAGCTGCAGCGCGAGGCGGACGACCGCCTGCGCGTGGAGGAGGCGGAGCTGCTGGACCGGATGGCGGAGACGGAGCGGGCGCTGGCCGAGCTGAGCCGGCCCGACGAGGAGGACGATCCGGCCGAGCCGCTCGGACCGGCCGCCGAGGTCGCGCCCGAAGTGCAGGCCGAGATCGACCGTTTCAACGCCGAGCTGATCGACACCCGCCGGCGCCTGCGGGACGTGCAGTACCAACTGACCGAGGATATCGAGCGGTTGGGCGGCGCGCTCATGGCCGTCAACACCGCCCTGGTGCCCGCCCTGCTGACCCTGTTCGTCCTGGCCGCGCATTTCCTGAGGTCCCGCCGCCGCCGCGCCGGCTGACGCGGGAAGGCGTCAGCGGCGGGGGCCCGGGCGCGGCAGGCGCGCCGTCACATGGGTGCCTTTTCCGACCTCGCTTTCGATCAGCAGCGCGCCGCCGTGCGCCTCGACGATCAGCCGGCACAGGTACAGGCCCAGCCCGGTCCCGCCCGTGTTGCGCTGGCGGGCGCTGTCGGCCCGGTAGAACGGCTCGCTGATCCGGGAAAGGTGCGCCTTCGAGATCCCCTCGCCCCGGTCGATGACCTCGAGCACCGCCGCATCGTCGGAGAAGCTCGTCCGGACCGTGATGGGATTGCCCCGGCCGTGGCGGACGGCGTTGTTGAGCAGGTTGGTGATCAGCAGCCGCACCCGAAGCCGGTCGATGACGCAATCCGCATCCTCCTTGGGAGCATCGAACTCCAGTCCGCCTTCGCAGGCGCCGAATTGTTCGGCCACCGACCGGACGAAGCCGGCGAAAAGCACCCTTTCCGCGGCCAGCGCGGCGTGGTCGCCGTTGAGGCGCTCCGCCTCCAGCAGGGCCGAGATCAGCAGCTCGATCTCCTTGATGTCTCGCCGCAGTTCCTCCCGTCCGGAGCTGTCGGGCATGAACTCCAGCCGCAGCTTCGCCTTGGTGACCGGCGTCCGAAGCTCGTGGCTGATCGCCATCAGCAACTGCCGCTTCGCCTCCAGCATCGACTGGAGGGAGTCGGCCATGTGGTTGATGCTTTCGGTCAGCTCGCCCAGCTCGTCCTGCCGGTCGGTCCGGACTCGAAAGTCCAAGTCGCCCTTTTGAATGCGCTCGGCCCCGTGGCGCAGCAACTGCACCGGGCTCAGCAGGCGGTTCACCATGAAGTAGTTCAGGAACAGGACCAGGCCGCCCAGCGCCAGCCCGACGTACAGCACCGCGTAGTCGATGCCCTCGTCGCCGCGCGAGCGCTGGTAGAGGTAGAAATCGTAGCCGCCGCGGCTGACCCGGATGATGTCCTCGCTGTCGACCGACCTGACCTCGGCATCCTCGGTCAGCGGCCGGATGAAGGCCGACCGGTCGACGTCGAGCCGGTTCTCCGCGTCGGAGCTCCAGCGCATGATGGGGTTGCGGATGTTGATGGTCCAGTCCAGCTCCTCCGCCAGACGGATGGCGTTGCTGAGGTTCGGCGGCGTACCGATGTCGTCGATGATCGACTCGACGTTGCGGGTGAAAAAGTCCGGAATGGTTTCGATGTCCCCGGCGGCCCTGTTGCTTTCGATCGTCCGCAGCGAGACCGAAATGATGATGACGAAGCAGGCGACCGTGAAGCCGAAGATCATCGACAACCGGAGGAACAACGACTTCTTGAACCGCTCCGCCAGGCCGGTCACAGCTGCTTGCCGATAAAGGTGTAGCCGCGCCCCCACACCGTCTTGATGAAGCGCGGCGTCTTCGTGGTGTCATTCAGCTTGTTCCGCAGGCGGCTGATCAGCGTGTCGACGGCGCGGGAGAAGAGCTCGGCGTCGATGCCGCGCAACCGGTTCATCAACTCGTCGCGCGTGAAGGTCTTGTTGGGGTACCGCATGAACAGGACCAGCAACTCGTATTCCATGGTGGTGAGGTCCGCCACCTCCCCGTCCAGCCTGACCTCCCGGCGCGAAACATCGACGTCCAGTCCGCTGAACGGTTTGATTTCCCTGGCGTCGGCATCGTCGCCGCTGCGGCGCAGGATGTTGTGGATGCGCGCGACCAGCTCCCGGGGCTCGAAGGGCTTGGGCAGGTAGTCGTCGGCGCCGAGCTCCAAGCCGGCGATGCGGTTGGTCACCTCGCCGTGGGCCGTGAGCATGAGAATGGGCAGCTGGCCGAAGATCGCCGACTTGGCGCGGATTTCCCGGCAAACCTCGAAGCCGTCCTTCTCCGGCAGCATGATGTCGAGGATCAGCAGGTCGGGCTTGGTTTTCTTGATCAGCTCGAAGCCCCGGCTCGGCGTCATCGCCACGCGCACGTCCATGCCGTAGCGCTCAAGGTACTGGGTCAGCAACTGCCCCAGGCTCTCGTCGTCGTCGATGATCAGGATTTTCTTCTTCACGCAGGGGTGGGCGGCGGGCGGGGAAGGTTCGGCCATGGTACGGACCCGCCCCGCCAAAATCAATTTCCAGCCGTGCGGCTGTCGCGCCGCCGCGCCCGTCCATGCCGCCCGCGAGCGGGCCGGACGGCCCAAAGCGTGATTAAAAACCAGGTTTTCGCCGAAAGCCCGCGCCGGCGGGTCGCGTCACGGCCGCGTGCGACAGCCGCGCCGATTGTTGTTGACGCGGGGCTGGGAATGAGTGCATTAACGTCGCCGTGCGCCCGCCGATCGCAGGTGGGCCGGGGCTGGGGCGGCGCGCGCCGCCGAAAGGCGGCTCCCCCGGCGGCAGGCGGACCGCCCCGTCGGGCAAGCTTGGGGAGGGGTGTAGATGGCCGGCAACGAGGTTAGAGAGGACATCGTCCGGTTGGTCGTCGCGGCGTACGGCGACGCGCCGGACGCCGCCCTGATGCGCGAGCTGGAGGCGATCGTCGACGGCGGGGGTGCTCTGCTGGATGTGGCGGACGCCCTGACCGCTGGCGAGCGCTGGAGGGCCCTGTACCCGGCATCCCAGACCCCGGGCGAGTTCGCGGACGCGTGGCTGGGGAACCTGCTCCCCGGAGCCGGCCCGGCGGCGCTGGCGGTCGGCCGAGATGTCGTGGTCGGCCATCTCGACGACGGCGACGGGGCCGCCGGTCTGGTGCTGGCGGCGCAGAGATACCTGAGCGGCCCCGTCGTGTCGGCGGATTTCGCCGGTCTTTCCCGCGCCTTCATCAAGAGGGGCGAGGCGGCGGCGGCGGAGCTGGCCGGCAGCGAGGCCAAGGAAGACGTCGTCCAGCTGGCCGTCGCGGCGTACGGCGCCGCGCCGGACGCCGCCCTGATGCGCGAGCTGGATGCGATCACCGAAGACGGAGGCGCCCTGCCCGAGGTGGCCGCCGCCCTGACCGCCGACGAGCGCTGGAAGGAGCTGTACCCTTCGTCCCAGACCCCGGGCGAGTTCGCGGACGCCTGGCTGGGGAACCTGCTGCCCGGGGCCGATCCGGCGTTGCTGGCGGCCGCCCGGGAGATCGTGGTCGGTTACATCGATGCCGGCAACAACGTCGCCGCCCTGATGCTGGCGGCGCAGGAATACCTGAGCGACCCCGCCGTGCCGGCGGAGTTCTCCGGCGCCGCGGGCGCGTTTTTCAGCAGGGGCGAGGCGACGACGGCGCGGGCCACGATCAACGCGCCGAACGACCCGATGCCAGGCGATCAAGATCCCGGCGGCGGTCAGGATCCAAGCGAGGGTCAGGGCCTCGGCGGCGATCAGGGCTCCGGCGGCGGCCAGACTCCCGGCGGCGGCGGCCAGACTTCCGGCGGCGGCGGCCAGACGTCCAGCGACGTCGGCGACCGGTCTCCCGCCACCCCGTCCAACCGCGATACGATGGATGATCAGAACCGGGTCGTGCTGACCGAATTCGACGAAGACGGGAACGGCGCCTACGACCGGGCCGAAGCCTACGAGTACGGCGCCGGGAACCTGAAGACCAGAATCGCCTGGTACGACGACTGGGCGCTCAAGGCGGACGGCGCCGGCGAGGATCTGGCCGATCAGACCATCGATCGGGTGCTGGTCGTCACGGATGCGGACGGCGACGGGATATGGGAGTCGCGGTGGCACAGAACCCTCGGAACCGTCGGCGGCGAGCGTCTCACCGTCCGTTCGGTCTTCGATGGCGATTCCGACGGGAGCTGGGACCGGGCCGAGGCCTACGCGTACGATGCCGCCAACGGCAACAGGCTCCACTTTACGAGGATCGGCGCCGTCACGGGCGTCGACAATGACCCCGCCGACGAACAGATCGCCTACATCGAGGCCGTGCGGTACAACTACGACGATGCGGGCGGGAAGAGCACGGTCGATCACTGGACGGCTTGGGACGACTCGAAGGATATCGCCGGCAACGGCGCGCCTGACGTGCCTGGCGTCCCTTACAGGCCCAGCTTGCCTTCCCCCGTCTCCGAGCGGCCCCAGGAGCCCGGACAGCATCAGGATCCCGTGCGGCCGGAGGTCGGGGAGCCCGACGATGCCGGGCCGTCCTCGGGCGTCGGCCAGACTCCGGACGGCGTCACCTCCGGCGGTCAAGCGCCCGCCACCCCGTCCAGCCGCGATACGATGGACGACCAGAACCGGGTCGTGCTGACCGAATTCGACGAGAACGAGGATGGCGTCTACGAACGGGCCGAAGCTTACGAGTACGGCGCTGGGAACCTGAAGACCAGAATCACTTGGTATGACGACTGGACGCTCAAGGCGGACGGCGCCGGCGAGGATCTGGCCGATCAGACCATCGATCGGATGCTGGTCGTCACGGATGCGGACGGCGACGGGATATGGGAGTCGCGGTGGCACCAGACCCTCGGAACCGTCGGCGGCGAGCGCCTCACCGTCCGTTCGGTCTTCGATGGCGACTCCGACGGGAGCTGGGACCGGGCCGAGGCCTACGCGTACGACACCGCCAACGACAACAGGCTCCACCTCACGAGGATCGGCTCCGTCACGGGCGTCGACGACGACCCTGCCGACGAGCGGATCGCCTACATCGAGGCCGTGCGGTACAACTACGACGATGCGGGCGGGAAAAGCACGGTCGATCATTGGACCGTCTGGGACGACTCGAAGGACATCGCCGGCAACGGCGCGCCTGACGTGACCGGCGTCCCGTACAGGCCCACCTTGCCTTCCTCCGTCTCCGAACGGCCCCAGGAGCCTGAGCGGTCCCAAGATTCCGAACAGCCTCAGGAACCCGAGCAGCCGGGGGTCGGGGAGCCCGATGATGCCGGGCCGGTCCCTGGCGGCGCCCCGGGCGCTCCCAAGGGGGTCAAGGAGATCTACGATGATCAGGGTCGGGCGGTGCTGATCGGATTCGACGACGACGGGGACGGCACCCACGACCGAGCCGAGGCCTACGAGTACGGGGCCGGGGGCCTGAAGACCAAGACCAGCTGGTACGACGACTGGGCGCTCGGGACGGACGGCTCCGCCAAGGGCCTGGCCGGGCAGACCATCGACCGGGTGTTGACCGTGACGGACAACGACGGCGACGGCACGGGCGAGTCGCGTCAGCACGACACGTACGACGCGGCCGGCGAACTCGTCCTGACGTCGCTGTTCGACATCGACGCCGCCGACGGCGAGTGGGAGCGGGCCGAGGGGTTTGAATACGACGCGTCCGGCCAGGTCGCGCTCAGGAAGACCGGCGAGGTCGCCGGCGCGGACCCCGAGTCCGCCGCGGTCGTCTGGAGCGGGGCCGAGATCCGTCTTTTGAACGCCGCCGGCGAGAGGGTGAGCCGTTTCTTCGACGCCTACGACGGCACGTCGGATTTCGCGGCGCTCAGCGCCGGCAAGGCCGACCGCATCCACCGCTTCGGACTGGATTTGGACGGCGACGGCGACGACGATGCCCGCATCGACAAGATGGATGCTGGCGGCCGGATCGTCGAGTCGCTGTTCGACATCGACGGCGACGGGGCGGACCGGGCCGAAGCCTACGCGTACGACGCCGCCGGACGCCGAACGGAAACCCGCTTTTTCGATTCCTGGGCTGGGTCTTTCGGCCTTTCCGGCGAGACCCCGGACAAAGTGCACGGCTGGACCTACGGCGCCGACTCCGCCGACAAGCGCTGGCTGAATTTCCTGGAAGATTTCGATGGCGACGGCATCGCCGACGCCAGAACCACCGTCACGTATCAAGGCGCCGGCGGCATCTTCGCCACACGCCGGACCGACTACGACGACGGGACGGGAACCGGCGCCGCCGACGACGGCTCTGTCGACAGGAGCAGGCACGAGACCTTCAGCGGCGCCGGCTTGCCCGTCGAAACCAAGCATGACGACGACGGCGACGGCGTGTGGGACCGCACCGACGACCGCGCTACCGACGCGCGCCACACGTACGACAGCGCGGGCCGGACCATTTTGTCCGAGTTCGATACCGACGGGGACGGGATCCACGACCGGGCCGTGGCCTACGAGTACGGTTCGCGGGATCTGATAGTCAGGACCGTCTGGGTCAAGACCTCCTGGTATGACGCATGGGCCGTCGAGGCCGACGGCGCCGGTCGGGACTTGGCCGACCAGACCATTGATCGGGAACTGCTCGTCACGGATGTGGAGGGCGGCGATGGCTGGGTGTCGCGGTCGCACCGGACCTTCGGGACCGTCGGCGGCGAGCGCCTCGTCGTCCGCGCGCTGTTCGACAACAACTCCGACAGCGACTGGGATCGGGCCGAGGCCTACACCTACGACACCGCCAACGGCAATCGGCTCCATTTCAAGAGGGTCGGCGCCGTCACAGGCATCGGCGACGACCCTTCCGACGACCAGATCACCTACATCATGGCCGAACGCTACAATTACAGCGGAGCGGGCGGACCGGACACGGTCGATCACTGGGTCGACTGGGACGACTCGACGGACATCGCCGGCAACGGCCCGCCCGACATATCCGGCATGCCCTACAGGCCCAGCGTGCCTTCCCCCGTCTCCCTGCGGCCCCAACAGTCCGGGCAGCCGGGAGCCGGGGATCCTGGCGACACCGGGTCGGGACAGGACGGCGGCGGCGACTCTGGCGATCCTGGAGTGGAACCGGCCGGCAAAACCGCCAACTGGGCCGCTCCCGCATCGTACGGCGGCGGCCCCGCGACGGCGGCGGAGCACGGCATCATCGGCAGTTTGGCGGACATGCCGTTCCACGACGACTGGAGCGTGTGATCGCCGGACGGGGGGCGGCCTTGCCGCATCGCCGCGGCGGGGCGTCGTCGGTCGGCCTTCATGGCCCTGATGCGGTCCGGGAGACGCCGATTCCATGGTCCCTCCGCGCCGTCGGCGCTCACGTCCGCGGGATGCGTCCCGGGACGCCGGCTTCGCTTGGAGCCCGGAGGGCGTATCGCGCGGACGGCGCGGGTCCACCTGCCGCGGAATCGTTTTTCAGCCTTGCCGCGACCGGCGGCTGGGGAGGCCGCGGCATCGCGGTGTGAGTGCGGTGTGAGTGCGAGTTGACGCGGGGAATGGAAGGGGTACACTGTCGCGGGCATGGTTTCATTCATGGCGGGTCGGTCGGAAGAAGATCGGAGAGACGGGAAGGAAATCCAGAAAAAGCGGGTCCAGCCTTTGCCGCACACTAGAGCGACGGAGGCGCGCGGGCCGGAAGCGGCCCCTGCGGTCGGATGTTCGCGCCCGCTGGGCGGCAGTCGTCCGCCGGGCGCGTTGATGAGTCAAACGAATGGCCGATAGCGAAACCAGAAAAGACCTTGTCCAGTTGACCGTCGCGGCCTACGACGCCGCGCCGGATGCCGCGCTGATGCGCGAGTTGGAGGCGATCGTCGACGGGGGCGGCTCCCTGCTCGATGCGGCCGAGGCCTTGGCCTCCGGCGAGCGTTGGAACGAATTGTACCCATCGTCCCAGACCTCGGCCGAGTTCTCGGACGCATGGCTGATGACCCTGTTGCCCGGTGTGAGCGCGGACCTGCTGACCTTCGGCCGGAGCGTCGTGGTCCCCCACATCGACGGCGGCGGCTCGCCCGGCGGCCTGGTGCTGGCGGCGCAGGCCTTCTTGAGCGATCCCGCCGTGCCGGCGGACTTCGCGGATTTCGCCAGCGGCTTCCTCGAGCGGAGCGGGGAGGCGATGGATGAGCTGGCCGAGAGCGAGACCACCGAGGATCTCGTCCAGTTGGCCGTGGCGGCGTACGGCGCCGCGCCGGGCGCCGCCCTGGTGGCGGAGCTGGAGGAGGCCGCCGCCGGCGAGGGCGGCCTGCCCGCCGCGGCCGAGGTGCTGGTCGGAGACGAGCGCTGGGCCGCGCTGTACCCGGCCGCTCAGACCCCGACCGAGTTCTCGGACGCCTGGCTAAGGATCCTGCTGCCCGGAGTCGGCGCGGACCTGCTGGCGGTCGGCCGGGAGGTCGTGGTTCCCCATCTCGATGGCGGCGGCGCGGCCGCCGAACTGGTGTTGCTCGCGCAGGGATTCCTGAGCGCTCCCGTCGCGCCGGCGGGCTTCGAGGATTTCGCCGAGGCCTTCCTCAACCGGGGCGAGGTGGCGGCGGAGCATTCGGTGGTCCGGATGCTGGACGGCGAGCCCGCCGAATTGAGCGGGGCGCTGGCCTCGGTGACCGATGACGACGCCACGGTGCGGGCGGCGATCGACGCGCTGGGCGATCAGCTGCCCGGGGATCAAATGCCGGGCGACCAGATGCCCGGCGATCAGATGCCCGGTGGCGGTTCCGGCGGCGGCGGCGGCACCGGCGGCGGCGGATCGAGCGGCGGCGGCTCCAGCGGTGGCGGCGGTTCCAGCGGCGGCGGTTCCAGCGCCGGCGGCCAGACACCCGCCGTCCCCGCCAGCCGCGACACGAAGGACGCGCAGGACCGGGTCGTGCTGACCGAGTTCGACGACGACAAGGACGGCACCTTCGACCGGGCCGAAGCCTACGAGTACGGCGCGACGGACGTCAACAAGAACCTGGTCGTCAAGACCACCTGGTACGACGAGTGGGCGCTTGAGGCGGACGGAACCGGCAAGGCGCTGGATATGCAGACCATCGACCGGGCGCTGACGGTCGCGGACGACGACAACGACGGCGCGGGCGAGTCGAGCCGGCATGACAAGTACGATGCCGCCGGCGCGTTCGTCGTCGAATCCCTGTTCGACGACGGCCATGACGGGGTGGACCG